>ONKY01000076.1 GCA_900318585.1 uncultured Prevotellaceae bacterium
GAGAGGCGATGGCAACACTTACAATATTACGGCTGATGAGAACACCACGGGCAGTGAGCGTACGGGTACCGTGAAGTTCTTTGTCACGAACTCAGAGAATCCCACGGCTGCGGACAAGGTGTACCTGCCCGTTACCGTGACTCAGAAGGCCATTGCCCCCAGCGTCAGCCCCACCACGCTGACCTTTGATGGCAGTGGCGGTACAAAGAGCGTAACCGTCGCACCGCAGGGTTACGGCTATCGTGGCTACGTAATTGCCGATGCCGATAAGTCGTGGCTCTCGGCAGCGTTCGGTGATAACAACACCATTGCATTCACCGCCAAGGCCAACACCACTGGCAAGGATCGAACAGCCACCGTCAGGTGCTACGTCAGCAACGTGAAATCCTCCACCGATGCACAGCGCACCTATATGTCGGTGAAGATTACCCAGAGTGCAAGCAGCCAGGAGAGTGCGTACAGAATTGACGGTGCGTCAATTCATATTGATTTCTCAGCTGTACTGTCATGTGTTGATGGAGGTAAATCATACGTTAAAGATGATGGATGGGATAATCTTGCTGCCGGCGGATATAATGATAACAAAAGAACCGAGGTCGTTGTAACTCATGATACTAATGGATACCACGTCACTTGTTCACGCAATGTTACTAAAAGTGATGGATCTAAAGTAGTTGGCACTTGTTCGTTCGATATAGATGACCTGAATAAGCTGGAAAGCAAAAAGGCAATTATCAGTAACATAAAGGTTGAGTGGAAATCGGAGTCTACTAACTATACACAACAGTTTAAGGCTACCTCGAAAAGTAAGTTAAGTATGACAGGTCCCCTTGAGCTTCATGAGGGTACTTATTCTTATGATGGTAATAAGCGCATATATCTTGGCGAATGGGAAAACTCAAAACCCGTTTTCGATGTGTTTGAGTATAAGCAGGTTATTGGAAATAATAGCGCATCATGTAAATCTCCATCATCCTTGAAAAGTGCTAATCTAACTGTGGGAGTGACGTTTGCTAAGTAATGATTGGGCTTTCGAGCGTACATAATCAGGGAACGGTTCTTGATTCTAATGAAGTGAATCAAGAACCGTTCCCCTCTCTTGTTATTTCAGACAGTTCCTCTGAGATAGGGGTTGTATCGGAGCTCGTCTCCGATGGTGGTCTGTGGGCCGTGTCCGCAGTAGGCTGTGGTGTCTGCGGGCAGGTGGGCTATGACAGTGGTGAGGCTTTTCATGAGCTGTTCCCAGCTTCCGCGGTCGAAGTCGGTCCTGCCCACGCTCATGCGGAAGAGGGTGTCGCCGGTGAAGACCACCTTCTCCGCTTCGCAGTAGAAGCAGACGCCGCCAGGTGTGTGGCCAGGCGTGGAAAGGACGGTGAACTGATGTGTTCCGAAGGTGATGATTTCGCCGGCTTTCAGCAGGTGGCCTGTGGGTGGTACCTCCCGCTGGTAGTCTATTCCCATCATTGACTTCATCTGTGACTTGATATCCATCAGCCATTCGTCCTCTGCCATTACCTCGGGCTTCAGGCCGTACTCATGCCAGATGGTGTCGTTGCCGAAGCAGTGGTCGAAGTGGCCGTGGGTGCAGAGCAGGTGCGTAGGCTTCAGGTTTCTTTCAAGGATATAGTTGACAATGGCTTTCCGCTCATCGTCAAAGTAGGCGCCGCAGTCAATGATGACGGCTTCGGAGGTCTCGTCGCTAACGACGTAGCTGTTCTCCTGTAGTGTGTTGCAAACGAAGTTTTTTATCTGTAGCATGTGAGAAAGGGAGAATGAGAAATTAGAGTGGAACATATATGACGTGCTTGCCCTTGAACCATTCTTCGTCGAACCACTTGTCAATATCGTCTATCTCCACGCTGTTCTTGAATGGTTTCGCTTCTGCCTGTAAGTCTCCTCCCTTTAGGCAGATAAGCCCGTTAGGTAAAGCATTCTGCTGTTTCTTAGAGATGTTCTTTCGCACGATTTTTGCCAAGTCGGGTAGGGCCATCACGGCGCGACTTACGACGAAATCATACTGTCCCTTCTCGTCCTCTCCACGCAATTGTTCTATCTTGCAGTTCTTGAGTCCGATGGCCTTTGCCACCTCCTGCGCCACGCGGATCTTCTTGCCCGTGCCGTCGATGAGCTTGAAGCTGCACTCGGGAAACAGGATGGCTAACGGTATGCCAGGGAAACCACCGCCGGTGCCGAAGTCAAGAATACGGGTGCCCGGCCGGAAGTTGACGGTGCGTGCAATGGCCATAGAGTGGAGTACGTGGCGCTCGTAGAGGTTGTCAATGTCCTTGCGCGAGATGACATTGATCTTGGCATTCCAATCCCGGTACAGACCGTCGAGCATTTCTATCTGTTTGAGCTGTTCGTCGCTCAGCTCCCTGAAGTATTTTCTGATGATTTCCATTCCTGCTTATTTCATGATGTCCTCCAAATCGTCGTAATCTATGGCCAACTCTATCTTTCCCTTACTATAGTCGGCCAGCTCGTAGGGATTGTAGATGAATGTGAGCTTGTCGTCGCCCAAAACAAAGTTCTCAGGTGCAAAGATGTTCATAGAGTACAGGTATCCCTCTTCATGCAGTTCGTCCAGGTTCTTCGTGCCGGTCTTTTCCTGCAGGGCTTCTAACAGCAGTTCGTTCAGCCGCTGTTCGTATCCTGGCACGAAGATATCGGCCAGTGCCATCTGCCGGCCTGTCGCCTTGTTGAAATTCATGGATAGCTGCTGGCTGATGCCGTGTGCGCCGCCTTCGTAGTATTCCAGGTTGATGAAATATGTCAGCACGCCTTTTCGCTCTTGACTAACCTCCGTGCTTACCTTGTATTGGTATTCATACCAGGCCAGCTTCTTCTTGTCAGCCTTGTCCTCGCGATAGAGTGGGGCATAGTTCTTCACATAGTCGCGACAGTACTTGTTGGCAAATGAGTCGGCTGCCTCTTTCATGCTTAGGTTCTCCAAATAGAACACTTTGTTCACCACGGCACTGTTGATTGCCTTTGCCACTTCACCGTATTGCTCGCCCAGGAAGTCCATCTGCAGGTCTACGGTGCAACGGGGCGCTCCTTCGCTCTTGTCGATAGCTACCTCTCGGCTGACGCTGATGCGTTCAAATTCCAAATTGTCAAGCTCACCCCCGCCGCAGCCGGTGAGCAGCAACAGGGGGGTGAGCAGGGTTGTAAGTGATAGTCTCTTCATGGATATATGGGATTATTCAGCAGCTTTGAACAGCTCTTTGATGCCACCGATGGAGCCCAGCAGGTTGGTAGCTTCGTAAGGCAGGTAGACGGTCTTTGTCTTGTCGCCCTCGGCCAGTTCCTGCATCATCTGGATATACTTCTGAGCCAGCAGATAGTTGGCAGGGTTGGTAGACTTGCCAACGGCTTCCGTTATCAGCTCGATGGCCTTTGCCTCTGCCTCTGCCTTGCGGATGCGTGCCTGAGCCTCACCCTCGGCTTCGAGGATGGCCTGTTCCTTGGCGGCCTCAGCCTTGTTGACGATAGCTGTACGCTCACCCTCTGAAGCCAGAATCTCGGCGGCCTTCTGTCCTTCGGAGGTCAGGATCTGTGCGCGCTTGTTACGCTCGGCCTGCATCTGCTTCTCCATTGCCGTCAGCACGGAGTCGGGAGGCGTGATGTCCTGCAGCTCTACGCGGTTCACCTTCACACCCCACTTGTCGGTGGCATCGTCGAGTACGGCGGAGAGTTTCTTGTTGATGGTATCGCGTGAGGTCAGCGTCTCGTCCAGCTCCAGTTCGCCGATGATGTTACGCAGGGTGGTCTGCGTGAGCTTCTCGATGGCGTTGGGGAGGTTATTGATCTCGTATGTGGCCTTGAAGGGGTCAACAATCTGGAAATAGAGCAGTGCGTTGATCTCCGTCTGCACATTGTCCTTCGTAATCACGTTCTGCTTAGGGAAGTCATAGACCTGTTCGCGCAGGTCAATCGTGTTAGAGTACTGGTAGCGCCCGTGGTTGAGCACGACGATAGACTTGGCGCGGTCGATGAACGGGATGATGATGTTGATACCCGGCTGAAGCGTGGCGTAGTAGCGTCCGAGACGCTCCACAATCTTGGTTTCCGACTGGGGGATGATCACAAGTGCCATCTTGGCGAAGATAATAACCGCCACGATGATGAATACTAATACGTAGGTCATAATGTCTAATTTTTTAAGTGTTAATGATTAAAAGGTTTCTACGGTGATGATGGTGCTTTCGCGCCCTATGACACGGACGTTGCTGCCTTCGCGGATGTCGTTCGGCTCGTTGGTGACGGCTTTCCAGATGTCACCGTCAATCTGCACGCGTCCGAAGCCGTCGGCCTTGACGGTCTCCACGACACGCCCCTGACGTCCTAACAGTGCGTCGGCATTGCTCACGCGGTTGTCCTCGCCCTTGTGCAGGTAGCGCTGGGCAAAGGGACGTACCCAGAAGAGGCTGATGAGCGTGAACACGGCAAAGAGGAACAGTTGCCAGTAGATGCTCAGTCCCAGGGCTGCTGAGACGGCGGCAAAGACGGCACCGATGGAGAAGCAGATGATGAAGAAATCGCCTGCTGTCAGTTCCAGAATCAAGCAGATCACGGCTACGACGGCCCACATCTGCCATAAGTGTTGTGCTAAATACTCAATCATAGCTTGCGTGTTTTAATTTTTAGTTCGTAAATGGATGATATGGTTCAATTACGTAAATGAATTTCTCTAAATGGTGAGCACGAAGTCGTCCCAGTCCTTCGATGAGCCTTTCTGGTTGAATACCTTCTGGAAGAGACGGCTGCGGGTGGAGGCGATGCTTTCTTTGGAGTGGGCCGTGAGCAGGGCAATGTCCTTCGGAGCAATCCTTACCTTGATGAGAAGGCTGACGTGATAGTCCTGTTCAGTCATCCGGTAGAGGCTGTAGAGCTTCTCGGTGAAGCCTGTGTAGATGCTGTTTACCAGCTCTGCCAGTTCCGTCCATTCCTGATGGGTGAGACTCCGTCCCTTGTTCAGCGCGTCCTGCAGGCGCCGGTAGATGTCTGACGAGAAGATCACAGTCTCGGCCTGCTGGCGCTTTTCGTTCTCGATGATGGCTACCTTATTATTATAGGAGAGCGTGGCCTTCTTTTCCTCCAGTTCCAGGCGCAGCAGCGAGTTCTCGTCGCCCAGCTTCTGTAGGAGTGTCTCCAGCTCACGGATTTTCGCCTCGTTGTGTGCGATGCTCTGCTGGGTCTGTGCCTGCTGCAGCTCCTGCAAGGCGCGTACTTTATCCATACGCTCCTGAATAGCCAGCACTTTCCTGCGGCTGCTCTGCACCGTGACGACGAAGAGCACGGCATAAATCAGAATTCCTATGATAATTTCGTAAATCATAGCGCAAAGGTACGAAGAAAAACTGAATCATCCAAGTTTTTTCGTTCGCAATAGTTTGCAATTGTTTTTCCAGTTCGCAAAAGTTCGCAAATGGCGGTTTTCAGGGTATTAGCAGCGAGGAATCGCCATAGCTGAGGAAGCGGAAGTCATGGTTAAGGGCGTAGTCATAGATTGTGCGCCACTGTCCTTTGACAAAGGCGCTGACCAGCAGCAGGAGGGTAGACTGCGGCTGGTGGA
Organism: uncultured Prevotellaceae bacterium; assembly: GCA_900318585.1. GTDB lineage: Bacteria > Bacteroidota > Bacteroidia > Bacteroidales > Bacteroidaceae > Prevotella. Next base: position 5,579 of record ONKY01000076.1, read on the forward strand.
AGTTGGTGACGAGCATTTTTACGATTTTGTACTCGTAGCCGGGCACGATGATGATCTGCGTGCTGGAGTGGAGAACGGAGAGCTGGTGGGCATCCATCCATTGGAGTAGGGCATTCAGGGCGGTTACTGCATCGGGCTGCTCATCGATTTCATACGGCGTCCACTGGCTGACGTGCAACTCTTCCTCCGTGAGGGTAGGCTGGCGGAGCACTTTAAGCCCCATGTAGTAGAGACTTTCCAATGTGCGTACGCTGGTGGTCCCGACAGCGACGGCCTGACCTCCGTGGGCCAGCAGCTTCTCAATGGTCTGGCGGCGCACGCTAATATACTCGGTGTGCATGTCGTGGCCTCCAATGTCAGCGCTCTTCACTGGGCGGAAGGTGCCTGCCCCTACGTGGAGGGTCACTTCCTCACGGTCAATGCCTCGGGCGTCGATGGCTGCAAGCACTTCAGGTGTGAAGTGCAGGCCGGCCGTGGGGGCCGCCACGCTGCCCTTGATCTTTGAGTAGACGGTCTGGTAGGTGGTTTTATCGCTTTCCTCACTCTTTCTATTCAGATAGGGTGGGATGGGCAGTTCACCAAACATATCGAGAATCTCGGCGAAGGACGGCTGAAGGGTGAAAGGTGAAGGGTGAAGGGTGATGGCTGAGGACTGAGTGTCGGCAGTGGACCACTCGAACTCAATGAGCTGGCTGGTGCCCACCACCCCCTGTCGCGTAGCCGTAATGGTCAGTGGTCCATGCTTGATGGTCAATGGTCCTTCCTTCCATTTCTTCAGGTTGCCCACAAGACAGAGCCACGAGCAACGCCCGGTGGTCTGGAATATCTGTTCATAGTCAGCAGGCATGTAAGGCTCTAACAGGAACACCTCGATGAGGGCACCTGACTCTTTGTGGAAGTGCATACGTGCCTGGATAACCTTGGTATTGTTGAAGACCATCAGGACGTCTTGGGGCAGGTAGCCGGGGAGATTGAAGAAACGGTCCTCGGAGACGGTTCCCTGGCGATAGACCAGCAGTTTGGACTGGTCGCGACGAGCCATTGGGAACTTGGCTATGCGCTCATCTGGCAGCTCATAGCTATAGTCGCTCATCTGTATTTTCTTGACGTCGTTATTCATGCGGAATACTTATTCATAGAGGAATAGACAGGCGCGCAACAGTGCGTAGACTAATGTGAAGACGAGAACGGCAACGACAATGTTCACGTCGGAGTGAAGGTAGCCGGTGGAGGTGTACTGTGAGGAGACAAGGCGTCTGCTGACTGTAAGGCGTAGCCTCAGCCGATGGTAGAGCAGATAGGCCAGTGAGGCACCGATAGCTCCCCAGATCAGTCCGCAGAGGATGTCGCCCGGGAAATGGACGCCTAAATAGAGGCGCGTCCAGCAGTTGACGAGCGACCACAGGACCAGGGCCGTGGAGAGCAGGCGGCTGCGCACTAACCAGCAGAAGAATACGGCAATGCCGAAGGTATTGCAGGCATGAGCGGAGAAGAAACCGAAGCGTCCGCCGCGGTAGCCGTTCACAATGTCTACCATAGAACCGATGACGGGGTCGTGGGTGGGTCGCCAACGTGCCACGAGGGGCTTGACGATCGTGTCGTCAATGGTGCCGGTGAGTAACAGGCAGACAACAGCACAGGCCACGACAAGGAGAATCTGCGTGACGGTGTCGTTGTTCTTGATCACCAAATAGAAAAGCGACACGTACAGAGGTACCCATGTCAGGGCGTTGGTGAGTGTCCTGACAAGGCCGTCCAGATAGAGTGACGAGCTGCCGTTCAGGAATAGCAGCAGCTGGCGGTCGAATTCTATCAGTGTGTCAAAGTCCATACGCTCACCTCTCAGTTCTTACTTCTCACCTCTCACTTCTCAGATCACCTCCATGTCCTTCGCTTTCACCCAGCCGTCCTTACCGTCGGCCACCCGCACGCGCTTCCATTGCTTCATGGCCCCGTCGGTGATTTCCACCTTCGTGCCTTCGTGCAGGATGAATAGTTCTGTGCCGTCATCGGCAGGTGTGCTCTTGACGCCTACGGCAGAGCTGGTGATGATGGCGCTGCTGCGGCTGACAAGCTCCTGCTTCTGGGAATAGGCCAGGATATTGGCCAGGACAAACAACAACAGCAGGCCGATGGCGCCGAAGAAACCTAACTTTCGCAGCCAGATGCGGTTGGCAAAGAGGTACACCAACGCCAAGGCGATGGCGAGCGCCAGCGCTGTCAGGGCGGCGAAGGCCCATGCATCGACACTCATCAGGTTGACCAGTGAACGATACCATGTGACAAAGAACATCTCGCTCTCCGGCGTAATCTTATCGATGGTCTTCGAGCGCGCCATCTGGAGGTTGAAGCGGATGTCGCGGTCACCTGGCGAGAGCAGCAGCGCCCGTTCGTAGCTGAGCACGGCGTGCGTGATATCCTCTGTGCGGTAATAGGCGTTGCCTAAGTTATAGTAAAGCTCGGCGCTGACGCCCTTCTTCAGGAGTTCCGAGTAGTCCTTGATGGCCTGCTGGTACTGTCCGCGGGCGTAGGCACTGTCGGCGTCGGCCTTGGTGACGGCATAGGTAGAGAGTGGCATGAGGCATGAGGTGAGCAGTAAGAGTACGAGAGACACAAGGCGGCTCGCACTGCTTTGCTTGTTCTTCTTCATTCCGTTCTCGATTTGTTCGATGGCATTCATGGCTTTGTTGAACACTTTGTGCATATTACCCTTAGGATCGCCCGGGGCGTATCGCTCGAACTCACATTCGTCGAGGGCACCGATGAACTGGTCAATAATCGACTGGTGGATGCCACGGGCAGACAGGCGGTCGGCAATGTTGTCGTGCGACAGCTGCTCCACAGGCATGTTGAGCTTGTCGCCTACGTAGCCCCACAGGGCACGCAGTACCTCGTCGTAGAACTCACCGGGCTTGTTCTCCTGCATCAGCCGCGAGGCTTTGCGCAGTCGCTTGGTAGCCACCTTGTTGGCTTTGCTGGCGCGCTTGCCGGCAATGTTGGCATTTTCAATAGCCCGCTGGCGGAAGACGATGAAGAGCGAGATGAACACCAGCAGGAGCAGCGCCAGTGCCACCCAGTAGCCGGTGCTACCGAAGAAGAAGTCGTTCATGCCGTGCTGGCTTGTCTTTCCTGTCTTGATGTAGCGGATGTCCTTGTTCAGCAGCTCCACGTTCTCCTGGTCTGTATAGTCGCTGACCCCTGAGCTGCCAGAGCCCTTCTCTACGGTAAGTGTAAACGGCTGGCTCTTCACTGTCCTGTAGGCATCTTCCTCTGTGTCGTAGTAGGTGAACTCCACAGGGGGAATCTCGTATTTCCCTTGATGACGGGGAACCATCAGGAAGTCATAGATCATGGAACCCTCCACGCCCTGTGCCGTCAGCTTGGTCTTGTCTGTCAGTTTTGCGTCATACTTGTCAAAGTCCTTGGGCAGGTTCACCAAAGGCTCCTTGATCAGTTTCAGGTTGCCTACGCCGCTCACGATGATACGAAGGGAAACGGGGTCGTTGGCTTTGGTCTCCGTCTTGTTCAGCTGGGCAGAGATGTTAAAGCGGCCGACACCGCCGGAGAAGTTGGCAGGGCGTTCCGGCAGCGGGTCTACTTGGATCTCGATGCCAGGTGCTACAATCTGCTTCTTCACTTCCACATAGCCGGAGCCACCGTTGAAGAAAGCCTCGAAGGGGTCTACGGAACGGTTCTCCTGAACCACGATACCGTTGAACGTCAGACTGGGAATCTTCAGCTTGCCGGTAATCTGCGGAAACATCACATACTGGCTCCATGTGACAGTCTGGTAGGGACGGCCGTTGACGTTCTCCACCTTATAGCTCTTCTGCTGTGGCAGCGGCACTTCCTGGGTATGGAAACCGTTCAGGTCAGGCATCTTTCCCTCTAACTGCGTCAGAGCCACCAAGGTGTAGACCTTGTAGGTCAGCAGGATAGGCTCCTGCTCGTGTACTCGTTTCTTGTTGGCGCTTACCTTTATATATAGGTCACTGCCGGAAATCTTGCTGCCTGCCGCACGTAACTCAGGCTCTTCCTCACGTTGGCGCTGGCTGCCGCTGCCGCCCCCCTGTTGGCTGCGCGCCTGGCCGCTGACGGTAATCTTCAGCGGGCTGGAGGTGATGGTATTGCCTTTCGCCGTGATGTGGGCAGGGGGGATGGTGAATGTTCCGTTCTTCAGGGCTACGCAGATATAGGTGAAGGTGATTGACGACGACTGGCTGGTGTGGCCGTTCACCATCTGGAAGCTGGACTGTGAGGACGTGCTTGGCCCCATCAGCACCTCGATGGCATCGGGGATGCTGCCAGCGCGGAAATTGCTGGCATCCTGCGTGTTGACGGTATAGGTGAGCCGGAATTGCTCACCCACAGCCACATGGCTGGGGGCATTGGCCGTCAGCGTCTGCGCCTGCGCCACGACGTGGCTCAATAAAAAAGAAAAAACAATAAAGGAGGCTACCGCCATCCATTTTACGTATTTCATTTTCTTATTCTCTTTTCATTGTTCTATATTCTTCAGGGCGAAGCCCGCAAAAACTACCAGTTCTTCTGCAACGTGCGGCGCTGGGGCTTCTGCATGTTCTTCTTCAGGCGTTCCTGAGTAGCTTTCTCGTTCTGCATGGCTGCATTCAGGAGTTGCTCAGCATTCTCCTTGCTCATCTTGGGCTGCTCTTTCTCTTTCTTCTGCTGCTGTTCCTGCTGCTGTTGCTGCTGCTGGTCTTTCTTGTCCTTACCGTCCTTGTCCTCGTTATCCTTATTCTGTTGAGGCTGTTGCTGCGGAGGCTGGTTCTTCAGCAGGTGCTTGCAGAGTGCCAGGTTGTAGCGTGTCTCGTCGTCCTTGGGGTTCAGGCGGAGCGACTGCTTGTAGGCTTCTATAGCCTCGCCGTACATCTGGTGACGCTGGCAGATAAACCCCACGTTATGGAAAGCCTTCGACTTGCGCAGGGTGTTCTGTTCGGCCTTGCCGGCATCGTTGAACTGCATGATGGCAGCCGAGTCCTGGTTCTGTGCCATCAGTGCATTGCCCAGGTTATACATGGCCTGCGTGTTACGCTTGTTCTTCTCCAAAGCCTTGCGGTAGCTCACTTCAGCGTTGGCGAAGTCACCCTTCCGGAACTGCTTATTACCCTGACGGATATACTGGCGGTCGGTCTGTGCGGCGGCAGTCATCACCATGAACAGAAGCAAGAGGGTTGCCACTTGCTTTTTCTTCTTGCCGAACAAGGAAATGTTCTTCAGCATCGGGTTCTTGCTCTCTAAGAGGCAGATCTCGATGATGAGCAGCAGCAGCGCCAGTATACCGCAAGCCTGGAACTGCTCGTCGAAGTCGCTGTAGATAGTGGTGGCAATCTCCTTCTTCGACAGTTTGTCGAGCTCTGCATCTAACTGACGCTGGGCGTTGGAGTTGTTGCTCACGTGGATGTATGCACCTCCGCCGGCCTCTGCCACCTGCCGGCACATGTCCTCGTTGAGAGCCGACATGACGGTATTGCCGCCGTTGTCCTTCATGTAGTCGCCCGTTTCAGGGTCGGGGATGGGCGCACCGCCCGTTGAACCGATGCCCAACACATAGACACGCATCCCTTCCTTCTTCGCAGCCTGTGCTGCCTCTAAGGCTCCGCCCTCATGATCCTCACCGTCGGTAATGACGATGATGGCCTTGCCTACACCCTCGTCCTGGGTGAAACTGTGTGTGCCCATCTCAATGGCACGGGCTATGTCTGTGCCTTGTGTCAGAATCATGGAGGGGTCGATGTTGTTGAGGAACATCTTGGCCGACACATAGTCGCTGGTGATGGGGAGCTGAACAAAGGCGTCGCCTGCAAAGACTATCAGGCCAATCTTGTCGTCAGTGAAGTGGTCAACCAGATTTTCCACCATCATCTTCGCACGGTCTAAGCGGCTCGGCTCCACGTCCTGAGCCCGCATGGAGTTACTGATGTCTACGGCTATGATGGTCTCTATGCCAGTGCGCTTCTCCTGACTGATCTTCGTACCCATCTGCGGCCGTGCCAGCATGACGATGAGCAGGGCCAGTGCAGCAATCAGCAGTGAGAACTTGATGCCTGGGCGCCAGCGTGACACGTCGGGCATGAGCCCCTTCAGAAGCTTGGGATCGCCGAACTTGCGGAGTCGCTTCTTCTGGTTGCGATAGGTAATGAACCTGATGACGACCAGCAAGGGTATCAACAGCAACAAGTATAAGTATATCGGATCTTCAAATCTGAACATTACGGTATCCTCCTAAATATGGTTATTCTCAGCAGTATCTCCAAGAGCAGGGCAATGATGGCTACAATGGCAAACGGCTGGAAAGCCTCGTAGCGCTTGCTGAACTGCGTCACGCTGAGTTTTGATTTCTCTAACTGGTCTATCTCCTTATAGATATTCTTCAGCTCACGGTTGTTGGTGGCACGGTAGAAGTCTGCGTCAGTGGCTTGCGCAATGCCGCGCAGGGTCTCTGTGTCTATCTCTACGGGGATGTTGACATACTGCACGCCGCCTGCCACCACCATAGGATAGGGGGCCACCTTGTTGGTGCCCACGCCGATGGTATAGACGCGGATGCCTAAGCTCTTGGCTATCTCAGCGGCTGTCAGCGGCGAGATGTCGCCTCGGTTGTTGGAACCGTCGGTCAGCAGGATGACCACCTTGCTCTTGGCCTTGGAGTCCTTCAGGCGGCTCACGGCATTGGCCAGTCCCATACCGATGGCCGTACCATCCTCTATCAGTCCTCGCTGGGCGATGTCCGTCCGCACGTTCTGCAACAGGTTGAGCAGCGACGAGTGGTCAATCGTCATGGGGCACTGGGTGAACGATTCGCCTGCAAAGATGGTCAGTCCAATATTGTCGTCAGGACGTCCTGAGATAAACTCCGCCGCCACTTGCTTGGCAGCATCCAGGCGGTTGGGCTTCAGGTCTTCCGCCAGCATGGAGGTGGAGACGTCCATGGCCAGCATGATGTCAATACCCTCTACGGTGCGGTGTTTCCATGAGTTCTGCGTCTGCGGGCGTGCCAGCACGATCACAATCATCACGAAGGCCAGCATCCTCAGCAGCAGCTGGAGGGGCATCAGCCTCACCTTCCAGCTGGTCGGTGCATAGCGGAACGCGTAGGTGTCGCTCATGCGGATGGTCGGTTCGCTCTTCTTCCTATACATCAGATACCACAGCAGATAGGGTATCAGCAGCAGGAGCAGAAACAGATATTCTTTATTGGCAAATTCCATTATTTTTCATTTTTCGTTTATCATTTCTCAGCCTATGAGCTGCCACACGTGCCACACTACATAGACAAGAATCACTACGCAGACCACGGTGATGCCCACAATAGTCCACTTCAGTGCCGTACGCATCTTCTTCGAGCGCACTTGCTCCTCGGTCAGCTCTGGCTTCACCACCTCCTCCGTAGGCATGTTCTCTATCTTCGTCTGGTTGATGAACTCAATGGCACTCACTAAGTTGGCATCATTCTCGTTGATCAGCGTGGAGTACTTGGCAAACTTGACGAGGTCGGCCGTGGTGAAGAGCTGGCGCAGCTCGTCAAGCGACTGCTGGTCGCCGGTGCTCATCAGACGTTCTATGATCTCGCTGCTGGTCATCTCCATGGCACGGAAACCGTAGCGTTCCTCTATATATTTGCGCAGGGTGTCAGTCAGCTTCGTGTAGTATTCCTTCTGGTTCTCCGAGGTCACCATGTTGTCGGCCTTGATCTGCTCTATCTCCTTCATGGCCTTCTGGTGAGGCAGCAGCTTCCTGACGATGCGGATGGTAGAGATGATGGGCTTGTTGTCGCGCATCCGCAGATACAGGTAATAGCCTATGACAGAGAATACAAGCATCAGTACGCTCAACCAGAACGGGAGGCTCCACTCGCTCCACTGGAAGGGGTTGTCCTGCACGTCCTTCGGGCCGAAGAACTGGTTCACGTGGGTGGTGTCCACCTCTATGTTGAGCACCTTCAGTGCCAGGCTCTTGCTCTCGTAGGCCTTGCCGTCAATCTTCACGACGAAGGGCGGCAGGTAGTAGAGCGTATCGTCAAACGAGGTCAGCGTATAGACCACCGAGCGTTCCACGAAACCGTCGTTGGCATCCTTCGTGCCCACCTCCGTGCTGCTGAGCACCTCCACGCCGGGAGTGATCATCTGCATGGGCTTGAACACGGGGAACTCCGATTTCGCGCTCTCCTTCATCGTAGCCTTCACGGTGACGTGTACCTGCTCACCGATAAACATCTCTATAGAGTCGATGCTGGCCTCCACAGATGTCTGGGCGACAGCTTGGGAAATGAAAACGTGAGAAAACGAGAAAATGAGGAATGCCAATAGCACACTCATTCTCCACGAAGTCCTCACTTCTTTTTCTACGCCGTGTTGTATCATTTCATCTCTCATTGTCTCAATCTCTCATTTATCCGTTTCTCTGCTTGAACAGCCCCATCAGCGACTTCACGTAGTCCTCGTCGGTGGCAATGCTCACGCTGTCCACGTTGCTGCGCGTGAAAGTGTCCTGAAGTTGGGCCTGACGCTGCGACCAGTATTTCTTATACGCCTGGCGCACTTTCTTCGAGCTGGTGTCCACATACTGCTCGTGGCCCGTCTCGGCATCCACCACCTTCATCAGTCCCACGTCCGGCAGCTCACGTGCTCGCTGGTCGTACACCTGTATGGCCACCACGTCGTGCTTGCGGTTGCAGATCTGGAGAGACTGCAGGAAGTCGTTGCGTACGAAGAAGTCACTCAGCACAAAGGCCGTCGTGCGGCGCTTCTGTATGCTCGACAGGAACTCCACGGCCTGTCTGACGTCTGTCCGACGCGACTCAGCCTGAAAGTCCAGCATCTCGCGGATGATGTAGAGGATGTGCTTGCGGCCCTTCTTCGGCGGGATGTATTTTTCTATCTTGTCCGAGAAGAACACCACGCCTATCTTGTCGTTGTTCTGGATGGCCGAGAAAGCGATGGTAGCGGCAATCTCCGTCACCAAGTCGCGCTTCATCTGCTTCTGCGTACCGAAGTCCAACGAGCCGCTGACGTCGATGAGGAGCATCACTGTCAGCTCGCGCTCCTCCTCGAACACCTTCACGTAAGGCCGATGGAAGCGGGCCGTCACGTTCCAGTCTATGTCGCGCACATCGTCACCGTACTGGTACTCGCGCACCTCGCTGAACGCCATACCACGACCCTTGAAGGCCGAATGGTACTGGCCGGCGAAGACCTGCGAGCTCAAGCCGCGCGTCTTGATCTCAATCTTGCGTACCTTCTTAAGAATCTCCGATGTTTCCATCAAACTTTATCCATTATCAATTATCAATTATCAGGGCACTTCCACCTTATTGATAATCTTCGATACGATTTCCTCGCTTGTGATGTTACTGGCCTCGGCCTCGTAGGTCAGACCGATGCGGTGGCGCAACACGTCGTGAGCCACTGCGCGCACATCCTCAGGCACCACGTAGCCGCGACGCTTGATGAAGGCAAAGGCACGGGATGCCTTGGCCAGGTTGATGCTGGCACGCGGTGAGCCGCCAAACTGTATCATGTCCTTCATGTCCTTCAGCCCGTAGCGGTCGGGATAACGGGTGGCAAAGACAATGTCGGCAATATACTGCTCAATCTTCTCGTCGATATAAACCTCGCGAACCACCGAGCGGGCTTTCAATATCTCCTCCGACGTGGTCACGGGACGTACCTCGGGCAGACTCTCTTGGATGTTTTCGCGGATGATGCGCTTTTCTTCCTCCAACGACGGGTAGCCGATGACCACCTTCAACATGAAACGGTCCATCTGTGCCTCGGGTAGGGGATAGGTACCCTCCTGCTCAATGGGGTTCTGCGTTGCCATCACCAGGAACGGGCTGGGCAGGTCGAACGTCTCGGCGCCGATGGTCACCTGCTTCTCCTGCATAGCCTCCAACAGGGCGCTCTGCACCTTGGCGGGGGCGCGGTTGATCTCGTCGGCCAGCACGAAATTGGCAAATACCGGGCCTTTCTTCACCTGGAACTTCTCATCCTTCTGTGAGTAGATCATGGTACCCGTCACGTCAGCCGGCAACAGGTCGGGTGTGAACTGAATGCGGCTGTACTTGGCGTCGATGAGCTGCGACAGGGTCTTGATGGCCAGCGTCTTGGCCAGTCCCGGAACACCCTCCAACAGGATGTTGCCGTCGCTCAGCAAGCCGATGAGCAGTGAGTCTACCAGGTGTTTTTGTCCCACGATGACACGGTCCATGCCTGTCACCAGATTAGTAACGAATGCGCTTTGTTGCTCTATCCGGATGTTCAACTCCCGGATGTCAATTGATTCTGCCATAATGTCTTTTTCGTTTATTTTTTACATTTTAGGCGCAAAGGTACTGCAAATCGCTCACATATTCGCCTAAATATTATTAAAAAAGTTTCTCAAAACTTATTTTTAAGAAACTTTTTCGTTTTCCAGACTAACCCGTTCACCAATTCCTGGCATATCCGTTGCAAAGCATGGCCAGGGGTCATCCTCCGGACAACAGGGCGGTCGCCATACTTCTGTAGATAGCGTAAAGAAAAGAACTTTACAGGGCAGTCGCAAGAGGCCTCCCACGCCTTGTATGGTACAAGAGGTGGGAGGCCTTAGAGTAAAATTAAAGGATGGACTGACGGGTTACCTTCTGGCGGGAGCACCGGGTCTGCCAGCACCACCAGCACCACCAGGGCCACCGTAGCCGCCGGGGAAGCCGCCGAAGCCCTGCTGAGGAGCTATCTCCGGCTCGCCGAAAACGGATGCCTCAGTATCCTTATCGTTCAGCTTGAACACCATGAACTTCGGGTTCTTCTCCGTGCAGGGAGCCCAAGCGCCGCCCTTCGGGCCGTTGGGGTCGCTATATTTGACGAAGTTGGTCCATGCGGTGAGCATCTTCTCGCTCAGGTCCCAGTCGCCCTTGGTCCAAGGACGCCAGCAGTGCTTCAAGGACTTGAAGACAAACCAGAGGTCACTGGAGTGAAATGCACCACGCAGACGCTGGGTGACCTCGGGATGGCTGCCATCGTCGGGCAACGGACGGGCGAACTCGTATGCCCAGGCCTTGCCGCCCTTCTGAGCGCGAACCTTACAGAACTCGGCAATGTTGGGAGACATGTTGCCCATGTCGTTGAGGGTGAAGCCAATCATATAGGGGACGTCGGCCAGTGTGCCCTCGCGGGTTGCATCGTCGAAGCTCTTGACGCTGACATAACCGTCGATCATCGGCATGAAGCCCATACCCATACGCATCATACCCATCATGCCGCCACCCTGTGGAGCGGGGTTGTTCACCTGCTGATAGATGGTTGGCAATGCAAAGACGGTCTCTGTGCTGGCCTGACGCATCTTCTGCAGGTCGGTCATTCCTGCCCAGTCGAACATCTTCTTGGCATTGTTGGCTGCATCCTCGATGGAACCGCCGCTATAACGGCCACCCATCATACCTCCTCCGTTAGGATTGGGGATGCTGAGACCCTGGGCACTCATGATGACAGCCTTGTGGAACAGGCCACGAGCCAGAGGTGACTCGCAGAGGGTGCGCACGCTGCCGCCACCAGCACTCTGTCCGAAGATCGTCACGTTGTTGGGGTCGCCACCAAACTGAGAGATGTTCTTCTTGATCCACTTCAGGGCCTCAATCTGGTCAAGGATGCCATAGTTGCCGGAAACCTTGTTGGGGCTCTCCTCTGCCAAAGCGGGGTGACAGAGGAATCCGAAGATGCCAAGACGGTAGTTGATGGAGACGAGCACCACGTCCTTGGCTCCCCATTCCTGTCCGTCGAACTCAGGTTCGGAGCCGAAGCCTTCGCGATAGCCGCCACCGTGGATCCACAGGGCCACTGGCAGCTTCTTGCCTACCTGACCTGGTGCCTTCGTCCATACGTTCAGATACAGGCAGTCCTCGCTGAAGGCTGCCTCCTTGCCATAGCCCCACTCGGTGTAATAACCACCGGTGTACTGGATGGCCTGATAGCTGGGACGGCCGAAGGTGTCGCAGATTTTCACTCCCTTCCAGGGCACTACGGGCTGAGGGGCCTTCCAGCGGTTCTCACGGATGGGAGGTGCAGCATAGGGGATGCCGCGATATACATAAACATCAGGATGATCGTCGGCCAAGACTCCTTGTACCTGACCACCTTCGATAGTTAATACGGGGTTCTCTGCAGCTTGTGCAGACACTGCTACCATGAGCAGGAGCGGTAATAATAGTTTTTTCATAATAAGTTGTTGTAGGATAAAGTTTAGGTAAAATAAAAAAGTATGTTAGATTCTTAGGTGTCTGGACAGCTGGTTGCGCAGTTGCTGCGTCTGTCGGTCGTCGATGGGGGGAAGGGGTAGGAAGCCCTCTTCCTGTAACAGCTGTTCCTGCAAGATCTGAAGCAGGCGCTGGAAGTAGCGGGTTAGGTGTTTGTCGGCCAGTGCTTCTTCGATGAGCTCGTCGTCAGCATCAGGGCGGCGAAGGGCCTGCGCCATGGCAACGACATGGTGCATGGTGAGCCGGTCTCGGTGAGCTTCCTCTGCTATTCCAACGACGTCGGTGGCACTGACCGACGGCTGGCGGTAGGCCTCTGGGAAATAGGCGGGTATCTGCGTGGTGTCAAGGTTAGGCTGATGGATTCCCATCACTCGTATGCCCCGGTCAAGGTGTTCACGGATATTCTCGTGGTCGGCATAAAGCAAGAGGCGGCGCATCTCAAGAGGTGAAAGGCTGGGCAAGGGGGAGTCGAGGGGCTCCATCCAGCGCCGGTCGCCGGTAATCCCTGCCTTGAGGAGCACCCCCATGAGCTGAAGGGTGTCGTCGGTCATGTGCTCCACTGTGTTGGAGTCCATCACTTTCTGATAGACGGCTTCCGTCTGACGCGTCATGGCCTCTGGGGTGAAGGTGTTGGTGATGACCGCATTGCCGATGGTCTCTATGCGTGGGTTCCAGGATAGCTGTCGGAGCGCCTCTGCCTCCATCTTGCTATGGGCGATAAGGGTATAGGCCTGAGCGACGAGCCGTTTCTGCCAGAGCAGGATCTTGGCTGTCTTTTCCGTCATCCGCTGCTGGCTGATGATCCACGGCTCTAAGTGACCGTGGGGCGAGAGGACGATACGTGCGCCCTGACGGCGCAGACGTAAGGCCTGACGGACGATGCTGCGGTTCCAGCATCCGTGAACGTGAACGATTGAATGTTCCTGCTCCGCTAAGTGCTCCTCCGAGCCGGGCAAGTCAAGAGCGTGCGCCTCCAGCATTGCCACGTGCTGGGCAATGAGCCGATCCTGTCTGTCGTATAGGTGCACTACGTTCATCATGCTCAATGGTCAATGAAACATATTGTAGAGAAGTGTACGCAGGCGACAGGCCATCAGCCGGCCGCCTCGGAGGTCAAGTTCGTAGAATCGGAGAAGGTCATGCCCCCTGTTGGCGCTGACGACTGTAAAGTCATACTTCCCCCGCAGGTAGCGCAAGAGGCTGCCCCGATGTCCGTTGGCCTTGCGTCGTTCGGTCTTGCTGACGATGTCGCGTGAAAGTCCGATGTCGTCGAAAAGCTGCAGGCGCGTGTCGCCATTGTTCTTATAGTAGCCCAGTATCATGGCTTGGCTGCTTGTGGCATATTCCGCCAGTTCACTAAGCCATGTCTTGGCAGGGCTGTGCCGGATGTCGGCAAATATAATCCATTCATTCTTAGCCGCTTTAACGCCGAGCGTCAAAGCCATCCTGTAACGGCTGACGCGGCGGTTGGGTCGTGGCAGGAAGGTGGTGTAAAGATGTGCGTGAGTAGCCTTGAAGCGTGTGAGCACATCGTCTGTTTCATCTGTTGAGGATTCGTCCACGATGATCACTTCATAGCCTGGTTCATATTCCTGAGTCAGGTAGGCGGGCAAGTTCTCTTCCAACTCGTGGGCATTGTCGAAGACAGTTATGACCACAGAGAATCGTGGATGCATTTTGTCACTCATCACTTATCATTTTTCTCTTCAGTCATCACTCAACACTCATCGCTCATATAGCCTTGCGGCAGGCGGCGGCAGTTATACTGCGAGGCCATGATCTCGCCGTAAGCTCCTGCGGAGCGGATGGCGAGCAGGTCTCCCCGGCGGGTGGCGTTCAGGTCGATGTGCTTGGCGAAAACGTCGGTGGATTCGCAGATAGGCCCCACCACGTCGTAAGTGTCAGCAGGCAGGTCGCTCGACAGGTTTTCTATCTTGTGGTATGCCTGATAGAGCGCGGGACGGATGAGGTCAGGGAAACCGGCATCGACGATGGCGAACTTCTTCACTGCGCCTTGCTTAATATATAATGTACGGGTGATGAGGCTGCCACACTGGGCTACAACTGCACGGCCGAGCTCGAAGTGGAGTGTCTGGCCGGGGCGCAGGCGCAGCTGGCGGGCGTAGGTGCTGAAGTAGGCTTTGAAGTCGGGTAGGGGAACACGGTTGGGGTGCTGGTAGTCAACGCCAAGTCCGCCGCCAACGTTGATATGCTCAACGGTAATGCGGTGACGCTCCAACTCATCCTGCAAGTCGTTGACGCGGTTGCAGAGTGCCTGGAAGTCGCCCATGTCGAGTATCTGCGAGCCAATGTGGAAGTGGAGCCCAACGAACTTCACGTTCTTCAGCGTGGCGGCTTTCTCAATGACGGTCAGCATGTCGCTCATGGCAATGCCAAACTTGTTCTCGGCCAAGCCGGTAGTGATGTTGGCATGGGTGTGGGCGCCTACATTGGGGTTCAGGCGGAAGGCTACACGTGCTATCTTTCCCTTGGCTTCTGCCAGCTCATTGATGACCTCCAGCTCAGGGATGCTCTCAACGTTGAAGCAGAAGATGTTGTGGTCTAAGCCGAGGTTGATTTCCCAGTCGCTCTTGCCTACGCCGGCGTAGACAATCTTCGAGCTGGGGAAGCCTGCCCGCACACTGGCCTCTATCTCGCCGCCGCTGACGCAGTCGGCTCCCAAGCCTGCCTCGCGGATATATCGCAGCACCTTGGGGTTGGCATTGGCCTTGACAGCATAGTGGACGACGAAGTTGTTGTAGCGCCCTGCTTCGGCGTTGATGGTCTGCAGCGTCTTGCGCAGCAGCTCAGTGTCGTAGTAGTAGAAGGGTGTCTGAATCTTTTCCAGCTTCTCTACGGGGAATATACCTTTCATGTCTGTGTTGGTGTTTGTCAGTTAATTGAACAGCTGACTGCTCAGGCTCTGGAGCGCGCGTTTCTTGTCCTCATCGCGAATGAGGAATGAGATGTTGTAGTTGGAGCCACCGTATGAGATCATGCGCACGGGAATGTTCTTCATGGCATCAAGCACACGGGTCTCAAAGCCGATGTTAGACCAGTCGAGGTCGCCGACAACACAGATGACGCACATGCCCGTGTCGACGGTCACAGTACCGTATTTCTTCAGCTCGTCCACAATCTCGCCGAGGTGGGCAGAATTGTCGATGGACATACTGACACCTACCTCAGAGGTGCAGACCATGTCGATGGGCGTCTGATAAGACTCGAAAATCTCAAACACCTTGCGAAGGAAGCCCGTGGCGAGCAACATTCGGCTGGACTTGATCTTGATGGCAATGATGTTGTCCTTGGCTGCGACGGCCTTGATCTTGCCATATTCCGTCTGATTGGAAATGGTGGTGCCTTCGGCGTCAGGATCCATGGTGTTCAGCAGTCGCACGGGGATGCCGGCATACTTGGCGGGCTGTACGCAAGTGGGGTGGAGGATCTTCGCACCGAAGTAGGCCAGCTCGGCAGCTTCCTCAAAATGCAGCTGGTGGACAGGCTGGGTCTTGTCAACGATGCGCGGGTCGTTGTTGTGCATACCGTCGATGTCTGTCCAAATCTGTATCTCCTCTGCACCGAGGGCTGCGCCGACGAGGGAAGCAGTGTAGTCGCTGCCGCCTCGCTGCAGGTTGTCTACCTCTCCGTAGGCATTGCGGCAGATGAAACCCTGGGTGATGTAAACCTGCTGGCCCTCGTTCTCGGCCATCTTGGCCGTCAGTTTCTCCTTGATGTAGACGGGGTCGGGTTCGGCGTTCTTGTCGGTACGCATGAAGTCAAGTGCATTGAGCAGTGCTACGTTGATGCCTTGCTCCTTCATGTAGTTAGCCACCATGTTGGTGGACATCATCTCGCCCTGAGCCACGATGGCCTTCTCCTCGAACGAGGTAAAGATTTCCTTGGTGAACGAGCGCAGGTAGTTGAACTCATCCTTGAGGAAGTCACGCGTGGTAGCCTTCATCTCGTCGGTGGAAAAGAGCTCCTCAATGTGCTTCATGTACTTGGCCTCTAAGCGGTTGATGACTTCGTTGGCTCCGTCAGGGTTCTTCTTGTATAGGTAATCGGAGATTTCCACTAACAAGTTGGTGGTGCCCGACATGGCGGAGAGCACTACGAATACAGGCTCGCCAGACTTGGTGACGAGCGTTGTCACTTCCTTCATTCTCTGGGGCGTACCTACTGAGGTGCCGCCGAATTTCATTACTTTCATAAGTGCTTGTATTTTTTTAGTTTCCAATTTCTTCTATCTTGTTGAAGTCGCCTGTCACCTCCTCTATCTCGCTACCCTCGCAGCGGTAGACGGAGCCTGGGTAACGGTCGAGCAGAGGAATGTTGTGAGTAGACATGACAACGGCTGTCCCCTGCTGGGAGATTTCTCGCAACAACTGAATGATGCTGTCGGCCGTCTCTGGGTCAAGATTGCCTGTCGGCTCATCGGCAATAATGATTCTCGGACTATTCAGGATGGCGCGTGCGATAGCGATGCGCTGCTGCTCGCCGCCCGACAGCTCGTGTGGCATTCGGTCTTTCTTGGAGCCCATGTCTACTGCTTCCAGCACCTCGTCAATGCGTTTGTTGATATCGTCTTTGTCCTTCCATCCCGTTGCTTTCAGAACGAAACGTAGGTTCTGGTACACACTGCGGTCGGAAAGTAACTGGAAGTCTTGGAAGATAATGCCCATTTGCTTACGCAGTTCAGGAACTTGCTTGCGCTTGAGTGTCAGCAAGTCCTGTTCGAGCACAATAGCCGTGTCAGCCTCGTCAACGTCCAATTCACAATAGATGCTCTTCAGCAGCGAGCTCTTGCCCGAACCCACACGTCCGATGACATAGACGAACTCTCCTTCCTCAACATGGAAGTTGACTCCACAGAGGGCTGTCTCGCCGTCCCTATGGTATACGTTTACATTCTTATAGTCTATCAGCATCATTGTAATTTATTATTATATAATTGACAATTTGACAATTCTTTTGATAGGCCAATAGGTTATTCCATTGTACCTGCTGCCTTGGCTTCGCGGCGTTTCTTGTCCCAGTTGGGGTCGTGACGCTTCCGCAATTCGGCGGCTATATCCTCTATGCGCAGCCCCTTGCTGGTGAGCAGTACGATGAGATGATAGATCATGTCACTGGCTTCATAAACCAGCTTTTCCTTTGTGCCGTTACATGCCTCGATGACAGCCTCCAGCGCTTCCTCACCCAACTTCTGAGCCATGCGGTTCACACCATCTTTAAAGAGCGAGGTGGTGTAGCTGCCCTCCGGCATCTCTTCGTGTCGGCGGTTAATGAAGTCTTGGAGCTCGGAGAGGAACAGCAGCGGGTTGTCATTCGGCAAGGGGGAACCTTGTTGTGCAGCATCAGGTTGTGCGGTGTTATCCTCGCCCCAGCAGGTGTCAGTGCCCGTGTGACAAGTTGGCCCGTTGGGTATGGCGCGGACGAGCAGCGTGTCGTTGTCACAGTCCACCTTCACATCGACCAGGTGCAGGAAGTTTCCGCTGGTCTCTCCCTTCGTCCACAAACAGTTACGCGAACGACTCCAGAAGGTAACCTTCTTCGTGGTCAGCGTCTTGTCAAGCGCTTCCTGGTTCATATATCCTAACATCAGCACCTGTCTGGTGCGTGCATCCTGGATAATGGCGGGCACAAGGCCGACGCCCTTCTCAAAATCTATTTTCATCTCTTCAAAACTTTATTCTTTAACTACAACGCGGTCTCAGTTGTCGTTTCATTATATTCTTACGTTTATTCCCTCAGAGCGAAGGTATTGCTTCAGCTCGGGGATGGGTATCTCGCCGAAGTGGAAGACACTGGCGGCAAGGGCGGCATCAGAGTGGCCCTCGATGAAGGTGTCGCGGAAATGCTCGCGCTTGCCTGCGCCGCCACTGGCAATAATGGGTATCGACAGGTTGTCGGCCAGCTTACGCAGGGCCTCGTTGGCATAGCCCTCCTTCACACCATCGTGGTTCATTGAGGTAAAAAGGATTTCGCCAGCACCACGCTCCTGAGCCTCGTGTGCCCACTCAAAGAGTCCCCTTTCTGTCCGTTCACGGCCTCCCTTCAGGTAGCAGTGCCAGCCATCCTCGTCTAAACGGGCGTCAATGGCGCAGACACAGACCTGCGAACCGAAGCGGCTGGTAATCTCGTCAATAAGTTCCGGCCGACGGATGGCAGCGCTATTGACGCTCACCTTGTCAGCACCGGCGTGTAACAGACGTTCTACGTCGGCCAACTCGTTGATACCGCCACCCACAGTGAAGGGGATGTTAATCTCGGCGGCCACGCGCGTTACCATTTCCGTAAACGTCTTGCGACCCTCGAAGCTCGCGGTGATATCAAGAAAACACAACTCGTCGGCCCCTTGCTCACTGTAGGCTTTCCCCAGTGCCACCGGGTCGCCTGCCGAGCGCAGGTTTACGAAGTTCGTGCCCTTGACGGTCTCACCGTCTTTCACGTCCAAGCAGGGTATGATACGTTTTGCTAATCCCATGAATTATCCATTATCAATTATCAATTCACGAAGGTCAATCCTCCCTTCGTAGATGGCTTTGCCGAAAACGACGGCAGGGATGCCGGCTGCATCGAGAGCCTCGATGTCCTCCTTTGAGGAAACACCGCCGCTGGCTATGAGGTGAAGAGTGGGGTAGGCCGCCATCACCTCCATATACAGTCTGGTAGCCGGGCCGCTGAGCGTACCGTCTTTTGAGATTTCGGTACAAAGCACGTTCCTGACTCCTGCGTCCACATATTTCTTGAGGAACGGCAGCAGGTCTTCCGTCGAGTCCTCCTTCCAGCCATTGATGCTGATTTTGCCATTACGCACGTCGGCACCGAGGATCATGCGGTCGGCACCGTATTTGTCGAGCCAGCCTAAGAACAAGTCAGGCTGGGTGACAGCTATTGATCCTACTGTCACCATTGAGGCACCTGCCTCGAATGCCTGCTCAATGTCCTCGTCAGTCTTGATGCCACCGCCAAAGTCCACAATTAGGTTTGTCTCCATCGTTATACGACGGAGAACAAGGCTGTTCACTATGTGCTTCGACTTCGCACCGTCAAGGTCTACCACGTGCAGCCTCTTAAAGCCCAGCAGCTCGAACTCCTTGGCCACCTCGGCGGGAGAGTCCCTGTAAACGGTCTTCTGGTCGTAGTCACCCTTGGTCAGACGTACGCACTGGCCGTCGATGATGTCTATGGCGGGTATCAGTTCAATTGAGTTCATAGTTCACAGTTCAAAGTTCAAGGAAGTTCTTCAGTATCTGTTCGCCCACCTTACCGCTCTTTTCAGGGTGAAACTGGCAGGTGTAGAAATTGTCCTTGTGCATAGAGGCCGAGTAGGGCAGGATGTAATCAGCTGTGGCGATAGTCTCTTGGCACACTGGCACATAGAAACTATGAACGAAGTACACATAGTTGCCATCATGAAGGCCTTTGTATAGTGGCGATTTCGTATCGTACAGTTGATTCCATCCCATGCAGGGCACCTTTTCCTCATGCTTGGTGGGTTGGAACCGCTTCACGTCGGCATTGAAGACGCCAATGCAGTCCACGTTGCCCTCCTCGGAGTGCTTGCAGAGCAGCTGCTGGCCTACGCAGATGCCCAGCACGAGCTGTTTCAGGTCTCTAATGACCTCGTCCAAGCGGCGCGCCCTCAGGTAGTCCATTGCCTTGGCGGCATGTCCCTGTCCAGGAAACAGCACGCGGTCGGCCTTGCGGAGCTCCTCGGCGTTGTCCGTCAGCAGCGGCTCAATGCCCATTCGCCTCAGTGCGTTTACCACCGAGTAGATATTGCCTGCATTATATTTTACGATAGCTACGTTCATAACTGATTCGCTCCTTAACTGAAGATAATCGTCTTGTTCTTATACGTCAGTATCTTGCGCTCGATATGCTTTTGCACAGCGTGACTCAACACGATCTTCTCCAAATCCTTTCCTTTCAGTACAAGACTCTCAGGCGTGTCCTTGTGGGTAATGCGCGTGACGTCCTGTTCAATGATGGGGCCTGCGTCTAACTCTGCCGTCACATAGTGGCTTGTGGCACCGATGATTTTTACACCGCGCTCCCAAGCCTGGTGGTAGGGCTTAGCGCCAACAAAGGCAGGCAGGAACGAGTGGTGGATATTGATGATGTGGTGCGGATAGGCAGCAATCATGTCGTCTGAGATGATTTGCATATAGCGAGCCAGCACGATGAACGAGATGTCCAGCTCCTTAAGCAACTTCAACTCCTCCTGCTCCACTTCTACCTTGTTAGAGTGGTCCTTCTTGATGCTCCACACATAGTAGGGAATGTTAAACTGCTCAGCTACATAGCGAAGGTCCTCATGATTCGACACAATGCAGGGAATCTCGCAGGCGAACTCACCAGCCTTCCAACGTGCCAAAAGATCGTACAGACAGTGGCTCATCTTCGAGACAAAGATGGCCATGCGTGGGCGCTTGTCAGAATAGTAAAGCGAGAACTTCATTTTGTATCGCTGTGCGTATAGCGTAGTGATATAATCGTAGATTTTGTTGCGCGGAATGAGGAAACCTTCCAACTCCCATTCTATACGCATGAAGAACATGCCGTCCTGCTTGTCCACGTACTGGTCCAAGTAAACAATGTTCCCCTTGTTGTCGGTAATGAACTTCGTCACCTCCGATATGATGCCCTGCTGGTCGGGGCAGTGCAACAGCAGTATTGCCGTCTGTTTTCCTCCCTTCACTTCCGACTCTGTTGGTTTCATCTTTTATACCTTATTTATTTAAATCGCGTGCAAAGATACAAAAAAATCAATGAAGCAAGAGCAGAAAACGTATATTTTTTCTACTGTATGGGAGAAATTTGTGCAATAAGAGTGAAAAAAGTTCATTTCTTCACTCTTTCCATTTCAGTCCGTGTAGGTAATCTCTTAGAAACAGTATTTGTTGACAAGTCTCTTTCAGATAGTTCAGGAGGTAATCTGCCGGAGGAACAAATACCAGTTCTTGCTCAGACTAAGCATGTTTTTGAAAGTGGTGTCAGCCCCGGCCTCAGTCAAAGTCCTAAGACTGAGAGGGCCTGTCTTGACGCCAATAGTAAAAATTCTGGCGGCGGCACCTGCCTGCACGCCTAAGGGCGCGTTCTCGACGACAATAGCTTGCCAGGGATTCAGTCCACCTGCTTTCTGAAGTCCCATAAGGTATGGGTCAGCATGGGGCTTTCCTCGCCTGACATCATAAGCTGTAGTTATATGGCTCTCGTCCAAGTAGTTGCCGAAGTCACGCAGGAGTCGTTGGATGAGCGGTCGTTGTCCGCTACCTGTTACCACGTTGATACTAAGGCCACTTCTGTGAATTTTCTCCATCAGTTCTGGAATGCCAGGCATGATGGGGGGCTCAGGCATTTCGTGGAACAAGCGTGACTTGACGTCGTACATCTCTTGTGCCTCTTTTTGTGTGATGTCACGATTCTGCTGGGCTTTCACCATGTCCCTGATAGTGTCGATACCTCGTGCACCCTCGGTGGCGTAAGCGTCGTATTCAGTCATGTTAATCCCAAACTGAGCCATTGAATCGTGCCATGCTATCACGTGGTTTGGCATAGAGTCGTATAGGACACCATCCATATCAAAGAGTACAGCTTCAGGGCTGATTGCCCTGAAACTGTTTCTCTCCAAATAGCATCTTGCTTGTTCAGCTTTGGTCATTTTCTGTTTTGCTTAAGCTTCGTTTGCCAGACGTTCCTTAATGGCTTTTGAGTCAGCTTCGTAACCAGGCTTCTCGAGCAGAGCAAACATGTTCTTCTTATAGGCTTCTACACCGGGCTGATTGAACGGATTCACGCCAAGCACATTACCGCTGATGCCACATGCAATCTCAAAGAAATAGATGAGCTGGCCCAGGTAACGCTCGTTCAGGCGTGGCATCGTGATGCGGATGTTGGGAACGCCACCGTCCACATGAGCGAGACGAGTTCCCAGTTCTGCCATCTTGTTCACCTCGTCTACTCGCTTGCCGGCAAGGAAGTTCAGACCGTCCAGGTTCTCCTCATCCTCAGGGAAGAGCAGCTTCTTTTCAGGCTCTTCAACACTGATGACGGTTTCAAAGATGGTGCGTTCGCCGTCCTGAATCCACTGACCCATTGAGTGGAGGTCGGTGGTAAAGTCCACGCTGGCGGGGAAGATGCCTTTCTTGTCCTTACCTTCAGACTCTCCGTAGAGTTGCTTCCACCACTCGCTCATGAAGTGGAGCTTTGGTTGGAAGTTCACCATAATTTCAATCTTCTTGCCGCTTTGGTAGAGCCCGTTACGGACGGCAGCATACTGGGCTGCAATATTGTCTGCAAAAGGAACTTCCGGTCCACAGGCTTTCTCCATGTCCTGTGCACCAGCCACAAGTTCTCGGATATCAAAGCCTGCACAGGCGATGGGCAGCAGACCCACGGGTGTGAGCACAGAGAAACGGCCTCCTACGTTGTCTGGGATAATAAATGAGGTATAGCCTTCCTTATCAGCACAGGTGCGGGCAGCTCCACGCTTGGCATCGGTAATAGCCACAATGACCTTCTTTGCCTCTTCCTTGCCACGCTGTGCCTCGCACTGCTTCTTCAGAAGACGGAACGTCAGGGCGGTCTCAGTAGTGGTACCCGACTTGGAAATGTTGATGACGCCGAACTTCTTGTCCTTCAGGTAGTCAGTCAGTTCGGCAAGGTAATCCTCGCCGATGTTGTTGCCGGCAAACATAATAGTGGGGTTCCGCTTGTCCTGTACAAGCCATGCGAACGAGTTGCTGAGAGCCTCAATAACGGCGCGGGCGCCCAGATACGAGCCGCCGATACCTGCCACGACCACCACCTCGCAGTTCTCTCTCAGTACATTCGCACAAGCCTGTAACTCGTCAAGGAATGAGGGTGAGATACTTGAGGGCAGGTGAAGCCAGCCAAGGAATTCATTACCAGGAGATGTACCGTCCTCCAGAGCCTGCTGAGCGGCCTTCACTTTGGGCTCGAATGCTGCTACAGCGCCTTCGCTGAGGAAGCACGCTGCTTTCTTGATGTCAAGACTGATGTTCTTCATATCATCTTTGATTAAGTTATTGGATTGTATTATTATTCTATTCCTTTTCCTTGCGGTCATCAATGTTGTCGCCTTCGGTAGGACTCATCTCCTCCTCGAAGTCGGTGATGCCTGCCTCAACCAGGATGTTATACCACTGGATTAATTTTTTGATGTCAGAATTGTGGACGCGTTCACGGTCAAACTCCGGCAGTACCTTGGCAAAGTATTCGCGCAGGTCGTCGTTAGAAGCCTTCTTGGGGTCAATACTGGCCTTCTTCCCTTCTTCCAAGGACTTCATGCTCTCAAGTACTTTCATCAGGGGTACATCATCGGTTTCGGTGAACATGGCGATGTCGGCCAACGAGGTGATACGGTCGGTGGCAAAAGCCGGCTGACGGCGGTGTGTGCCGTCAAGGGCTTCAACGATCAGGCTGTTCTTTGCTCTGGAAACAAGTTTGTAAAGACCGGGCTTGCCGGAAATTGCTAAGATTGTCTGTTGCATTTTTTTTTCTTATTTTTATGGGTTTTATTTGATTCTAAATCTGTAAGGAGGGGAAGCAGCCTGTCCAGCTGAGGAGCAATGGGCGTAAGGCCATCGTTGATGATCTCATAGTCAGCCCTACTGCACACTTCGTCCTGCGGCCACTGTTTGTTCACCCATTCCAGTGCCTTCTCCCGTGTGATGCCGTCACGTTCCATGATACGCTGCAGCCTGACCTCAAGGGGAGCAGTGACTACTATGACGCGGTCAACAAGGCGATAGATGCCTGACTCGTAGATGATTGCACTCTCCATCCACTCCATTCCACTCTCTTCGAAATCCTGGAATACGGCGGGATGGACAATGTCGTCCACAGCATGGGCGTTTTCCTCGCTGGCCAGCAGGAAACTGGCTACAGAAGCTTTGTTGAGTCGGAAAGCAGGGGAGGGGATAACGCCAGCTGTTTCTGTGACGTCAACCTTTTGGTACGTGTCAGGACCAATCAGTTCGGTCAGTTTTCGTCGTATTTCCTCTGATGTCTGCATGAGCCGCTTGGCAGCACGGTCACAGTCGTAGACCTCTATGCCACGTCGGTTCAGTTCGCGGCAGACATAGCTTTTCCCGCTGCCTATTCCGCCTGTTATTCCTATCTTCATTCGTTTTCCTCCTCTATCAAGTAGTCAACCTGGTTGGTGGTAAGGACGGCACGGGATATATCGTTAGGCACCTGACGAAGGTATATGTTACACTTCTCCGATGGATGGTTTTTTAGCTCATTGTAGTCAGCAATTACCACGAAGTCGGAAGGTTTCAGCCTTCTGAATACACTAACGCCTGTTACGAAGTTGACACGGACTTTGGCAGGGAACGTTCGTAGCACCTTGCCGGCGGGCATGTTGATACCCTGTACGGGAATGCCGTCCATGCTTTCTTCCGTCAGTACGTCTGTATAGAAAGTAATGTGTATGTGGTCAGGCATAACCTTCACCCCGTCAGTTTTCCGCAGCTGGCAGTCAATGGACAGGGTGTCGCGGAATCCCACGCATTGCAGGGGCTCTGTGTAGATGACCCTGATGCTGTCGAGCTTCTCCTCAGAGGCATAGACAGTGACGCTGTCAGGAGAGTAGGTGGTGTTGCTGAGGAAATAGAGCTGTTCGGGAATGACTCTCCCGCTCCATTTGACCGGCACCTTCTTGTGGGCTCCCGTATTATAGAAAAACTCGTACTTGCTTGGGCTTATACCTGTAATCTTCGTAGAGCTATGGAACAGGTCGGTTAGCAGTTGTTGCAGTTCGGCACTATTAATACTGCCCTTACCGTTCCCTTTGTCATAGTTTTTGAAGTTGACTGACAGCTTCTTCCTCGAGTCGCCATACAGGTAACTGAAGATGTCTATTCCCCTGTCACGTACGGTCACATGTATGGAATCCGTTTCGTTTGAGAGGAGCATTACTTCTTTGGGAACATGGGTGATACTTACAGGTATCCGCAATTCCTTCTCATAGTTCTCATTCAAGGTCATCATCATCCAGAAGGTGCCTGAAAGCATGAGAAAGAACAAGAAAATCAGGAATTCCTTGTTAGTTTTGCTAAAGAGGAAATTCCTGACTATGCGGAAAAAACCTGTCTGTTCCGAGTCCTGCATCCGTTACTCTAGTGTGGTTTATCGCTTTTGAACGCTCATCTGGCTGGCGGAATCCCTAAAGATATAGTTCTTGTCGACTTTGACCACTACGCCTTTGGAAATCTCCACGTCTATGATGCCTGTAGCAAGGTCAATGCGCTTTACTGTTCCGTGAAGCCCGCCGCCAGTAACAATCTCAGCCCCTTCGCTCAGAGAGTTTTGGAAGGACTGTACTTCTTTTTGGCGCTTCTGTTGCGGACGAATCATGAAGAAATACATGATGGCAAAAATGGCCACCATCATCAGCAGCATGCTCATGCTGCTTCCCTGTGCTGACTGTGCAGCTAAAACAATGTTTGTCATTTCTTTTTATTCTTGTTTTTGGTTTCTGTCTTTAGGGGCATCCATAAACTTCGCCATCCGTCCCGTCCTGATAAGGTGTCGTGCAATGGCATCGAGCATTCCGTTGATATAGCCGCCGCTCTTGTATGTGGAATATAACTTGGCTATTTCTACATATTCATTAATAGTAACACTGACGGGAATGCTGGGGAAGGTAAGCATCTCAGCGATGGCAATCTGCATGATGACTACATCCATATAGGCCAAGCGTGAAAAGTCCCAGTTACGTGAAGCCTCGCTCATGTAGCGCTGATACTCATTGGCGTTGAGGATGGTGGCACGGAAGAGCTTGCGGGCGAAGTCCTTTTCTTCCTCACTGTCGTATTCCGGCAATAGTTCCTGCTTGGCCTGGTTTTTCTCTTCAAAGCGCTTGATAGTCTTAAGCACAAAGGTATCCACCACTTCCTTGTCATCGTTCCAATAGAGGCTCTGCTGCTCGAGTAGGGCGTCCAGATTCTCGTTGTCCTGTATCAGTGTACGGTAGAGCTTGCGCCACAGTTCCCTGTCGGTATCATAGTCGTCGGCCGGGTTGTCCATATAGTCCTTATATATTTGACTACCTTCAATCTGCTCGAACAGCCGGGCAACGAATTCTGGTTCGTCGTCCCACGATTTCTTCTGCGTTTCCATAAATTCGTTCAGCTGGTGATTCTCTTCCAACTGCAGGGTGAAGCGGTTGTACGCAAATTTGCTTGACGGAGCCGGTTTTCCCTCTCTTGTAGCCCTGTTCTGCTCAACCTCTAACCTGCGCCTTGCTTCCTTGGCAACGGCTACCATTAGCGCCAGCAGATAGTTATACAAATCGTATGCCTTAGAAAGGCTGAAGAAGAGTTCTTTTTCCGCCGTGTCGATGTTCTTGTTACCGTTTTGATAGTAGGCATAGGTTAACTGAACCATCTTGATTCTGATTATTTCCCGGTTAATCATCTTTTGTCTATTGTTGACTATATTTTATTCTATCCTCGAATTAATTGGTTGCAAATTTAGTGAAAAATCCTCTATTGCGCAAGAAAAAAGCAGAAATATTGAGTTTTTTTATCATAAATGTTTGGCAGGATGGCAAAAAAGAAGTAACTTTGCACCCGCTTTTCAAAAAAGTACACCGTGTGATGGTGAATTAATGATTCAATTATTTTTAATTTAGAGTAACACAATGAAAGAAATCAACGTGAAAGGCCAGAAGCGTGAGACTACTGGCAAGAAAGCATCCAAGCTGATGCGCAAGGAGGGTCTGGTACCCTGTAATCTGTATGGTGAGAAGAAAGGTGAGAACGGTCTGCCCGAGGCAACGGCTTTCTCCGTGTCCTTCAGCGATTTCCGCAAGGCAATTTATACACCTGACGTATATGTTGTGAACTTGAACATTGACGGTCAGGAGCACAAGTCAATTATCAAGGAACTCCAGTTCCATCCCACAACGGATGCACTGCTCCATGCCGACTTTTTTGAGGTGACAGAGTCTAAGCCCATCACCGTGGGTATCCCCGTGAAGCTCAACGGTCTGGCTCAGGGCGTGCGCGATGGTGGTAAGCTGAACCTCTCTATCCGCAAGATTGATGTGACGGCACCTTACAAGAGTATTCCTGAGGTGCTGAACATTGACGTCACCAATCTGCAGTTAGGCAAGGCCATCAAGGTGGGTGACCTGAACTTCGAGGGCCTGGAGATTGCTACTCCTTCTCAGGTGATTGTCTGCTCCGTGAAGGCTACGCGCGCCTCTCGTTCTGCTGCCGCTGCTGCCGCTGAGGAGGCATAATAGAGAATGGACAAATATTTGATTGTAGGCTTGGGCAACGTAGGTCCTGACTACGAACAGACCCGCCACAATACAGGATTCATGGTGTTGGATGCTTTTGCGAAGGCATCCAACGCTATTTTCAGTGACAGACGCTACGGCTTTGTGGCCGAGACTTCGATAAAGGGGCGTAAAGTGCTGTTGCTGAAGCCTTCTACGTTCATGAATCTCAGCGGCAATGCCGTTCGCTACTGGCTCAACAAGGAGAATATAGACCAGCAACGGCTGCTTGTCATCAGTGACGACGTGGCCCTGCCCTTGGGTGCCTTCCGACTGAAGGCAGGAGGAAGCAACGGCGGCCATAACGGGCTGGGACATATCCAGCAGCTTATCGGCCAGGACTATGCCCGGCTGCGCATGGGCATCGGATCCGACTTTCCCCGTGGGATGCAGATAGACTGGGTGCTTGGGCGTTTCAGTGACGAGGAGCTGTCGGCACTTCAGCCTCGAATAGACTTGGCTGTGGACATCGTCAAGAGCTTTGTGCTGGCAGGTATAGACATCACGATGAACCAGTACAACAAGCTGGGGAAGAAGGGCGTGGAAGAGACGCCGAATAAGGAAAATAGCCAACAGAATGACTGAGGAGGCAAGGATAGACAAATGGCTGTGGTCAGCACGTATCTTTAAGACCAGAACCATCGCCGCCGACGCCTGCAAGAACGGGCGCATCGCCGTGAATGGCGTGAATGTGAAGCCGTCGCGCATGGTAAAGGTGGGCGACGTGGTGGCTGTACGTAAGCCCCCCGTGACCTACTCCTTCCGCATCCTGAAGACTATTGAGCAACGCGTAGGGGCCAAGCTACTGCCCGAGATTTATGAGAATGTTACCACTCCTGACCAGTATGAACTGCTGGAGATGACCCGTATCAGTGGTTTTGTTAATCGTCAACGTGGTACTGGCCGTCCCACCAAGAAAGACCGCCGCCAGATGGATGCCTTCGTGGGACCATCCTTAGAGTTTGGGGGTGACAGTTTTTTTGACGACTGGGACGAAGAAGATGAAGAATAATTACTAAAGACTAAAAAGAGACTGCTTTCTGCTATGTGGATGAATGCTTTGTATATTATCATCGGTGTGGCGCTGGTGCTTTGGGGTGCCGACCGCCTGACCGATGCAGCCAGCAACCTGGCCCGTCGTATGCGGATACCTGAGATTATCATCGGCCTGACCATTGTCGCAGCAGGCACGTCGGCACCGGAGCTGTTCGTCAGCCTGATGTCTGCTCTGAAGGGAACGGCCGATCTGGCCGTAGGTAACGTGGTCGGTTCCAACATTTTCAATTCCATGCTCATCGTAGGCTGTTCGGCTGCGGTGGCACCAATGGTCATATCGCCCTCGACGGTCAGAAAGGACATTCCCTTTGCCGTCGGAGCTTCTGTACTACTCTATCTGGCCTGTCTTGACGGCATGGACTCGCCTCACCTCTGGGGCAATGAGATTAGTCGTATTGACGGACTGATATTGCTGGCAGGCTTTGTTGCCTTCATGGTCTACACTTTCTACGAGGCTCGTAAGAGCGGCCAGCTGAAGTCGTCGGCAGAGTATGAGGCAGAGCGGATAGAACAGGAGAACTCTGGTGAAGAGGTGCTCCTTCCTCGGTTCTGGCCCAATGTGGCGTGGATACTCGTGGGTTTGGGATGCCTGATCTTTGGCAGTGACCTGTTCGTTGATGCAGCCGCCAATATTGCCACGCGCTTTGGCGTGAAGCAGAGCGTTATAGGCCTGACTATCGTGGCAGGAGGAACGTCACTGCCTGAGCTGGCTACCAGTATCGTGGCAGCCCGCAAGGGGCAGTCGTCATTGGCCATTGGCAATGCACTTGGCTCCAACGTGTTCAACATCCTGCTTATCATAGGCTTAACTGCTGCCATCCATCCTATGCACATCGTGGGCATCACCATCATAGATCTGACCGCTATGCTTGTCAGCATCGGGTTGGTGTGGATGTTTGCCTATACGAAGTACAGGGTGTCGCGACGCGAGGGCTTTGTACTTATCTTCGGATTCCTGGTCTACATGGCCTGGCTAATGTATACGCTCTAAGAGCTAAGAGATAGGATTATTTACAGGGGTGCTTGGTAACCCCCTTTAACAAAACAAGGACATGAAAGAAAAATCTGATCAGAAGATCAGTGTGCTCTTTATGCTTTTCGGCACACTGTTCTGCGTCTGCCTGATAACGGCAAACGTATTGGAGACAAAGCAGATATCCTTCGGGCCGATGAACATGACCGCTGGTCTCATTGTGTTTCCCGTTAGTTACATCATCAACGACGTCGTCTGCGAAGTGTGGGGCTACGGTCGTACACGCCTGCTTATCTGGCTCGGTTTTGCCATGAACTTCTTCTTCGTCATCTTCGGTGCCATAGCCGACTGGATTCCTGGAGCACCTTACTGGGACGGCGACGAGGGCTTTCACCAGATTTTCGGCCTGGCGCCCCGCATTGCTGCAGCATCGTTCATTGCCTTCCTTGCAGGCTCCTTTGTCAATGCATACGTCATGAGTCGTATGAAACTCTCCTCGGGTGGCAGGAACTTCTCTGCCCGTGCTGTGCTCAGTACCATCTTCGGTGAACTGACGGACTCTATTATCTTCTTTCCCTTAGCTTTGGGCGGAGTCATACCTTGGGAGGAGATGCCTTCACTCGTCATTACCCAGGTTACGCTGAAGACACTCTATGAAATCTTGGTGCTGCCCGTCACTATCCGTGTAGTGAAGTATACCAAGGCCCACGACCATGAAGACGTGTTCGACCGTGATATTACCTATAACATCTTTAAAATCAAAAGAATATGACAAGAGAGAACGATCAGTTGCAGGCTTTGGGCCGCAAGACTGAATACAAGATGGACTATGCCCCCGATGTGTTGGAGACTTTCGAGAATCGTCATCCTGACAATGACTATTGGGTGCAGTTCAACTGCCCAGAGTTCACGTCGCTTTGCCCCATTACCGGGCAGCCCGACTTTGCAGAGATCAAAATCATGTATATTCCCGCTAAGCGCATGGTTGAATCGAAGAGCCTGAAGCTCTACCTCTTTTCCTTCCGCAATCACGGCGATTTCCATGAGGACTGTGTGAACACCATCATGAAGGACCTGGTACGGCTCATGCAGCCTAAGTACATCGAGGTCATTGGGCTATTCACACCGCGCGGTGGCATCAGTATCTATCCCTATGCCAACTACGGACAGCCCGGCACGAAGTACGCTGAGCTGGCTGAGCGCCGCCTCATGGAGCATACTGTCATCTGAACGTTCCTATGCGCTGCCCCTCCTCTCCCTTGCAAGTGAGGGGAGGGCAGCGCAAAGTCTGAAAGCCGAGCGTTTCCAAACCGTGCAGTTTTTCTCTTTTCTAAACCACCGATTTACGCCGCTAAACCACTGGTTTACGATTCTAAACCACCGATTTACGCTGCTAAACCACTGGTTTACGACGCTAAACCACCGATTAACACTGCTAAACCACTGGTCTACAATTGTTTCGGTTCGTTGAACAAACCTAAAGTGTTGTTCCCGTAACGGACTTCCTGTATTGAGGCATGGATTGTGCAGATCTGATTGATTATCACTGATCTTCGCATTTCCAAGGCGATGCTTTCCGGCGCAGCAGCCGGCCGACAGTCGGCAGAATCTGTGAGAATAAGCCTCCTTTGCCCAATCAGTGTCTGAATGCTGGATTACGATACAACAATTTGTCCGTTTCTCTCGCGCGTACGCGCGCATAATACGAGGTAAACGTGAAAATATCCCACCCATCCTACACTTCTTACACCCGCTTAGGTGTAGGATGGGTGGGATGGGTGGGATGTTTTTGGATTAGCTATATATACGCGCGCGAAGGGATGCCGCTATTTCAAAGTAAGTGATGGTAAAAAATGTTTATTCCTTCTCGCGTTCTATCCAGGCAATGGTGTCGCCCTGACGGACGTTCTGGCCGGGCTTCACACTGATGTCTACCAGCTTGCCGCCCAGGGCTGCGGGAATCTCCACGATTTCGCCCCACTTCGTTTGCAGGTAGCAGAAGGTGTCGCCTTCCTTGTACTTCTGTCCGATGAACGGCTCGATGCAAGGAGCCATCACACCCTCGCCGCCGAAGCTCCAGAACAGCTGTCCGGCCAAAGACACCTTCACAGCGTCGGCCTTGGCGTGCTTCAGCGCGTCGATCTCCTCCTGGGAAATCTTCTTGCCACCGCCCAGCTTGGCATCCTTTGCCTTCTGAATATCGGCCAGCAGCTGCTTCTTGGCCTGTCCGCTCTTGAAGGGACGGTACTGCTCGGGGTGCATGGCCAGCTCGAAGAGCTCCTCGTCGTCCTGTCCATAATCCCAGCCGTTCTCGTCCATCTCTTTGCGGAAGCCGTCTAGGGCATTGGGGATTAGGGTGTGCGGGTCGGCATCAGTGAACTCGCGGTTCTGCTGCTTAGCCAGCTCGATAAGCTCAGGCGCAATCTCGCCAGGCACCTTGCCGCTCTTGCCAAGAATCATGCCCCAGATAGCGTCGTCCATCATTACGTAGCGGCCCTTGCCCTGCTCCATTGTGAGGAGATTCATGAGGGCAATGTTCTTCGTGTACTGCGAGAACGGGGTGACGAGTGGGGGATAACCTACCTTCGGCCATACATATTCTACTTCGTTGAAGAGCTTCACGAGCATGTCGTCCATTGTCAGCTCTGACTCGCCCTTGGCTGAGCGCAGCTTGTTAATCATCTTCTGGATGGGACCCAGGTCGGCCATCATCGAACCCATCATGCCGCCAGGCAGACCGCTGCCCAAAAGCAGGCTAGACATGTGCTTGTTGGCAGGATTGATGAAACAGCCGAGCCAGTCGTCAATGAACTCCTGCGTCAGGGTGCGCGCCTGCATATAGGCGTTCATATTCAGGTCTGCCACCTCGAAGCCCTCGTTCTTCAGCATCGACTGCACGGAGATAATATCCGGGTGTACCTTACCCCAACTGAGCGGTTCGATGGCTGTGTCGATGATGTCTGCACCGTTGTTGCAAACCTCTAAGATGCTGGCCATGGAGAGACCGGGACCGGAATGGCCGTGGTACTGGATGATGATGTCGGGGTGCTTGGTCTTGATACTCTTGGTCAGCGCACCAAGCATGGCGGGCTGTCCGATACCAGCCATATCCTTCAGACAGATTTCCTCTGCACCGGCTGCAATCACCTCGTCGGCAATGGCACTGTAGTATTCCACGGTGTGGACTGGTGATGTAGTGATACAGAGCGTGGCCTGAGGCGTCATACCTGCTTCCTTGGCCCACTTGATGGAGGGAATGATGTTGCGAGTGTCGTTCAGTCCACAGAAGATACGCGGAATGTCCACACCTTGGGCGTGCTTCACCTTGTACATCAGAGCGCGAACGTCGTCGGGCACTGGATACATACGCAGTGCGTTCAGACCACGGTCGAGCATGTGGGTCTTGATGCCTACTTCGTTGAACGGTTTACAGAAAGCTCGTACGGCGGCGTTGGGATTCTCACCAGCCATGAGGTTCACCTGTTCGAAGGCACCGCCATTGGTTTCCACTCGGCTGAAACAGCCCATGTCGATAATTACGGGGGCAATGCGCTCCAACTGATCCTTGCGGGGCTGGAACTTGCCTGAAGACTGCCACATGTCGCGGTAGACGAGACTGAATTGGATTCTCTTCTTCATGTTGATTTAGATTGTTTATTTGATGTTTAAGTTAGTGGCACTTTCATACAAAGCGCAAAAATAGATAAAATATTTCAAAAATATTCATTTTCTGCCGATTTTTTTTGATATTTTGGCTATCTTTGCCCTCAAATAGCAAGATACGACATGAAAAGAACCATTTTTCCACTGTTATTTGCTCCTTTGCTAACCGTCGCCTGCGGTGGTCAGGTAAATCAGTCGGCAGACGATAAGAGTATCCAAGACGAAGAGTCAGTGATGCCAGGTGACTCAGCCTATTACGGGCTTGCCTGTGAAGGTTGCACGGATTCTATTCTCGTCCTGTTGCCCTATACTGGCGATAACCCAGATACGTTTGACATTCTGGATGCCTTCCTCAACCGAAAAGTAATGGGGCGTCCCAGAATTGGCGACCAGATGGTTGTGATACGCGATACTGTCCGCCATACACAAGCTTCACTGGTCATCAATCTGTCAAGGCTCAAAGGGACGTGGTGTTATCAGGTGATGCCTCGGTTGCGCCGTCGCCGTGTGGTTGACTCTGTCAGTCAGCCTTTGCCCTCAATACCTGACTCCCTGCTTCGCCGTTGGCTCCAGCCGCGAGAGTATGGGTTTGAGATACGGCGTGACAATGCCGTAGTGTCTATCGGCAATAACCGTTCCAAGGCTAATGAGCAGCAAAGCCCAGTGGTCTATCCGGAAGCGCGGAGATACCGGGAGTGGCATATTTTCAACGGCCGTCTGATACTGAGTGAATCTCATCGTGACCCAAATGGAAAGCATCAAATATCCCGTAATGACACTGCTGAAATCATCTTGCTTCGCAACGACAGTTTGCGTCTACGTTTCAGTGGTTTTGAACAAGGTTATTATAGGAGGAATAAAAAGTAGAATGTTTTATTGTTAAGCGATGGATTATCAGTCAATTATAGATAAGTACTATCCTGAGGATAATGACCTTCGGAGGTTACTCATGAAGCACTCCCGACAGGTAACGGACCGATGCCTCCAAATCTGTGACCGACACCCCGAATTACACTTTGACCGTGAGTTCCTGAAAGAGGCTGCCATGCTCCATGATATTGGCATCCGTTGGTGCCATGCTCCCAGCATCTTCTGTGAGGGGCAGGAACCATATATTCGCCATGGGCTTATCGGTGCTGAACTGCTAAGACAGGAAGGGTGGGGGCGTCATGCCTTGGTCTGTGAGCGTCATACAGGTACAGGCATCTCAAAAGAACAAATATGCAGGCAGCAACTTCCTTTGCCTTTGGACCGAAGCTACGAACCTGTGGCATTGGAGGAGCAACTAGTGTGTTATTCCGACAAATTTTTCAGCAAATCGCGTCCAGAACGGGTGCTGACCGTGCTTGAGGCAGCCCAGAGTTTAGAAAAATTCGGTGAAGAAGGCGTTAAAAAGTTCCTTTCATGGGCTAAAATGTTCCAATAAATGGGATTTATTGGGCTTGTCGGTATAAAATAATGTAAAATCTTTTAATTCTCACTCCTAACTCCCAACTTTTTATTACCTTTGCACCCGTGAACTTGAAAAGGAGCGGTCGCTTTGACCAAGGTCAAAGAAAGTTGGCAGTCCTCTCGTTGGTCTCTGCTTTCGTTTTGATGGTGGCATGCACGCCCTCGTCGCTCTATAGGTCCAAGCAACCTGTAGGGTCAGTAACGAGTGTGGCAATGCCCCAAAAGCCTATTGCCGCAACTGACAATCAGAAACCCAGTGTGGTGCCTGACTTTACCCAATTGGCCGACACATCGAATGTTGCTGCCGACTCTCTTGTTTTCCCCAGCTCTCCAGATACTTTGCCAGTAATTACAGCCCCTCTTGCAGACGAGGAGATGCCCATTGTTCATTCCGACAGCTTGGTAGATAGCATGGCAGTCGGTGTCGGCGCATCCTCTTCCCGGAAAGAAGGAACAGAGGACAGAATACCTGTAGTGAACCCTGATATTGCTACTCCTGTCAATGAGATAGTGGAGCCTGCAGCCATTAAGACGAAACGCGACACCACACTGATGGACTCCCTTGAGTTACTGGTCTACAAACATAATAAGGCTATCGACGACTCGTTGGCACGTGACAGTATAAACCGCAAGAAGAAGAACGGCATCGATTCGCCGGTGAAATATTCTGCCACAGACTCACTGGTCTATGTTGCAGATATTGGAAAGGCCTATCTGTATGGTAATTCTCACGTGGAGTATCAGAATATGGATCTGAAGAGTGAGAACATAGACATGTGCCTGGACAGCAGCTTGGTACATGCTACGGGCGTTCGTGACTCTGCCACAGGTAAGCTGACGGGTACTCCGGTCTTTTCGATGGGCTCTGATACCTATGAAAGCGATACAATGGCCTTTAACTTCAAAACGAAGAAAGGACTGATCACTCAAGTTTATACTCAGCAGGAAGATGGCTATATGACCAGTGAACTGTCCAAGAGAAGCGGTAATGGAGACCTGTTCCTCCATCATGGACGCTACACTACCTGTAGCGAGCCTCATCCTGATTTCTATATCGCTATGTCTAGGGCAAAGGTAAGGCCAGGAAGGGACGTTGTGTTCGGCCCTGCCTATCTCGTGGTATGTGACGTTCCCTTACCGCTTGCCGTTCCCTATGGTTTCTTCCCGTTCTCCAAAAGCTATAGCAGCGGTTTCATTATGCCTACATACGGAGACGAGACGGAGCGCGGTTTCTACCTGCGTGACGGTGGATACTATTTTGCCATTAGCGACAAGATGGACCTGAAACTTATTGGTGAAATATATACAAAGGGCTCATGGGGTCTTTCCGGAGCTTCCAACTACAGGAAGCGCTACAAGTATAGTGGCTCGGTTAATGCAAGCTATCAGAACTCCGTGACAGGTGAGAGGAACATGCCGGACTACTCGAAACAAACAAGCTTCAAGGTGCAATGGTCACATAGGCAAGATCCGAAAGCCAATCCTTTCTCTTCGTTGTCGGCCAGCGTAAACTTCGCCACTTCCAGTTATGAGAAGAACAACCTGACATCCATGTATAACCCACAGTCGATGACGCAGTCTACCCGTACTTCGTCTGTCAGCTATAGCACGAACTTCTCAAGTATTGGTATGTCGCTTAGCACGACCATGAACCTGAACCAGAATATGCGAGACTCTTCCATCTCGCTGACGTTGCCAGATCTAAATATTTCCATATCCCGCTTCTACCCGTTCAAGCGAAAAAAGATGGCTGGTAAGGAGAAATGGTATGAAAAGATAGCCATGTCCTACACAGGACATTTTTCTAACTCGATTTCTACGAAGGAAGAAAAATTGCTCCACTCCGACTTCAAGCATGACTGGAAGAATGGTATGACCCACTCCATACCTATTAGCGCCAGTTTCACCGTCCTGGATGTGATAAACCTGACTCCGTCTTTCAATCTGTCAGACAAAACGGGCTTTATGAAGCAACGCAAATACTGGGATGAGGCCAGGCAAACGGAAATGACCGATACGATTGATGGATTCTACAATGTCTATAACTGGAATCTCTCGCTCTCTGCCTCTACTAAACTCTATGGCTTCTACGTCCCGTCAAGGAAACTGTTTGGTGATAAGATTCAGGCCATTCGACATGTGCTTACTCCTACTGTAAACTTCAGTTATGCACCCGACTTCAGCGCATCACGCTATGGTTATTATGACACATATCAGAAGACTGAAGCTGATGGAACTGTTACGCTTGTAGAGTATTCTCCTTACCAGATAGGTCAGTTGAGTCCTCCAGGAAAAGGTATGACAGGAAGTATCCAGGTTGACCTGAGTAACAATGTTGAAATGAAACTGAAGGGTGGAGAGAACGACTCTGTGAATACCAAGAAAATTAGCCTCATTGACGAGTTGGGCGCATCCATGTCATACAATCTTGCAGCCAAGGTTCGCCCATTGAGTGACCTCAACATGCGTATCCGCTTGAAACTAACCAAGTCCTATACCTTTAACCTCAACGCCGTTTTTGCCAGCTATGTCTACGAAGCAGACTCTGTTGGTGCTTCTCCCCGAGTGAGTGATCATACGACTTATTGGGGCTTAGGCAAGTTGGGGCGTTTCCAGGGTATGTCGCAGAATTTTAGTTACACGCTTGATAACAAGAAGATCTCTGACTTTATTAACAAACTACGTGGATTTAAGATTGAGAAAAAAACTAAGAAGGAAGAAACTCAGTCGGATGATGACGAAGATAATGATGTAAATACAAATTTGGACAAAGACCTGGAAGAAGGTAAGCATGGTGCTCGTCGTGAAAGTGCAGGCAAAGCAGAAACAGACGAGGATGGCTATATGGCATTCTCCTTTCCCTGGTCAATAAGTATAGGCTATGGTATAAGTATGCGCGAGGATACCCGTCGTGAAAAGTTCAACTACGATACAATGCGTTATCCCTTTGGGTTTACGCAGAATCTGAATATTAGTGGAAATCTCCGTATCAGTGACGGATGGAACATCACTTTCTCCAGTGGCTATGACTTCGATAATAAGAAAATCTCCATGACCACTGCCTCTCTCTCACGCGATCTGCACTGTTTTAATATGTCGTGTTCGGTTGTGCTGGCACCTTATACCAGCTATAATTTCTCGTTCCGATGCAATGCGTCTACACTGACTGACGCCCTGAAGTACGACAAGCGCTCCAGCTACTCTAATTCAGTACAGTGGTATTAACATCATCAGCAATAAAATTCACAGAAAACAATAATCATTTAAAGCTTTAAAGAATATGAAAAAAACTGTAGTAACTTTATTGACCCTGTGCTTCGGCGCTACTGCCTTTGCACAGTTGAACAGCAGCGGTGAAGGATTCTATCGTGTCATGAGTTCGCTGACTATGCGATACATGGCTCTCCAGAGTAATCGATTCACTATTGATCGTTCTTCAACTCCGCCGATGGTTGACATGTCTGCATTGGAGACCATAGAGTCCGGCAACAATCAAGCAAACATTGTGTCAAACCCAGCTTCTGTGTTTTATATCAAACGTGCCAGTGGTAATGAATATGATTTGCAGGCTCAGGGATTGGATACATGGGAAATGTCAGGCCATCGTTACCATCTGACGATTGAAGGGAAAAACGGGGATAATCCATATAGCATGACAGTGACTGGCAATTATGGCTCTCAATCTTATACGTTTTCTCTTATAGAAAGCTATTCTACCCATGTCATTACTCTTCGCGAAGGTTCTTCAACTTTCAAGTGGTATGTTTCGCCAGTGAAAGCTAATGATGATAATTCTTTCTTTGGTATTACTCCTGGAATTACTACTGGAAGCAAATTCTATACATCATTCTATGCTTCTTTTGCTTTTGACTTTGCCTCTGCCGGCATGAAGGCTTATGTGGTAGATGAGATTGATTATAAGCATGGAATTGCAATCATCAAGGAAGTTTCCGGTATAGTGCCTGGTGGTACACCGGTGATTATTGAGTGCTCGTCGTCATTGCCGGAATATAATAGGCTGAATTTATATGCTTCTGGAGGTACAAAACCCACACGTAATTTGATGGAAGGTGTGTATTTTAGGAAAACGGGTAGTATGGAAAATGTTACCGAATATGATTCAAAAACCATGCGTATACTTGGACTTGCTTCCGATGGCTCTTTGGCCTTTGTAGAAGCTCCCTCCACACAGCGACATCTTCTTGCCAATACAACCTATCTAAAAGTGGTTGACGGAACGCCAAGCCAGCTGAAGATTATGACTAGGGAGGAATATGACGATGCTCCAGAAATAACGGTGACAATGAGTGATGCCACACGTGAGTACGGAGACGTTAATCCGGTTTTCTCATATACAGTTACAGGTGGCGAAGTTAGGGGATACATCTATCCTGAGTGTTCTGCTACATCTACGACTAACGTGGGCCAGTACCCCATAACTCTTAATATTTCCGCAGCAGCCAATTCGAAAATTAATATTGTCCCTGGAACTCTGACCATTACCAAGGCTTTGATTACAGCAAAGGCTGGAGAGTATACGCGTCTGGGAGGAGAGGCCAATCCTGACATGAGTGCTATTACCTATTCGGGATTCAAAAACAATGAGAATGTCCGTGCTTTTTCCAACTTGCCAGTGGTTACTTGTAGTGCCAATCGTGAGAGTCCTGGTGGCGAATATGAGGTAGTTGTCGGAGGGGGTGTTGCCCAGAACTATGATTTCAAATATATCTCTGGAAAACTAACAGTCTATGATTACAAGGTGAAAGTGAAGGACGACTGGCGTTATTATGGATATTCGAATCCCAATTTCAGCTACACACCTGAGAATGTCCTTAAAGGAAGTCCAGAATATACTACCGAGGCAGATGAGCATTCTAACGTAGGGACTTATCCTGTCTCTATGTCGCGTGGTACAGTTGAGCAAGACTGGATTCTGTATGATGGCGGTACGCTAACTGTGAAGCCCGCTCCCCTCTATGTTCTCTTTAACCAAAGTACCTACGAGATTAAGCAGGGGGAACCGATTCCCAATTTCATATTGGAGTATCATGGTCTTCGTAACGGACAGACCCAGTACGATGCTCTTGATGAACTTCCAAGAGTCGTATATGCTTCATCGGCTGAAAAAGGAATAGTAAACACCTATATGCTACGCATATCTGGTGGTCACGCCAAAAATGGTAACTATGATATTAAATGTTCGGAAGATGACGATCGTCGTTGCGTGGCAAGGCTAATTATTAAAGAGGCCGACCCAATTACGATTAAGGCTACTCCCATTGAAATCTATTATGGTGATGACATTCCTGAGCTGACCTTCACCACTGAGGGTGAGGAATTGAAGGGGAAACCTGTTTTGAAATGCAGTGCAACCAAGACATCCGCACCAGGCGAATATGATATTATCATTGAGAAGGGTACTGTCAGTAACTATAATGTAACCTACGTTCCTGCGAAGCTGATAATCAAGCGTGCTCCGCTAACAATCAGTGCTGGTGAATATACCAAGCGCCAGGGTGACGATATGCCTGAGATGAAGATCACCTACGAGGGACTGAAGAATGGCGAGACTGTGGATACGGAGGGCGTGTTCACAATCAAACCAACGCTTACTTGCACGGCAACTGCCGTCAGTGCTCCTGGTGAATATCCTGTCACGATTAATGAGAATGTTGCTGCTCCCAACTATGATATCACTGTCAAGCAGGGTAAACTGACTGTGATGAAGGCAGAATTGTTGACTATCACGGCTAACAGTTATCACTACAAGTATGGTCAGGGCCGCCCGAAGGAATTCCGCTATACTGTTTCTGGTCCCGAGATGCAGGGCACGCCCACTATTACCTGCCGTGTCACTGATCATCCCTTTGTTGGCGAATACCCCATTGAACTGGGTATTGGAACTGTTAAGAATTATAATGTGGAATTGGTCAACGGAACATTCTACGTTGATCCCGCAGACCTTTACATCAGCGTTGGAGAGTATAAGCGCTATCAAGGTGAGGAGAACCCGACCTTCAAGCTTTCCTATGAGGGCTTTGTCTACGGAGACTCGGAGATGGTTGTTACCAAGAAACCATCCATCACTACGACAGCTACCAAGGATAGCCCTGCTGGTGAATACGAGATCATCGTTGGCAACGATGGTGAGGCCAGCGATTATAACATCATTCCTGTAAATGGTAAACTTATCGTGGAGGTACCTGCTGCTATTTCAACACTGAGTGCTGATGGTTCCGTCTTTGATATCTACACCACGACAGGTGTACTTGTAAAGAAGGATGCAACCTCTCTAAAGGGATTGGCAAAGGGTGTCTATATCGTGAATGGCAAGAAAGTGATTGTGAAGTAATACTGCATGGAGACTTTTCAGCATCACATCT
This sequence comes from uncultured Prevotellaceae bacterium, assembly GCA_900318585.1. Lineage (GTDB taxonomy): Bacteria > Bacteroidota > Bacteroidia > Bacteroidales > Bacteroidaceae > Prevotella. The sequence continues at coordinate 46,681 of ONKY01000076.1, forward strand.
TCGCCCCCTATCGCGTCTGTCCTATTGGCGCCCATGTAGACCATCAGCATGGCCTTGTCACAGGCTTCGCAATCAATAAAGGCGTTGACCTCTGGTTTAATGTGCGCGATGACGGTCATGTCCACCTCACCTCAAAGACTTTTGAGGGCGAGGTGGACTTCGACGTCACCCAGCCTTCGCAAGTCCGCGAACACCACTGGGGAGACTATGCACGTGGCGCTAAGTATGCCCTTCGTAAACGCTTCCAACTGAAAAATGGTATTGAAGGTGTTATCCAGGGCTCTCTTCCCGTGGGAGGGCTTAGCTCATCGGCAGCAGTCCTCATTGCTTATGTCATGGCTTTCGCCAAGGCAAATGGAATCTCTTTGCAGCCGTTTGAGGTTGCTCTTATAGCTTCTGATGCAGAGCGTGAATATATCGGATTGAACAATGGATTGCTTGATCAGGCTTGCATCGCATTAGGACGGAAGGATGGATTGCTGTTTCTTGACTGCGATAGCAATGACTATCGTATTATCAGACGAAATCCTGACATGCTACCCTTTGAGATAGGCATTTTCTTCTCGGGTCTTACTCGTTCACTCGTTAATTCAGATTATAATCTCCGTGTCTATGAGTGTAAAACGGCGGCATGGAATATGCTGGCATATACGGAGCAGCCGTTGAAGACGTTTGACAAGACTTTCCTGCGAGATATTCCCAAGGCCACCTTTGAGAAAACACGCATTGCTATGCCTCAGCGGTTTGCCCGGCGTGCAGAACATTTCTATTCTGAGTACCGCCGTGTTCGTCAGGGAGTCACCGCCTGGGAAACTGGTAACTTGAAGCTCTTCGGAAAATTGTCGTTCGATTCATGTGAGAGTTCTATTCACTATTATGAGTGTGGTAGTCCAGAATTGATTGCTATCTACGAAATCATGCACCAGTTGCCTGGTGTCTATGGAGGCCGTTTTTCTGGTGCTGGTTTCAAAGGTGCTTGTATCGCCCTCGTTGATCCTGCTTATAAGGAAGAGGTAGAATCTTCTCTCACACAGCGGTATTTGGAACAGTTCCCTGAATACGAAAAGACGTTCCAGGTGTTTTGGGTAAAGCCTGATGATGGCGCACGCTTTTTAGAATAGATATTGTTTTAATTATAGCTGATTAATGCGATTATGAAGAATATTGTCATTGCGGCTGGATATGCAACGCGCTTGGGAGAGTTGACAAAAAACTTTCCCAAGCCCCTACTAAAAATCGGAGAGAACACTATCTTGGGTAGGATGTTGGACGATATTGACAGAATTCCTGAGATTGACGAACACATCATTGTGACAAACCACAAATTCGCTACTATTTTTGAAAAGTGGGCTAAAGAGCAACATTATTCCAAGCCCATAGTTGTGGTGGATGATGGTACGGAGAGCAATGAAACTCGGCTCGGTGCCGTTTGTGATCTGTTATACGCCATGAAAAAGCTTCGGATAGATGACGACATGTTGGTGGTGGCAGCAGACAATCTTCTGTTTTTCTCTTTCAAGGACTTTATTGATTTTGCCATTCGGAAACAGTCGTCGTGTATCATGTGCCACGAACAGCCCAGCATTGAGAAACTTCAACGAACGGGTGTTGTGCAGTTAGATGAAAGTCAAAAGGTACTGGACATGGAAGAAAAACCATTGGAACCAAAGAGCCACTGGGCCGTTCCTCCTTTCTACATTTATCTGAAAAAAGACTTGGATTTTGTGCGTCATTCGGTGGAAAACGGCTGTGGCAAGGATGCCCCCGGCAATCTAGCCCATTACATGGTCCTGCATACTGTTATGCATGCATGGATAATGAACGCAGGCCGTTTCGATATTGGAAGCCTTGATACGTATTATGAAGCAGTAGAGAAATATGGAAAAGATACAACTCAACAATAAGACATTATTTATTACCGGGGCAGCCGGTTTTATTGGAAGTAATCTGGTCAAGCGCCTGTTCAAGGAAGTGACGGGTGCAACCATAGTGGGTATAGACAATATGAATGATTATTACGACGTCTCCCTTAAGCATTTTCGTCTCGACATGCTTCAGAAGTCTGTACCTGAGGGAATTACATGGAAGTTCATCAAAGGAGATATAGCTGACAAGGATACGATTGATGGAATCTTCGAGCAGTATCAGCCTCATGTGGTAGTCAATCTTGCTGCTCAGGCAGGTGTTCGTTATTCCATTACTAATCCGGATGTATACATTCAGTCTAACCTGATTGGATTCTATAATATTCTTGAGGCTTGTCGTCATCATCCTGTGGAACATCTTGTCTATGCCTCTTCCTCTTCAGTATATGGTACAAACAAGAAAGTTCCATATTCCACAGACGATAAGGTGGACAATCCCGTTAGCCTATATGCTGCTACAAAGAAGTCAAACGAGCTGATGGCTCATGCATATTCCAAACTATATAACATTCCTTCCACGGGTTTGCGATTCTTTACCGTATACGGTCCAGCAGGTCGTCCGGATATGGCCTACTTTGGCTTTACTGATAAGTTGCGTCGGGGTGATACAATTCAGATATTCAACTATGGAAACTGCAAGCGCGACTTTACGTATGTAGATGATATTGTAGAAGGCGTTGTTCGTATCATGCAAGGCGCTCCTGAGCGACGTAACGGTGATGATGGTCTTCCATTGCCGCCCTATGCTGTCTATAACATAGGAAATAACAGCCCCGAGAATCTTCTTACTTTTGTGGATATCCTTCAGCAGGAACTCATCCGTGCAAAGGTTTTGCCTGAAGACTATGACTTCGAAGCACACAAGAAACTTGTGCCTATGCAGCCAGGTGATGTGCCAGTCACCTATGCAGATACGTCGGCCTTGGAGCGTGACTTTGGTTTCAAACCTTCTACATCGTTACGAGACGGGTTAAGGGCATTCGCCGAATGGTATGCTGAGTTCTATAAATAACAGATACAGGTCTGACAAACGGTTTGAATAGAAAAAGATCAGTCATAATTAGTTTCTTCCTTTTACTATTCTGTCTGCCTCTTAGCGCACAGAGGGAAGTTTCGGGTGTCGTCACTGATGCGGAGACGGGCGAAGGAATCCCTTATGTAAGTGTGGTCTATAAAAGAGGACGTTCGAAAGCAGACAACTATCAAGAGAAGAGCATAGCTGTCGTTTGCGATATTGACGGTCGTTTTCACATTGCGCGACATGAGGGTAGGAGTCTTATATTTAGCGCAGTTGGCTATAAGTCGCAGACAGTAGCCATTGCCAAGACTACTCAGCAGTTAAAAGTTGCTCTGGAATTGGACAGACAGCAAATTGCAGAAGTTACTGTCAAGTCCAAGCGCGAGCGATATAACCGAAAGAATAATCCTGCTGTTGAACTGATGAAGAAAGTGATTGCAGCAAAGAGACAGACGAATCTTGCAAATCATGAGTACTATAAGTATAACAAATACGATAAGATGACGCTTGCTGCTAATGACCTGACCCCATCAAGGTTGGAGCAGAAACCATTTTCGAGTACTCCTTGGCTGATGGATCAAGTAGAGCTTTGTAAGTATAATAACAAGTTGATTCTTCCCGTCTGTGTCGACGAGACACTATCAGAGATCGTTTATCGGAAAAATCCGCAATCGCTGAAGACCTATATCAAAGGAGAACAGTCTTCTGGCATCAACGACTTGTTTCAGACGGGCGATGTGGTTAATGTCATTATGAAAGAGGTGTTTTCTGACGTTGACCTCTATGACGATCAGATACGCCTGCTACAATATCCTTTCACATCACCTATTGGAAAAGATGCCATTAGTTTCTACCGTTTCTATATTCAGGACACGCTTACCATTAATCGAGACAGTTGTATCCATCTCCATTTCATACCTAATAATCAGATGGATTTCGGATTCCGTGGCGACATTTATATCCTGAAGGATTCCTCCTATCATGTGCGTCGTTGTGAGCTGACACTGCCCAAGCAAACGTCAGTCAATTTTGTCAGGAACATACACCTGGAACAGGAATATGAGAAACTGGATAATGGCGAGTGGGTACTTACCCATGATGATATGGTTGCCGAGGTGGGTTTTACAGACCTTCTTCAGGAGGCTATCGTGATTCGTACTACTCGTTTGACCAATTATGGTTTTGAGGAGCTTCCCAATAAACTGTTCAAGGGATCCCGTACAGAAATCAGGGAGCCCAATGCAGGTATGAGGAGCAAATCATTCTGGAATCAATATCGCCAGGTTGAACTGACGAAAAGTGAGGGTTCCATGAATAGTTTTGTTTCGAATATCAAGAAAATCAAGGGGTTCAAGTATATCATGTATGCTCTCCACGCTCTGATTGAGAATTCTATAGAAACGGGTGAGCCTAACAGGCTTGACATTTCTCCTGTCAATACCATGATTACTCGAAACGAGATAGATGGGTTGAGGACACGACTTAGTTTGCAAACTACCGCCAACCTTAACAAGCGTCTTTTCTGGTCTGGGTACTATGCACATGGCTGGAATAGCCATAAGAACTATTACAAGACAGCTTTGACTTATTCGTTTATTGATAAAGAATATATGCCTTGGGAGTATCCGAGGCGTACCCTGAAATTGGAAAGCAGTTATGACATTCATTCTCCCAGTGACCGCTACCTGCCTACAGACAAGGACAATATCTTTGTTGCTTTCAAGTGGACGGACATTGACAAGATGATGATCAGTAACCGACAGTTACTCACCTTTGAATATGAAATGTATGGCGGTTTACGTACTACATTCTCCTTAAAAGCCGAAGAGTACGAGGCCTGTGGAGCCATGTCTTTCCGAAAGCTTAACGAGCCAAAGGTAGAATACAAGGAATTTAAGCCTAACCATGAGTTCCTTCGTACGACCGAATTCTTTGCAGAAGTACGCTATGCTCCTGGTGAGACCTACATTAACAGTAAGCAGAGTCGCATAGCCATCAATCATGATGCGCCTGCCATTAGTTTGAGCCATACCTTAGGTTTAAAAAACGTATTGGGAGGAGAATACGCTTCCAACTTTACAGAATTTAAACTCTACAGGCGTTTCTGGATGAACAGTTGGGGAAAGATTGACTTGCATCTTAAGGCTGGTATACAGTGGAACCAAGTCCCTTACATGCTGCTTATTCATCCTGTAGCTAACCAGTCATATATCATTGAGGAGGAGATGTTCAATCTGATCAATAATATGGAATTCCTGAATGATCGCTATGCCTCAATTATGCTATCTTGGGATTTGAATGGAAAATTCTTTAACCGCGTACCACTTATCAAGCAATTGAAGTGGAGAGAGTTTTTCGCCGTCAATATGCTATGGGGAGACCTAACCGACAAGAATAATCCCTACCTGCCTCAGAATGAGAACTGTAGCAGTCTGATGTATTTCCCCTCTGGCTGTTTTATAATGGACTCCAAACAGCCCTACATCGAGGCAATAGTCGGTATTCATAATATTTTCAAGCTATTCCATGTGGAGTATATACGTCGTCTGAGTTACCTGGACTTACCTACAAGTGTGAAGTGGGGAATCAGGTATATATTCCGCGTTACTTTTTAATATTTAAACATAAAGAGATATGAACGAAAAGTATTATCAGACACTAAAATCTGTCGAGACGGAAGATTGGCTGGATTTTCATGTAGTTCGTCCGCTGTGCTATTACCTTGCGGTGTTTTTTGCCCGCTTGGATGTTCATCCCAACACGGTTACAATCCTCTCCATGTTCTTTGGGGTAGGCAGTAGTGTATTCTTTGCTCACGGATGCTATTATTATGAGAGCACCTGTGGACTCGTTTATAACATCATAGCTATCATCCTGTTAGTGATAGCCGACTTGCTCGACTGCACAGACGGACAACTGGCACGAATGACGGGCAAGAAAAGCCGTATGGGGCGTATCCTCGATGGTGTGGCAGGGTTCGTATGGTTCTTCCCCATCTATGCTGCTATCGTCTATAGGTTCTATCTGCATCACGACATTGAGTTTGATTGGTTAGGTGTCACCAATAACGAGCTCAACACATGGATTGCTACAGCCATCGTTTTTGTCCTCGCATTTATTTCTGGTTTTATTGGAATGGCAGGACAACAGCGCTTGGCAGACTATTATATCCAAGTACACCTGTTCTTCCAAAAGGGAGAGAAGGGTAGTGAACTTGACAACTCTGCCCGCCAAAGGGAAATATATGAGCAGATGCCTAAAGATGCACCTCTAATAGAACGCATATTCCAAAAGTCCTACGTTGACTATACACTTAAACAGGAGAAGGTTACTCCGCAATTCCAGCGCCTACTCTCTGTTTTTCAGCAGAAATATGGAGGAGCCGACAACATTCCTGCATCTGTGCGCGAGAAGTTCCACGCCAAATCCTTGGCACTGATGAAATGGAATGGCCTGTTGACGTTCAACTTCCGTTCTGCCTTCTTCTTCCTGTTCTGTCTGTTAGACATCCCTGCTGTGAATTTCCTTTGGGAAGCCTGTGCTATGGGGCTCCTGTGGCTTTATGTGAATCGTCGTCATGAAAATTTCTGCAAGGCGATTGCTGACGAAGTGGAATAAGCAAATAATATGAAGTGGACTAAGCAACGTCTTAACAATCTGTTCTTCTGCCTTGGCATCTTGGCCGTGGTAGTCATGCTGTTCACCTTCGACGTTAGTTTCGTGGAACTGTGGCAGCATATCTGCCATGCAGGCTACTGGCTGATACCCATCCTTGGCGTGTGGATTATTATCTATGCCATCAATGCCTGGGCTTGGTGGATCATCATTCAGTGCAACAAGGACGCTGACGAGCATGTCCGCTTTATGCGCGTATACCGGCTGACCATTACAGGCTATGCACTTAACTATGCTACGCCTGTCGGTGGACTGGGGGGAGAGCCTTACCGCATCATGGAACTGTCGAAGAATATCAGTGTACAGCACGCCACCTCGTCTGTTATCCTCTATGCCATGATGCATTTCTATGCCCATTTCTGGTTTTGGTTCACCACTATTCTCCTGTATTTCGTCTTGGCAGCTGCTGGTTACTTAACGCTTACGCCTATCATGGCTACGTTGTTTGTCTTGGCCATCATCTTCTGTCTGTTAGCCTTCTATCTTTTTTCAAAAGGCTATCGCAACGGTTTGGTGGTAAAGGTGATAGGATGGATAGGTCGTCTGCCTGGCTTGAAAGGTTGGAGTGTCCGTTTTCTTGCCCGTCATCAGCAGGCTCTTCAGAATATCGATTCCCAGATAGCTGCCCTTCATCAGCAGGATAAGCACTCATTCTATGGAAGTCTCCTCTTGGAGTATTTGGCACGTGTGGTTCAGAGTCTGGAGATTCTGTTCATGCTTTTGCTCTTCGGCATAGATTGTGGCGGGGGATTCTGGGGCGTGTCGCTCACATTCCTTTACGCCATTCTGATACTTTCCTTTACTTCGCTGATGGCAAATCTCATTGGTTTCCTCCCCATGCAGTTGGGTGTTCAGGAGGGTGGTTTCATTATCTCCATTGCCGCCTTAGGATTGTCTGCCGCTGTAGGTATCTTCGTCAGTATCATCTGCCGCGTCAGGGAAATCATCTGGATTTTTATCGGAATTATAATAATGAAAATTGACAACAATAAAACAAAGCAATAAATGAATACACTGAATTATCTCGACAGAAACGAATTTAACTTCGAGCCAAGCCCCAAAGTGGTTGAGGCTATTAAGTCATTTGATCCTAAGGATTTGTGTTTTTATACTCGTATTTACGATCAAGGTAAGAAGAGTGTTATTTCTGTACGCTTGAGTGAAATCTATGGCGTCCCAGAAGAACAGGTACTCCTGACGTATGGTGGTGAGGATATGTTGAAGAATGCCATCCACTATTTCCTTATGCTTGGCGACAACAAGAAAATACTTATTCCAGAGTTTTCCTGGTGGTACTACAATAGGGTGGCCAGCGAGTGTGGCGGTACTTTTGAGATGTATCCTCTTCATGAGCAGGAAGATACTTTTGCTTATGATGTGGACGAGGTGATTGAGTATACCTGTCGCGTTCATCCACGTATGTTGCTGCTTGCCTCACCCAACAATCCGACGGGTAACTGCTTGACCTCCGGAGAGATTGGTCGTATCATGGAGAGTATTCCTTCCGATACGATGGTGCTCATAGATGAAGCTTATGCCAGCTTCATCACTTCCGACACCGACTATATTGCTCCCTTGGTGAACCAGTACGATAACCTTATCATTTCCCGTACGCTCTCCAAGTTCTACGGTCTCCCGGGGTTGCGTTGTGGCTTTGGTTTCATTGGCAAGGGGCATGATCAGTTTATCAGCTATGTCAACAAGTATTTGGGCTATAACCGTTTTTCTGAGTCTGTTGCCTTGGCTGCCCTTCAGAGCGATGCCTATTATCGGCAGGTAGCCGATGAAATGGACTGGGGACGCCAACTCTACAAGAAGATGCTGGGCGATAAGCCAGGTTTCAAGGTCTATAAGTCAGTGGCAAACTTTATCCTTATTAAATATCCTGTGGAGTATAAGGATGCACTTCAGCAGGCGCTGAAGACTGAGAACTATAAGATTAAGTTTATGGGCGACAAGGGCTTGGAGTCCTGTGTACGTATCACGCTTGGACGTAAGGAGCAGACGCAGGCCGTCTGCGACATCATCCTTGGCGTTGTTGACGGTACCCTATAATATAATAAGGTATATGATAGGAGTAATTCTTGCCGCAGGTATGGCAAAGCGGTTGCGTCCGCTCACTGACACGATGCCCAAATGTCTTCTTAAAGTGGGTGGCCATACTTTGTTGGAACGTATCGTTGATGCCATGCATCAGGCTGGTATCAGCGAATTTGTTGTTGTGACTGGCTACCGTGGAGAGATGATCCGTGATTTTCTCACCTCTCATTTAAATGCAAGCGAATCGAACATGTTAGAGCACTCAGACCTCACATATCACTTCACGTTTCTGCACAATGCCGACTATGAGCACAACAACAACATCTATTCCCTCTGGATGGCGGGACAGGTAGTTCGTGGTCGTGAGTTCCTGCTGATGGATAGCGACATTCTCTGTGACCCTGCCGCTGTCGTATGTATTGCCCAGCAGCCAGACTCTGCCCTAGCCTTGAATCGCCATGAGTTAGGCGACGAGGAGATGAAGGTAGTAGTAGATGCTGACGGTCGCATTACTGAAATCAGCAAGACTTGCAGCCCAGAGACGGCAATGGGTGAGTCTGTAGGCATTGAGAAATTCTCAGCCAGCTACAGTGAGGCTCTTTTCCGTGAGTTGGATCAGATGATTCTTCAGGAGCATCTGGTTGACATATTCTATGAGCGGTGCTTCGAGCGGCTGATTCCGCAGGGACATACGTTCCACGTCGTGGATACGACCGACTATTTCTCTTACGAGATAGATACCCCGGAAGATTATCAGCATGTTCAGGAGTTGTTTAACAAATAATGATATGAAAACGATTAGACTATTGAAAAAGAATTTCCTTGGCCTGATGATGGCTATGGTGGTAGCCTCGTGTACGGCTGCCGAAAGTAAACTCCATGTGAAGATGAATATCAAGGGCATGGGAGATTCAGTTGCAGTGGTTTCCATTGCAGACAGAGAGAACCCCCAAACCTTCGCTGGCAAGCAGGGCGTGTTCGACTTTGAGGTGGATGTACCCCAAGTGACTATGTATTTGTTGGTTGATCCGTGTGTCTTGCGTGGTGAGCGCAGTGCTTATCGGTTCCAGATTCCGGCCGTTCCCGGCGAGGAGGTTGTGGTGACTTCTGAGAATGAAAGTCGCTATGATGTCACAGGCTCAAAGTTCTATGCCCAGTTCCATGAGATAGACTTGGCAGTGGAGGAGGCCCAGAAAGAGAGTAAGGCTTTTACGCAGAAGTGTATGGACATGTTACAGAAAGGTGTCAGCCAGGATTCTGTCATGAAGGTGTATAATGCTGATATGCCTGCCATCAGTCAGCGATTTGCCAAGGCGATGACCGATATCGTAAAGACTCACTCCAAGGACGAGGCTATTACTGCTTTCCTGACTGAGTTTGAGGATGTTGACCAGTTGAAGGCTGCCGTTGCGCTGCTGTCGCCGGAGGTACGGGAGGGCAGAACCAAACCGCTGTATCAGTTCATTTTGGATCAGGTGGAGGCCCAGCAGAAAGCCGAGCAGGAGGCTTCACAGAAGCAGAATGCCGGTGTGGAGGCTCCCGACTTTACGTTGAATGACATTAATGGCAAGCCGCTGTCGCTCTCATCGCTGCGCGGGAAGTATGTTATTATCGATTTCTGGGGTTCTTGGTGCGGCTGGTGTATCAAGGGATTTCCAGAGATGAAGAACTATTATCAGAAATACAAGGGGAAATATGAAATCCTTGGTGTCGACTGCAATGACCCTGAGCAGAAGTGGAAGGATGCCGTCCGGCAATATGAGCTGCCGTGGCTGCATGTCTATAATCCGCGCAATTCCACAGTGCTTGCTGACTATGGAATCCAGGGCTTCCCCACAAAGATCGTTGTCGGCCCCGACGGAAAGATTGTAAAGACCATCGTCGGAGAGAGTCCTGAGTTCTATACCCTCTTAGACGAACTGTTCAAGTAGGCATTGGAGTGGATGTCAGACCATGTGGCTTCTATTAGCATTCATGTCGGCGGCGTTGTTAGGCTGCTATGACTCGTTCAAGAAGCAGGCGTTAAAGCGAAATGCGGTAATCCCCGTTCTGACGCTCAATACGCTATTCTCTTCTCTCATCTTCCTGCCTTTCATCGTGCTGAGTGCCACTGGCACCCTGCCTGACGGCAGCATGTTTCATGTTGACTCTGGCGGATGGGCGGTGCATCGGTATATAGTTCTGAAGGCTGTTATTGTGCTGTCGAGCTGGGTGCTTGGCTATTTCGGCATGAAGCATTTGCCGCTGACCATCGTCGGGCCCATCAACGCCACCCGCCCCGTTATGGTACTTGTCGGTGCACTGCTCGTGTTTGGTGAGCGGCTGAACGGCTGGCAGTGGATAGGTGTATTGCTGGCAGTAGCCTCTTTCCTAATGCTTAGTCGTAGTGGAAAGAAGGAGGGAATAGACTTCAAGCACGATCACTGGATCTACATGATTGTCGGTGCAGCGGCATTAGGTGCCCTGAGCGGTCTTTACGACAAGTTCCTGATGGCTCCGCCGTCCGAAGGCGGGGTAGGGCTCGACCGCATGATGGTGCAGTCGTGGTATAACATCTATCAGTTACTTATGATGACTGCCATGCTGATGCTCCTCTGGTGGCCCAAACACAAGGAGACCACACCATTCCATTGGTCATGGAGCATCCTCGGAGTGAGCCTCTTCTTGAGTACCGCCGACTTCATGTATTTCTACTCCCTGTCGTTGCCGACTGCCATGATCAGTATCGTTTCAATGATACGCCGTGGCTCTGTCGTCGTGAGTTTCCTTTTCGGCGCACTCTTTTTCCATGAGAAAAACCTCAGGGCCAAGGCCGTTGACCTCGCCTTGGTACTCATAGGAATGGTGTTCCTCTATATCGGCTCCCGATGAGTCTTATTCCACATTTTCATCGTCCGTGTCGTATTCGCGTGCCTGGTGATGCTTGAACACGTGATGGTGTAGGAAGTTCATCAACTCCAGGCACACCACCACCATGATGGTCGATGCCACTGCCACTGCATACATGCCTGCTCCCGCAGCCATGCCGATAGCTGATGTCACCCACAGACCTGCTGCCGTGGTGAGTCCGCGTACCACATGCTTTTGGAAGATAATACACCCTGCGCCGATGAAGCCTATGCCCGACACTACCTGCGCCGCTATTCGCGACACGTCGTGGCGCGTCGCCTCGTTGATGGTTACATCGTCGAAGCCGTGGGCCGACAGAATCATGAAAAGTGCGGAACCTAAGCCTACAAGAAAGTGCGTTCTGAAGCCTGCCTCCTTAGCCCGGTACTCACGCTCCAGGCCGATGGCGCCGCCCAGCATGGCGGCAATGAAAATCCGAATGATAAAGTCTGTTGTCATTTGCTTAGTATTTTTTGCGTACAAAGGTACAAATAAGCATGGGAAAAACCAAATAATTCAAAAATAATTCGTACCTTTGCACGCACTTGCATACATATTTCGATAAGATGATAGAAGTAACAGTAAAAGATTCCGACCTGCAGCAGGCGGCCTTGGAGGGAATGGATAGCTTCCTTGGTGTGTTCATCACTGCCATCCGCGACGCCATCGGCGGCGAGTTGACGGAAGAGACGATGAGCGGACTGAATTCCGACCAGCTGACACTGTTAGCCTGGCAGACGCTCCACGACGAGGTGATGGACGGCGGCTTCGTGCAGCTTATCTATAACGGCTATGGGCCGTTCATCTTCAATAATCCGTTGGCGAAGGTTCTGAAACTGTGGGGAATGAGAGAACTGTCAAAACTGATTTATGAGGGCCACACGCTCTGGCTGAAGTACCGCGAGCAGATAGAGCAGGAACTGAGCGATGAGGACTTTATGGCGCTGTTTGAGCAGATGCCGGAGTTTGACGACTTGGATGATGCCTTCGTGGAGAACGAGGAGCAGTGGACGGAAGAGATAGCCCACTATGTGGACGAACATATTGATCGCTTCGCGGTCATCAAATAAGGATTAGAGATTGTGAACAAGGAACAGGAACAGATCAGAAAGAAGAGCCCTGTCAACATCAAGAACAGGAAGGCAGCTTTCGAATATTTCTTCATAGAGACCTTTACGGCAGGCATTGTGCTTACCGGCACGGAGATCAAATCCATCCGTGCAGGCAAGGCCAGTCTGGCCGACAGCTATTGTCTGATTGTGAACGGCGAGATGTGGGTGAAGGGCATGAATGTCTCACCTTACTTCTACGGTTCGTATAACAACCATGAAATGAAACGCGACCGCAAGCTATTGCTGACGCGGCGTGAGATATCCAGGCTTGAGAGTGCCACGAAACAGACTGGCTACACTATTGTGCCACTGTTGGTATTCATCGATGAGCATGGCCGAGCCAAGATGGACATTGCCCTATGTAAGGGAAAGAAAGCTTTCGACAAGCGACAGACATTGAAGGAGAAGGAAGACCGACGCGAGATGGACAGGGCAATGAAGAAGTATTGAGAGAATGAGTGATTCTTTGCAAACAAAGCGGTAAAACCAAACGGAGAGAATGAGAATACAGGATGTCATCAAGGAACGGATATTGGTGCTCGACGGCGCCATGGGTACGCTCGTGGGCAGTATTGTGGGGAGCGTCGGCAATACAGAGGAGCTCAATCTCTCCCGCCCGGAGGTCATCGCCGATGTTCACCGCCGATACCTGCGGGCTGGTGCCGACATCATCACCACCAATACGTTCAGCGCCCAGCGTATCTCTCAGGCTGACTATCAGTTGGAGCACGAGGCCCGCCGTATGGCGCTCACTGGGGCACGTATCGCTCGCCAGTGTGCAGACGAATTCTTTACGGAGGAAAAGCCGCGCTTTGTGGCAGGCAGTATCGGCCCAACGAACAAGACATGCTCCATGTCGCCTGACGTGAGCGACCCGGCCCGGCGCGACCTGACCTACGACGAGTTGTTGGCTGCCTACACAGAACAGGCTGATGCGCTGATAGAGGGTGGGGTAGACGCGTTACTCATAGAGACTATCTTTGACACACTCAATGCCAAGTGCGCCATTGACGCCTGCCAGCTGGCGATGCAGCGGCGTGGCGTGGAGTTGCCGCTGATGCTTTCCGTGACTATCAGCGATCTGGCAGGCCGCACGCTCAGCGGCCAGACGCTCATGGCCTTCCTGGCATCGGTGTCTACAAGCCCCGTGTTCTCCGTCGGCCTGAACTGCTCGTTCGGTGCCCGGCAAATGAAGCCTTTTCTCCGCGAGTTAGCAGCACGCGCACCTTATTATATATCTTGTCACCCCAATGCCGGACTGCCCAACGCTTTAGGGCTCTACGATGAGACAGCGGAGACCATGGCGCCGCAGATAGGCGAGCTGATAGACGAGGGGCTGGTCAATATTGTGGGCGGCTGCTGTGGTACGGACGACGAGTTCATCCGCCGCTATCTGCCTTTAGTGGAAGGCCGTAAGCCCCGTCTGCCTGCTCCTCAGCCTCAAAGTATGTGGCTCAGTGGGCTGGATCTCTTAGAAGTTTCCCCTCGCGACTCACTCTTCACCAATGTCGGCGAACGCTGTAATGTGGCGGGTTCTCGTAAGTTCCTCCGTCTCATCAAGGAACGCAACTACGACGAGGCCGTCAGCATTGCCCGTAAACAGGTACATGACGGTGCACTCATCCTCGATATCAATATGGACGATGGACTGCTTGATGCCAAGGTAGAGATGGTAAACTTCCTCAACCTCATAGCCTCAGAGCCCGACATTGCCCGTGTACCAGTGATGATTGACTCCAGCAATTGGAAGGTAATCACCTCTGGGCTGAAGTGTGTTCAGGGCAAGTGTATCGTCAACAGTATCTCTTTGAAGGAAGGCGAGGAGGTATTCGTCAGCCATGCCCGCGACTGCATGCGCTATGGTGCAGCCGTAGTGGTAATGTGCTTCGACGAACAGGGACAAGCCACCACTTATGAACGTCGCATTGAGATTGCCAAGCGCTCGTATCGTATTTTAACAGAGCGCGTTGGCATGAATCCGTTCGATATAATCTTCGACCCCAATGTGCTGGCCGTAGCCACGGGAATGGAGGAACACGACGCATACGCCCTCGACTTTATCCGTGCCACCGGCTGGATTCGCAAGAACCTCCTCGGCGCCCATGTGAGCGGTGGCGTGAGTAACCTGTCGTTCTCTTTCCGTGGCAACAATTACCTGCGCGAGGCTATGCATGCCGTATTCCTCTACCACGCCATTCAGCAGGGCATGGACTTCGGTATCGTCAACCCCGCTACGAAGGTAACCTATAGTGACATTCCCGCTGACCTCTTGGAGGCCATCGAGGACGTGATACTCAACAGGAAGAAGGGAGCCGCCGAGCGACTCATTGAACTGGCCGCCGAGACCGTTACCACTGGTACTTCCGTAGATTCCGGATCCGGAAAACCCGGAGAATCAGCCTCCGACCGAACACAGCTTCCCTTGGAGGAACGTCTGTCGCAGGCGTTGGAAAAAGGTATCGGCGACTATTTAGAGACTGACTTGATGGAGGCGATGAAGAAGTATCCGCGCGTCGTTGACATCATTGAGGGACCGCTCATGGAAGGTATGAACCGCGTCGGAAAGCTCTTTGGTGAGGGAAAGATGTTCCTGCCACAAGTAGTCAAGACCGCCCGAACAATGAAGCAGGCTGTAAACATCCTGCAGCCCTATCTTGATGGCGGAAACTCCGGAGAGTCTGGAACATCCGGAAAAGTCCTCTTGGCCACCGTCAAGGGCGATGTCCACGACATAGGCAAGAACATCGTGGCGGTGGTGATGGCCTGCAACGGCTATGAGGTGATTGACATGGGCGTGATGGTGCCTGCCGAGCAGATTGTCCGCAAGGCCGTGGAGGAAAATGTTGACATGATAGGTCTCTCTGGCCTGATTACTCCAAGCTTGGAAGAGATGGTCAACGTGGCCAAGGAGCTGAAGCGTGCCGGGCTGAACATTCCTATCATGATTGGCGGAGCCACTACCAGTGAGCTCCATGTAGCCCTGAAGATAGCGCCTGTCTACGGCGGCCCTGTGGTGTGGATGAAGGATGCTTCACAGAATGCGCTGGTGGCAGCCCGACTGATGAACGACGAAGCTACGGTGGAGCAGGAGCTGGACAACCGCTATAGTCATCTCCGACAGGATTACCATCAGGAGCAGGACCAGTTGTTGTCCATCGAGGAAGCTCGTAGTAGGAGGTCTGATTTATATAGCACAGTAAAAGATGATTAAGATTATAATTTTCGACCTGGGCGGCGTTATCATTACGCTTGATCCCCAGGAGAGCGTCAGAAGATTCAAGGAGATCGGCTTAGAAGAGGCCGACAGATGGATGGACGCCTATACCCAGGGAGGTATCTTCGGCCAGTTAGAGGAAGGCTTGATTGATGCCGAGACTTTTCGCCGTGAGTTCAGTAGAATGGCTGGCAGGGAGGTGACATACGAGGAGTGCCGCTACGCCTGGTTGGGCTATGCCAAGGAGGTGCCGCAGCGCAACCTTGACGTCCTCCAGCAACTGAGGGCACAGGGCTATAGGCTCATCCTGCTCTCCAACACCAATCCCTATATGATGTCGTGGGTGCGCTCGTCTGAGTTCGACGGCCATGGCCACAGTATCGACTACTATTTCGATGCCCTTTACCTGAGCTATGAGTTGAAGGTGATGAAACCCTCGTCTGACTTTTTTCACCGTGTGCTTTTGAGTGAGCACATTGCCCCTGGCGAGACACTCTTCGTTGACGACGGACCTCGTAATGTGGCCGTCGCCTCACAGATGGGCATCCGTACCTTCTGTCCTGAGAACGGTAAGGACTGGACGAAGGAAATCTATGATTATTTAAGAATTAACAGTTAAGAAGTAAGAGTTAGGAGTATTACAATGAAGAAAGTTGTTCTATTCGTTATTGCCTCGTTATTCGTCTGTGTAGCCTTGGCACAGCCGAAGCGCGAGTTCCGTGGTGCATGGATACAGTGTGTGAACGGTCAGTTTCAGGGGATGTCAACACAGCAGATGCAGCAGACGCTGACCTACCAGCTTGACGAGCTGCGGAAAGACGGCGTGAACGCCATCATCTTTCAGGTACGACCGGAGTGCGATGCGCTCTACCAGAGCTCTATCGAGCCGTGGAGCCGCTTCCTCACCGGCCAGCAGGGACGTGCGCCGCAGCCCTTCTGGGATCCGCTACAGTGGATGATTGAACAGTGCCACCAGCGGGGTATGGAACTGCACGCCTGGATCAACCCCTACCGTGCGCTGACAAAGACCACCACCCAGCCGGCCGCAAGCCACATCTCCGTGCGCAAGCCGCAAAACTGCTTCAAATACGACGGGCTGACCATCCTCAATCCGGGCATCGCAGAGAACCGCGATTATATCTGCCAGGTGGCTGAGGACATTGTGAAGCGCTACGATGTGGACGGCATCCACATGGACGACTACTTCTATCCTTATCCCGCAGCAGGTCAGGTGATTCCTGATGGGGAGCAGTTCCGGCAGTTCTCCAACGGCATCAGTAACATCGGCGACTGGCGGCGCTACAATGTAAACCTCTTTATCGAGCAGTTCTACAAGACTGTCCATCAGGCGAAGCCCTGGGTGAAGGTGGGCATATCGCCCTTCGGCATCTACCGCAACAAGAAAAGCTCCAATGTGGGTAGCCAGACAAACGGTCTCCAGAACTACGACGACCTCTATGCCGACGTGCTCCTGTGGGTGAACAACGGGTGGCTGGACTACTGCGTGCCGCAGATTTACTGGGAGATAGGTAACAAAGCGGCCGACTACGACACCCTCATACGCTGGTGGAACCAGTACGCCGGCAAGCGTCACCTCTATATCGGTGAGGACGTGGAGCGAACGGTCAAACATGCTGATCCCAGGAACCCTGCGCAGAATCAGCAGCCTGCCAAGTACAACCTCCACCGCCAGATGCCCAACGTCAATGGCACCGTGCTGTGGTATGCCAAGGCCGTCGTCGACAACGTGGGCAACTATGGTACCGCCCTCAGGCAGGACTACTGGCGCATACCTGCCCTTCAGCCCTCCATGACCTATGTCGGGAAGAAAGCGCCCAATAAGGTGCGCCGCGTCAAGCCTGTTTGGACGGCTGACGGCTACATCCTCTTCTGGACAGCTCCCCGTGGGAAAGGGTGGGAGCGTGAAGCCTGCCAGTATGTGGTCTACCGTTTTGCCAAGGGCGAGAAGGTGAACACGGAGAGTGCTGCCCATATCGTGGCGGTGACGCCCGACACCTTCCTCAAGCTGCCCTACGAGGACGGCAGCCAGAAGTTCGTCTACGTTGTGACTGCCCTGAACCGCATCCACAACGAGTCGAAAGCAAGGAAGAAGAACGTGAAACTTTAAACATTAAGCAATATACAATAAAATAGATATAACAATGAAACCGACACCGATTCAGAAAGAGATTGTGAACGGCCTCATAGCAGAACTGGGCATCCAGGACTTTGCCAAGGCTACCATCCGCGAGGTGAAGCAAGTGGCTGCCAAGGCCGAGAAGGCTTCAGGCGTGGAATTTATCAAGATGGAGATGGGCATCCCCGGGCTGCCTGCCGCCAAGGTAGGCGTCGACGCACAGATACAGGCACTGAAGGATGGCATAGCCCATTCCTATCCCGACATCCAGGGACTGCCGGAGCTGAAGCTCCAGGCCTCGCGTTTTGTGAAGGCCTTCATTGGGGTGGATATCGCTGCAGAGTGCTGCGTGCCCGTCTGTGGAAGTATGCAGGGAACGTTTGCATCCTTCCTCACATGCTCACAGCGTGATCCACGTAAGGACACCGTTCTCTTCATCGACCCGGGCTTCCCCGTTCAGAAGATGCAGCTGCAGGTCATGGGCGTAAAATACGAGACCTTCGACGTCTATGACTTCCGTGGCGACAAGCTGGGTGCTAAGCTCGAGAGCTATTTGGAGAAGGGCAACATCTGCGCCATTGTCTATTCCAATCCCAACAACCCCTCGTGGATCTGTCTCTGCGAGGAGGAACTGGAGCAGATAGGACGCCTCGCCACGCAATATGATGTTGTTGTCATGGAAGACTTGGCCTACTTCGCCATGGACTTCCGCCGTGACCTTTCCACACCGTTCCAGCCGCCTTACCAGGCAACAGTGGCGCGTTATACTGACAATTACATGTTGCTCATCTCAGGCTCCAAGGCTTTCAGCTATGCTGGCGAGCGTATTGGCGTTGTCTGCATCAGTGACATCCTGTTCCATCGCCATTTCGATGCTCTGTCCGCCCGTTACGAGGGACTGCCTTTCGGTTTGGTGTTCTCCACCCGTATGCTCTACGCCCTCAGTTCCGGCACCAGCCACTCCGCACAGTTTGCGTTGGCTGCCATGTTGCGTGCCGCAGCCGACGGCGAGTATGATTTCCGCAGCGAGGTGGCCGTCTATGGCCGTCGTGCACGTAAGCTGAAGGACATCTTCTGCCGCCACGGCTTTACGATTGTCTACGACCGTGACCTCGACGAGCCTGTAGCCGACGGTTTCTATTTCACCATCGGTTATCCCGGCATGACCTCCGGCCAGCTGGCCCACGAGCTGATGTACTACGGCGTGTCGGCCATCTGCCTTATCACCTGCGGCTCTGAGCAGGAGGGCCTCCGCGTCTGCACCTCCTTCATCGAGGACCATCAGTACCAGCAGTTGGAGGAGCGTATGGCGGTGTTCGAGGAGAATAACCCCGTATGATAAGATGAAAGAAGAAGAATAACTAATTGAGCCCACTTGGTTGAGTGGGCTCTGATTGGTTTTAGTAATTCTCTGCCTTTACCTGGAAGTAGGCCTGCGGATGGTTGCAGACGGGACACTCGTCTGGAGCCTTCTTGCCGATGACGATGTGGCCGCAGTTAGAGCATTGCCAGATGACATCGTTGTCCTTTGAGAAAACTTGCTCTTTCTTGATGTTGTCGAGCAGCTTGCGATAGCGGGCCTCGTGCTCCTTCTCAATGAGGGCCACGGCCTCGAATTTCTCGGCTATCTCGTCGAAGCCCTCCTCACGAGCCTCGCGTGCCATGCGGGCGTACATGTCCGTCCACTCGAAGTTCTCGCCGCCGGCGGCTGCCTCCAAGTTCTCAGGCGTGCTCTTGATGGCGCCGCCCTCCAAGAGCTTGAACCACATCTTGGCGTGTTCCTTCTCGTTGGCTGCCGTCTCTTCAAAGATAGCGGCTATCTGTACGTAGCCGTCTTTCTTGGCTTTCGATGCCCAGTAAGAGTACTTGTTGCGTGCCTGTGACTCACCTGCGAATGCCTCCTGCAGGTTCTTCTCTGTCTTTGTTCCTTTCAGTTCTTTCATAGTTTTATAGTTTTATAGTTTAGATGATTGTCCAATACGCTTGCAAATTTAGTAACTTTCCGCGAGACTTCCAAATTTTGGAGCAGCGAATACAAAGAAATGCTCGCTTTTTTTGTTGAGTCGTGACAAAATTCGGCCAAAGCTCAAATTTTGGAGCAGCGAATACAAAGAAATGCTCGCTTTTTCTTTGTTGAGTCGTGACAAAATTCGGCCAAAGCTCAAATTATGGAGCAGCGAA
>ONKY01000160.1 GCA_900318585.1 uncultured Prevotellaceae bacterium
TCTGATCCATCTCAATCATTTTTAAACTCTCTGTACGTTAAACAGCACTCATACGAACCACTATTCTATAACGTAGAGCTCTGATTGTATGGTATACTTTTCGATTATTATGGTGGTATACTTTTCAATTATTATCTACACTTCTATCAAAGATAAAAGTAATCCGGGGTTGTTTTGTTAATCATCGTTAAAGAATTTTAACGAATTGTTAATGACGATGATTTGAGATATAGGTGTAATAAATAAAAAATGGAAGTGTAATAAATATGTAATAAATTTAGGGCACAGAAAAAGAGCAGAAGGCCCATTTAGCCTGCCACTCTTTATAATTTGTACACCCGCAGGGGCTCGAACCCTGGACACCCTGATTAAGAGTCAGGTGCTCTACCAACTGAGCTACGGGTGCGTGCTTTTTCTCTAAGCGGGTGCAAAGGTACGCACTTTTTCTTAAACAGCCAAATTTTTTCCCACTTTTTTTCTTTACCTCAAGTCAATTACCTCTGCCGAGGGATAATCTTTCTGGCTGAAATGGAAGGTAGCGTCGGCTATCGGCTGTTTTTTGATGCCAGAGACGTCAAATGTCGTCCATTTCTTGCCCTGTAATATCTTCACCTGTGTGGGATGGTAGGATTTCTTGTCTACGGTGATGAACATTTCCTGTATCTTCTTCGAGGAGGACTCTGCGGTAAGGTGGACAGTGTAGTCACTTGTTGTCTTGTTCATAGTGTACTTGTAGCCCTGCCTATACATATTGATAAAGGTATAGGGGTTAATGGCTTGCTGTTGTGCTGCCGTGGGCGTGGTGATGTTTACCTCGTCGTTGTTTTTCATGTATGTCCACTGAGTCTTACCGTCGTACCATACGATGGCCTGTGGGGTGGTTGCATGGAATTTTCGCCCTTTGATAGCGATGGTGCCACTGGTGGAGCCAACGCTATTGGTGAGTTTGAAGTTGGCCATCACTCCGCTTTCAGATGTAACGGTCTGTGCTGCCTTGTCGAGTACCTGACGTGCAGTCTGTGCCATGGCTGTTGCAGTCATGGTCGCGATTAACGTGAATGCTAAAACAATCTTTTTCATCTTTGTCTAAGTGTGCTTAATAGGTGGTCGAGACTCATCTCGTCCTGGATTAATACTTCGCGTGGCTTGGAGCCGTGAGCGGCGCCCACGACACCGGCTTTCTCTAACTGATCCATGAGGCGTCCTGCACGGTTGTAGCCAATGGAGTACTTACGCTGGATGAGGCTTGTACTGCCGCTCTGGGACATGACTATGAGGCGTGCGGCATCTTCGAACATCGGATCAAGGTGCATCAGGTCTACATCGCTGCCTCCACCGCCGCCATCAACGTCTTCCATCTTAGGTTCGGGCAGCTCAAAAGGCTCGGAGTAGCCCTGCTGCTCGGAGATGAAGTTGTTTATTTCTACCACTTCCGGCGTATCGACAAATGCGCATTGCACGCGGATGGGGTCGTTGCCCTGAAGGTAGAGCATGTCGCCGCGACCAATGAGCTGATTAGCACCCATGCGGTCGAGGATGGTCTTCGAGTCGATACCCTGGCTCACCTTGAATGCGATGCGAGCGGGGAAGTTGGCCTTGATGGTGCCGGTAATGATGTTGGTGGTGGGACGCTGGGTAGCAATGATCATGTGGATGCCTACAGCACGTGCCTTTTGGGCAATGCGGGCGATGGGCAGCTCTATCTCCTTGCCAGCTGTCATAATGAGATCACCATACTCGTCGATAACGACGACAATATATGGCATATATCTGTGACCCTTCTCGGGGTTGAGCCTGCGTTCAATGAACTTTTTGTTGTAATCCTTGATATTACGTTCGCCGGCGGCCATCAGCAACTCATAACGCGTGTCCATCTCCACACACAGCGAATTCAGCGTGCGTACCACCTTGGAGGTGTCGGTGATGATGGGGCTGTCTGCCTCTTCGGGCAGGGCTGCAAGGAAGTGTTTGTCGATGTTCTTGTAGATGGAAAACTCTACCATCTTCGGGTCGACCAGCACAATCTTCAGTTCTGCGGGGTGCTTCTTATATAATAAAGAGGTAAGAATAGCGTTCAGACCTACGGACTTTCCTTGGCCCGTGGCACCAGCCACCAACAGATGGGGAGCCTTGGCCAGATCGAACATGAAGACTTCGTTCGTGATGGTCTTGCCCATAGCACAGGGCAGCTCCATTTTCGTCTCTTGGAATTTTTTGGAATTCAGGATAGACTCCATTGACACGATGCTGGCCTTAGCGTTAGGCACTTCAATTCCAATGGTACCCTTGCCGGGGATGGGCGCAATGATACGAATGCCGAGTGCTTTTAGGCTTAAGGCAATGTCGTCTTCCAAGTTGCGAATCTTTGAGATACGCACACCTTGGGCAGGCGTGATCTCATAGAGCGTGATGGTTGGGCCTACAGTGGCTTTGATGCTGGAGATTTCTATACCGAAGTTACGTAGCACTTCCACGATGCGGTTCTTATTGGCTGTCTGCTCCTCCATGTCTATGTAAGGCTTGCCGTCATCGTCGTATTTCTTCAGCAAGTCGAGAGTGGGGTAGTGGTAGTTCTCCAAGTCACGTTTTGGATCGTATGGTTCCATCTCCTGCTCACCTACCAGCACCTTCGAGTCTGCTTCTTCGTCGCCCTTGGGAATATCAACCGTCAGTCCTACGTCGGGAGTCTTTTCACGATCAACTATAGCCATTGTTGAGGTTTGAACGTCAATGGCCTGCTTTCCGTAGCCGTCATCAGCAATAGCCTTTCCCTCTACAGGGAACTCAACAGTCTGCGGACGGGGATTATCGAACGTGTCGGGGTCTTCCATAATCTGGCGCTCGTAGCTGTCAATAGGCTCGTCAGGGTCGTTGTTGGTTACCTTGAACTTTACTTTGTCCAGGAATTTGCTGGGATTCAGAATCTTGCGAATGATGTAGATGGTCTCTGCGCTGATGAAGGTCAGAAAGGCAATAGCCGTCAATGCCAGGATGGCCGTCAGACCAGGAGCGCCAACCAGATTTTCAATGGTCTGGCAGATATACAGGCCGTGGTCTCCACCCGGATTGAAGTGGGAGTCGACAAAGAACGGCGTCAGGAACTTTGCCATAGTGACAGACGTCCATATCATGAGTATCATCAGACAGAGGAACCACTTTAGTAGCCCTATCTTGCTGTAGGCTCCCATGAGTTTCAGTCCTAAGAGCAGCAGGAATGCCGGGATGAGGAAGGAAGCGAGGCCAAAGCACTGTTTGACGAAGTAGTAGGCGGTATAGGCACCCATCGAACCGCACGAGTTGGCAAAGATGCGGTTCTCATTGAGAATCTCCCCTTCACGAAGTCCCTCAATGAGACTTTGGTCTGCTGCTCCCGTGGTGAAAAACGAGATGAACGACAGAGTCAGATAGACAGTCAGAGCTAAAAGCAACGCGCCAATGAAAAAGTTCAAACGCTCGTTGTGAAAGAAGCTCTGCAATCCTAACGCTTCTGTAATGGAAAAGGACTGTCGCTCAGTGCGGGCTTTGGATTTCTTGTTCTTTTTATGTTTTACCATAACAGTATCTCAAATCTTTCTACTATTTTCGGTGCAAAGGTACAAAATTATTCATAATTCGTAATTCATAATTCATAAATATTTTGCTGAATTATGAATAATTTTGTACCTTTGTAGCCGAAAAATGGCAATTCATGAAGAAAACCATATATAGCAAGTTCGATAAACAGGCCATTTCAGACCTTCCCCGAGCTACATTTCCGGGGCGTATTGTCGTGGTGCTGTCGAAATCCGAGGCTGACCGCGCCGTGGATTTTCTATTACAGCAGCCCATCCTTGGCTTTGACACGGAGACACGGCCATCGTTCAAGCGGGGACACACATATAAGGTATCGTTGCTCCAAGTGTCAACGCCCGATATCTGTTTCCTTTTCCGCCTTAACCATACGGGACTTACGCCAGGAATTATCAAGCTTCTCCAGGACGAACAGGTATTAAAGGTAGGTCTTTCATGGCACGACGATGTCAATAGTCTTCGCCATTTGGGCTCTTTCCAGTTGGGTGCATTCATTGACATTCAGCATCAGGCAAAGGAGTTCGGTATTGAGGATATGAGCCTGCAGAAACTCTATGCAAATATATTCGGACAGAAAATCAGCAAGGCCGACCAGTTGAGCAACTGGGAACGGGACGTGCTCACCGACAAGCAGAAGATTTATGCTGCCACGGATGCTTGGGCGTGTATCCGTCTCTATCTTGAACTGGAGCGGCTGAAGCTGACAGGCGACTACGAACTGATAGAAGTGGTGGAAGAACCAAAAGAGTTATGAAGCAAGTATATCTTAGGAAAGGAAAGGATGAGAGCCTCCGGCGCTTTCATCCCTGGGTGTTCTCAGGTGCCATTCATCATGTTGACGAAGGATTGGAAGAAGGAGACGTCGTGCGTGTTGTTTCTGCTGAGGGCGAGACACTTGCCATTGGACACTTCCAATTAGGCTCTATAGCAGTTCGCGTGCTTACTTTTTCTGATGTCGAAATCGATGAGCAATTCTGGGAGTCGCGCCTGAAGTCGGCTCTCAACGTGAGAAATGCTTTAGGGTTTGATGACGACTACACGAACACTTTCCGACTTGTTCACGGTGAAGGAGACATGCTCCCTGGACTCATCATCGATGTTTACGGGCAGACCGCCGTTATGCAGGCACATAGCGTGGGAATGCACTTAGCCAGACATCTTATCGCCAACAAACTGGTCAACGTCATGGGCAACCGTATTCATCATGTTTACTACAAGAGTGAGACAACGCTTTCGTTTATGGATCCTGAGAATGGTTTCCTATATGGTGGAAGCGATGATAATATTGCCATTGAGAACGGCCTTCAGTTCTATGTTGATTGGCTCCGTGGCCAGAAGACAGGCTTTTTTGTGGATCAGCGTGACAATCGCTCTCTCTTGGAGCATTATGCAAATGGCAGGCGCGTGCTGAACATGTTCTGTTATACAGGCGGTTTTTCAGTCTATGCCCTGCGCGGAGGAGCAGAGTTAGTTCATTCTGTTGACTCCAGTGCCAAGGCCGTTGAGCTGACCAATCGTAACGTGAACCTGAACTTCCCCAACGAGCAACGCCATCAGGCTTTCTGCGAGGATGCGTTCAAATACTTAGAGAGAGAGGACAGTTCTTACGACCTCGTCATTCTTGACCCTCCTGCCTTTGCCAAACACCGTGGTGCTCTCCACAACGCACTGAAGGGTTATACACGCTTGAACCAAAAAGCATTACAGAAGATGCCCTCAGGTGCCATTCTCTTCACGTTCAGTTGCTCCCAGGTGGTCAGTAAGGATCATTTCCGCCAGGCCGTGTTCACTGCAGCTGCATTGGCTCGCCGAAAGGTGCGTATCTTGCACCAGCTTCACCAGCCGGCTGACCATCCTATCAACATCTACCATCCCGAGGGCGAATATCTCAAAGGACTGGTGTTGTATGTAGAGTAAGAGGTGGATGGTGGATGGTAGATAGCAGATGGAAGTGATGTTGCAGAGAGTAGAACAATACATCAAAGAGAACAGGCTGTTGAACAGAAACGAACTCAGCCTTGTTGCCCTAAGCGGCGGCGCCGACAGTGTTGCCTTGCTGTTAATATTACTGCGCTTGGGATATTCGGTCGAGGCTGTACATTGTAACTTCCATCTTCGCGGAACAGAGTCCGACCGAGATGAAAATTTTGCTAAAGAGCTTTGTGACAAGCTAAGTGTAAAGCTTCATTTAATTCATTTTGAAACAAAGACTTACGCTGAGACACATCAAGTAAGCATTGAAATGGCTGCAAGGCAACTTCGTTACCGATATTTCCTTCAGCTGGCGAAGGACATTGGAGCTAAATGTGTCTGTGTGGCTCACCATCAAGATGATGCCGTAGAGACATTGTTAATTAATTTGCTTCGTGGTACTGGTATTCACGGTCTTACTGGCATTCGTCCTCGAAACGGTCAAGTCGTGCGCCCTTTGCTGTGCGTTAGCCGTACGGAGATATTAGAATTCCTGCACGACTGCAGTCAGGACTTTATGACTGACTCCACGAATTTGGTACCGGACGTGCTGCGCAACAAGATACGCCTTCAACTGTTACCTCTCATGGAAAGTATTTGCCCTGCTGTTAGGAAAAATCTGTTGGCTACTGCCCACAACATGGAGGAATCGGAAAAAATCTACAATCACACGATGCAGGAATGGCTGGGGCAGCATGTCTGTAACGGCACCGTTTCTATAGAAGCATTGCTTCGCCTACCGTCTCCCGCCAGCTTTCTCCACGAATGGCTCTCACCTATGGGCTTCACACCTGCACAGACTATGCAGATGACACAATGTCTCAATAGAAAGTCGGGCAAAGTTTTTTCTTCAGCTACTCATGAGGTGTTGATTGACAGAAACACAATACTTGTCCAACCGAAAGAGTCGGAAATGAAGAGCATGAGCATACCTGAACCAGGTAATTATCGCTATAAGGATGACATGATCTTTTGTGTGGATGTACGGGTGGGTGCACATATTTCCAAAGACAACAATTGTGCATCCCTCAATGCAGGAGCAATTCTTTTTCCCCTGACGATCCGCCCTGCTCATGTGGGCGATCGTTTCCATCCATACGGCATGGAAGGAAGTCGTCTTGTCAGCGATTATCTCACAGACTTGAAATTGTCGCTGTTTGACAAACGCCGACAGCTTGTCGTTACCGATGCCACAGGGCTTATCATTTGGATTGTAGGTCATCGCACATCTCACCCTTGTCGTGTCACTCCAGATGTCAGCAACACCTTGATACTCAAAATTATAAAAGAATGATTGCAATTGTGATGGGTGCCTCCTCAGGCATCGGCCGTGAAGTGGCATTACTTCTTCAAAAACAAGGATGGACAGTTGGCGTCGCCGCTCGTCGGCTTGACCGCTTAACTGATTTTGAATACTCTGCACAGGTTGATATCACTGCTGACAATGCGCCTGACCGGTTGTTGGAACTGATCAACCGAATGGGAGGCATGGATCTTTATTTCCACGCTTCTGGCGTAGGACATCAGAACCGAGAACTTGATGAAGACATTGAGTTGAACACTGTCAACACCAATGCTATGGGCTTCGTGCGCATGGTGGGCGCTGCATGGAGATTCATGGCAAAGCATGGCGGCGGTCATATTGCCGTCATCTCTTCCATTGCCGGTACCAAAGGGCTTGGTCCTGCACCTTCCTATTCCGCTACCAAAGCCTTGCAGAATACATATATCCAAGCACTTGAACAACTATCCAACAGCAGAAATCTCAGTATTCGCTTCACTGACTTGCGCCCAGGTTTTGTCGACACCGACTTGCTAAGCGGCACACACGGTTATCCGCTGTTAATGGATAAGACTGCCGTAGCTCACGATATCGTCAATTCCCTGGAGCACCGACGACATGTTCGCGTCATAGACTTTCGCTGGCGCATCGTTACGGCTTTGTGGAAGGCTATTCCTAATTGGGCATGGCGTCGGCTAAGGCTATGAGCAGAGGGGTAGAGGCGTGTTCCTGGAGTAGCCCAAGTCAATAGTCTTCCTTAGTAAATGTTACATCGAAGATAATTGTTTCAGGATGTTTTTGAGAACGATATGTATAGGCAAAATTGAAGCCTTCGTCCTTGTAATCTTTCATCGATGTGGTATTCTTAAGAGCATGGAGCAAGGTTTCGCGCATCGAGTCGTGCATACTGGGTATGACGGTATCAGCCACACCTGAGAGTGTATAATAATAATGGAACGTGCGCGTGGAAGGCTCGAAGGCCAGGCTGTCAATTGTTGTGTTGCCTGCCAGCATGGCGGGACAGTTTTTTTGGGTATAGACCTTTGCCTCACGGGTAGCTTTCTCGTCAATAGATTCCTGGCAGGCAGTCAGGAATAATGTCGTTAATAAAGCAAAAAAAGTTAGTTTTTTCATTTCGATATGTTTTTTGATTGGCAAAGATACGAAAAGTCGAGAGTAAAACAAAAGAATCGATTCTTTTTTTTTGCCGAGACGGAGTATCCTCGCGACTTTTTGTCGCAAAGATACAAAAAAAAGCAAAAATATTGGGGAAAAATAGTTTTTTTTTGTAATTTTGCACTTCAAAGCGTGTATATTCAATGAACAATATCAGGAATTTCTGTATTATTGCACATATAGATCACGGGAAGTCAACACTGGCAGACCGTCTTCTGGAAGCGACAAAGACCATTCAAGTGACTGAGGGACAGATGCTTGACGATATGGACTTGGAGCGTGAGCGTGGTATCACCATCAAGAGCCACGCCATCCAGATGGAATATATCTATAAGGGCGAGAAGTATATCCTGAACCTGATTGATACACCGGGACATGTGGACTTCAGTTACGAAGTGTCCAGAAGTATTGCGGCATGTGAGGGTGCCCTTTTGGTGGTGGATGCTACGCAGGGCGTGCAGGCACAGACCATTTCGAACCTATACATGGCTATTGACCATAACCTGGAAATCATTCCTGTCATCAACAAAATTGATATGCCGTCAGCTATGCCTGACGAGGTCGAGGATGAAATTGTTGACCTCATAGGCTGTGCTCCAGAGGATATCATTCGTGCCAGTGGAAAGACAG
This sequence comes from uncultured Prevotellaceae bacterium, assembly GCA_900318585.1. Classification (GTDB taxonomy): domain Bacteria; phylum Bacteroidota; class Bacteroidia; order Bacteroidales; family Bacteroidaceae; genus Prevotella. The sequence goes on from ONKY01000160.1 coordinate 8,630, forward strand.
GCGAGGGCGTAGAGCAGATACTTGATGCCGTAGTGGAGCGTATTCCACATCCGGAAGGAGATCCGCAAGCCCCTTTGCAAGCTCTGATTTTTGACTCTGTGTTCAACTCCTTCCGAGGAATAATTGCTTATTTCAAGATTGTCAATGGAACCATCCGTCAGGGCGACATGGTGAAGTTCTTCAATACAGGCATGGAATATGATGCTGACGAGATAGGCGTATTGAAGATGGACATGATACCCCGCAAGGAGCTGCAGACGGGTGACGTCGGCTATATCATCAGCGGAATCAAGGATTCTAAGGAAGTGAAGGTGGGTGATACCATTACTCACGTCAAGACGCCATGCGAGAAGGCCATTGAGGGCTTCCAGGAAGTGAAGCCTATGGTGTTTGCCGGTGTCTATCCTATTGACCCGACTGAATATGAGAACCTGCGTGCTTCCCTTGAAAAGCTTCAGTTGAACGACGCTTCTCTGACGTTCACGCCGGAGAGCTCTGTTGCCCTGGGGTTTGGATTCCGTTGCGGCTTCCTTGGACTTCTCCACATGGAAATTATTCAGGAACGGCTCGATCGTGAGTTCAACATGGATGTTATTACCACTGTGCCCAATGTTTCCTATATGTGTTATACCAAGCAGGGAGAGGAAAAGGAGGTTCACAACCCCAGTGGACTGCCAGACCTGACTATGATAGAACGTATAGAGGAACCATACATTCGCGCCAGCATTATTACTGCCTCCGACTATATTGGTTCCATTATGACGCTCTGCCTTGACAAGCGAGGTGAGCTGATAGACCAGCAATATGTCAGTGGCAATCGTGTGGAGTTACACTTTATGCTTCCATTGGGCGAGATTGTTATTGACTTCTATGACAAGTTAAAGTCCATCTCAAAAGGCTATGCATCGTTCGACTATCATATTGACTCATTCCGGCCGTCGAAGCTTGTAAAGCTTGACATCCTGTTGAATGGTGAGCCTGTTGACGCTCTATCCACGCTGACACACCAGGACAATGCCGTCACCTTCGGTCGCCGGATGTGTGAGAAGCTGAAAGAACTGATACCACGACAACAGTTCGACATCGCCATTCAGGCTGCTATCGGTGCCAAGATTATTGCCCGTGAGACAGTGAAGCAGGTCAGAAAGGATGTGACGGCAAAATGTTATGGCGGTGACGTCAGCCGAAAACGAAAATTGTTAGAGAAGCAGAAGCGGGGCAAGAAGCGGATGAAGCAGATAGGAAATGTGGAAGTACCGCAGAAAGCTTTCCTCGCGGTACTGAAACTCGATTAAAGACTCTCAGGCGAAGCTTAACACAAGCAGATACCGTCAAAGACAAACGAATAAAAACTACCAACCTTACAACAGAAAAGAAATGCCTACTATCAGTTTAGCACCAAGAGACGTGGCCCGCGAATTGGCACGCCGTTACAGCACAATGACACATGACGAGCTCGACATCCTTGAGAGCGTGCTCGTTCCTATGAAATTTGCCAAGAATGAAGTCATCCTAAAGGAGGGTGAAGTATGTCGCAATATCTATTGGGTTGTCAAGGGGCTTGTTCGCCAGTATTACTACAAGAACAATAAGGAGCTCACCGAATACATGGCAACGGAAAACAATATTGTGATGTGCATTGAGAGCCTGTTCCGTGAGGAGCCTACTCACCTGCAGATTATGGCTCTTGAACCAACACTGCTCTATGCCATGCCTAAGGCCGAGTTGGAGGCCGTGGCCATGAGAAGCGTCAATATTCAGATTCTATACCGCAAGATTCTGGAAGAATCACTGATTCTTAGCCAGAAACATGCAGATATGCTCCGTTTCGAGTCAGCCCAGGATCGCTATCAAAAACTTGTCAAGCGTTCACCTCAACTGGTGCTTCGTGCTCCACTGGTTTATATAGCCAGCTATTTGCAGATGACACCCGAGACTCTTTCGCGTGTGCGCACAGCCTCCTTGCTTGAAGACAGACAATAACTATAAACACTTAACCACGATGACGAAAAGGAACTTGTTTTTTGCTCAAATCCTGATAGTGGGTTTACTCATGGGATTGGTAGGTTGCAAGCGTCATGTCCGCCACTACCATGATGCATCGAAGATGAAGTATACCCGTGTGGCTGTAGACACGGCTGCCCATGACGACTTTGACAAGAGTGAGGTTGATGAGTGGCAGGATGAGCCCATCTTCCAGGATGAGCCCTCCGAAAAATCAGTTAAGGACCGCAAGAAAGCAATGGACGAATACAATAAGTTCATCCGCGGTGAGCAGTAAGTGGGTTCAGGGAATTCGGCTGTAGGATATACCGTATTTATCTGCGTTTTAGTTCAATCACTTTAGGTATTTTTTGCCATCGTCCGTTCTTGGGCACTTTCAGCGTGCTGCCTTGTAGCTGTCGCAGCACATAGACGGAGTCGTTCTGGCGGACAAGGCTTGCTGTAAGGTCTTCACTACCATAGTCATTGGTCAGTGAAAGTTCCGCCGTGTTCTCATCCTTGACAGTGGCAGAGGTGATGACCCAGCAAAATGAGTTGTTTTCCTTTCCGAGATATCCGGGTAGTTGTCCATAAAGTTCCTGACCGGGTACTGTGATGTCCTGCTCGTAGAAGTTGATGCGTAGGTATACCTGATATTCCTTATTATAAATGTATGCGCGGAACGATTTCTTGTCTCCCTGTGCCAAGGAAGGAAGCAGAGAGAGAAGGAAAACTACGAAAATGCACCTTATCCTTTTGTTCATTGTATGTTATAATTTCCGGCAAAGGTAGCAAATCTAAATCAATTAATCAAAGAAAGTGATGAAAATATATGGGAAAACATAGTGAGTTTTTAAAATTTTTAAGTAACTTTGCACCCGTTTATAATTATAACGAATGGGAAAAGAGCATTTAACGCCTGACTACATCTTCGAGTCGAGTTGGGAAGTCTGCAACAAGGTAGGTGGTATCTATACCGTTCTTTCCACGAGAGCGAAGACACTTCAGGACAGAATGAAGGACAGAATTATTTTCATAGGTCCCGATTTTTGGAAAGAGAAAGAGTCTCCATATTTTCAGGAGGACAAGGCTCTCCTTGCCGAGTGGCAGTGGGAAGCAAAGGAACAGGGAATTCCTGTAAAAGTAGGGCGCTGGACGGTGCCCGGCAATCCAATTGCAGTATTAGTTGATTTCACTCCGTTTTTTGAGAAGAAAAACGAGATCTATGGATGGCTGTGGGAAAACTACGGGGTAGACTCGCTTCATGCATACGGCGACTATGACGAGGCATCCATGTTCTCCTATGCAGCCGCTCTCGTGGTGGAGAGCCTGTACCATTTTTTGGAAAAGAGAGAAAAGGAGGCGATGCAGGTGGTTTATCACGCCAACGAATGGATGTGTGGCCTGGGAGCTTTGTATATCAACAATAAGCTGCCTCAGGTTGCTACTGTATTCACTACCCACGCTACCAGCATCGGGCGTTCCATTGCCGGCAACCAGAAGCCTCTTTACGACTATCTCTTTGCCTATCAGGGCGACCAGATGGCTGAAGAGTTGAATATGCAGAGTAAGCACTCCATAGAAAAACAGACTGCTCATCATGTCGATTGCTTTACGACCGTGAGTGATATTACTGCCCGCGAATGCGTGGAGTTGCTTGACAAGCCCGTAGATGTGGTACTGCCCAATGGTTTCGATGATAGTTTCGTTCCCAAAGGTGCAGTCTTTACCCGCAAGCGTAAGGAAGCCCGCCGCCGTCTGCTTCAGATTGCCAACGCTTTGCTGGGTGAGAATCTGGACGACGAGACGCTCATCGTCTCTACCAGCGGTCGTTATGAGTTCCGCAACAAGGGTATCGATGTCTTCGTTGAAGCTATGAATAGGCTGTTGCGCGACAAGGACCTGAAGCGCAAGGTGGTCGCTTTTATAGAAGTGCCGGGATGGGTTGGCGAGCCTCGCAAGGACTTGCAGGAGCGACTTAACTCCCAGCTATCAACTTTCGATTCTCCACTGGAGGTCCCCCAGATCACCCATTGGCTTCACAACATGAGCCACGATAATGTGTTGAGCATGATGAAATACTACGATATGCATAACCGCAAGGACGAGCAGGTGAAGGTGATTTTCCTGCCCTGCTATTTAGACGGGAATGACGGTATCGTCAATATGACTTATTATGACATTGTGTTGGGAAACGACCTCTGTGTCTATCCCTCCTATTACGAGCCCTGGGGATATACTCCGCTGGAGGCCATAGCCTTCCGTGTTCCCTGTATTACCACCGACCTCGCCGGCTTCGGCCTGTGGGCTAACAAAGTGTTTGGTCACGAGGGCGAGATTGAGGACGGCGTGAAGGTGATTCATCGCACGGACTATAACTATTCCGAAGTGGCTGATGCCATTAAGGACACTGTGGCTCAATTCTCGGCCATGACTCCGAAGGAAGTGGAGGCTTGTCGCAAGAAGGCGAGTGCCCTGTCGAAGAAAGCACTATGGAGCGAGTTCATCAAGTATTACGATGAAGCTTATGACATAGCCCTCCGCAAAGCCAGGCAGAGATGTACAATTTGACAATTTACCATTGCAAAATGAACTGTCAAGTTTTTAATGTTTGAATATATTATCAATAGTAAACAAATATGGTTAAAATTAAAGCTGATTACACAAATACTCCCCAGTGGAGGGAGTTGTCAGTAAAGTCAAGCCTTCCTGAAGAGTTGAAGTGCTTGTCCGAGATTGCACACAACCTGTGGTGGGTGTGGAACTTTGAAGCACGCGATCTGTTCCGCGACCTTGATCCTGAGATTTATCACGACGTAAAGCATAACCCCGTCATGCTTCTTGAGCGTCTGAGCTTTGCCCGCAAAGAGGAGATACTGAAAGACAAGGCTCTGATGAAGCGCATCAAGAGCGTCCACGACCAGTTCAGGAAGTATATGGACGTGAAGCCTGACGAGAAACGTCCGTCTGTGGCTTATTTCTGCATGGAGTACGGTATGCACTCGGCCCTGAAGATTTATTCCGGTGGTTTGGGGATGTTGGCAGGCGACTATGTGAAGGAGGCTTCTGACTCCAATGTAGACATGTGTGCCGTAGGCTTCCTCTATCGTTTTGGCTACTTCACCCAGAGTCTTTCCATTGACGGCCAGCAGATAGCCAACTACGAGGCTCAGAACTTCTCCTGCCTTCCCATCGAGCGTCAGCTTGACAAGGACGGCAATCCTCTTGTTGTTGACGTACCTTATACTAACTATATGGTTCATGCCTACGTCTGGCGTGTCAATGTCGGTCGCGTAAAGCTCTATCTGCTTGATACCGACAACGAAATGAACTCTGAGTTCGACAAGCCCATCACCCACAGCCTCTATGGTGGTGACTGGGAGAATCGTCTGAAGCAGGAAATCTTGCTGGGTATCGGCGGTATGTTGCTGCTGAAGAAACTCGGCATTAAGAAGGACGTCTACCATTGCAACGAGGGACATGCTGCCCTTTGTAACCTGCAGCGCCTCTGCGATTATATAGAAGATGGCTTGACGTTCAACCAAGCTCTGGAGCTGGTGCGTGCCAGCGGTCTTTATACCGTGCATACTCCTGTTCCCGCCGGTCACGACTACTTCGACGAGGGACTCTTCGGCAAGTACATGGGTGGCTATCCGCAGAAGCTCGGCATCTCATGGGATGAGTTCATCGGCATGGGACGTACCAATCCTGACGACAAGGGCGAGAAGTTCTGTATGTCTACATTTGCTTGCAACACCTGCCAGGAGGTCAACGGTGTGTCAAAGCTTCATGGCTGGGTATCGCAGAAGATGTTCGCAGGTATCTGGAATGGCTATTTTCCCGAGGAGAATCACGTTGGTTATGTTACCAATGGCGTACACTTCCCAACATGGGCAGCCGCCGAGTGGCGTCAGCTGTATGGCAAGTACTTTGACAAGAAGTTCCTGAGTGACCAGTCGAACCAGAAGATATGGGAAGCCATCTACCAGTGTCCTGATGATGAGATCTGGGCTACTCGCATGGCACTGAAGAACAAGCTTTTCGATTATATCAAGGTGCAGTTCCGCGATACCTGGCTGAAGAACCAGGGCGACCCCTCACGTGTGGTGTCGCTGCTTGAGAAGATGAATCCCAATGCTTTGGTCATCGGTTTCTGCCGTCGCTTTGCCACCTACAAGCGCGCCCATCTGCTATTCACTGATCTGGAGCGTCTGAGCCGCATTGTCAACAATCCTGAGCATCCCGTCATCTTCCTCTTCGCTGGTAAGGCACATCCTGCTGATGGAGCAGGCCAGGGTCTTATCAAGAAGATCTACGAGATTTCTCAGCGCCCGGAGTTCCTTGGCAAGATTATCTTCCTCGAGGACTACGACTTCCTGCTGGCCCGTCGCCTTGTCAGTGGCGTGGATATCTGGATGAACACACCAACGCGTCCGCTTGAAGCTTCTGGTACCAGTGGCGAGAAGGCAGAGATGAACGGTGTCGTGAACCTCAGCGTGAAAGATGGCTGGTGGTTGGAAGGCTATCGCGAGGGTGCCGGTTGGGCACTTACCGAGAAGCGCACCTATCAGAACCAGGGATATCAGGATCAGCTCGATGCCGCAACCATCTATGGTCTGCTGGAGAATGAGATTGTTCCCCTCTATTATGCTAAGGATGTGCGCGGCATCAGCGAAGGCTGGATCAATGTTGTCAAGAACTCCATTGCCCAGATAGCCCCGCATTACACCATGAAACGTCAGTTGGACGACTATTATTCTAAGTTCTACGAGAAGGAAGCAGCACGATTCAAGAAAATCTCTGCTAACGACTATCAGATTGCCAAGGAGATTGCCCAGTGGAAAGAGACCGTTGCAGAGCGTTGGGATGCTATCAGCGTTGTAAGTGCCGAATGGGATGTTCCCGCATCAGGCTGTGAGGCTGGTAAGAAGTACACGTTGCGCTATGTCATCAACGAGCAGGGACTTGATGATGCCATTGGTCTGGAGAAGGTGAACGTCTACACGGATAAGGATGGAGAAGAGCGCATCTTCTCTGTCGAACCGTTGAAGTTGGTCAAGAAGGAAGGCAACAACTATACGTTTGAAGCTACACTGGCTCCTCAGCAGGCAGGTATCTACAAGTCAGCCATTCGTCTCTATCCGAAGAACGACCGGCTGCCTCACCGTCAGGACTTCTGCTACGTCAAGTGGCTGGAGCTGCCTAACTCCTAATCGAGTATGGGCATATATAGGATATGGGGTTTGAAGTCCGCTTCAAACCCCATATCCTTTTAGTCTTCTTTCAGCTGTTCACGGAGCTTGACCAGTTCCTGCCAGTGCTTCCTTGTTTCCCTTTCGCCAATCTTGATCATCCTCGCACTGTTCTTGTTGCCGAAACTGGAGGCATCGTAGTCGGGTAGGGGAGGATTGATGTAGATGGTAGCCAGCTTCACATTCTGCTTATGCCTTTTCACGTCCGGGCGGGAGACTACCCAGTCAAGCAAGCCACCGATGCCCAGCTCATCCTTAAGCGAGAAGCTGCGCTCCTGCTGCTCGCTCTGCTGAAGGTCAATGGCTATGATGATGTCTGCCCCCATATCCTTTGCCACATTGGTAGGCAGGTTGTTCATCATACCTCCATCCACCAGTTTCTTCCCTTTCCAGTCAACAGGCTTGAACACCCCGGGGATAGCCATAGACGCCCGCATGGCCTTAGCCACACTGCCTTCCGACAGCACCTCTTCCGTAGTGTTCCTGATGTCAACAGCCACACAGCGGAAGGGAATCTTCAGCTGGTCAAAACTGATGTTGCCGCGAAACCCTGTCATAGAGTCGAGCATTTGCTCTATCTTCTCACCCTTCATCATTCCAAAGCCTTTGTTCTGCTTGTCTATGACAGGGAAGCCAAAGATATAGGTGATACCATTTTTCACCACGTAGGGCTGGGAGGCGTACTGCTGGTTGCGATCCGTAATCAGCGACAGCCACTCCTGCGTACGAAACAACGTGTCGAGCTGGGCGGCATTGTAGCCGCAGGCGTAAAGGCCGGCAACGATGGAGCCAATGCTTGTTCCTACCACCATGTCTACGGGAACCCCCGACTCTTCTATCACCTTCAAGGCACCGACTTGGGCAGCACCTTTCGCTCCGCCGCCGCCAAAGACGATGGCTACCTTCGGGCGTGCTGCATTTGCGGTCAGCACACACGTCAACAACAGGAACATGATAATCTTTCTCATCTTCTCTCGTTTATTCATTCTCTGGATGCGCTGCAAAGATAGTCATTATTTCCGAGAAGCGCGCACCAGCAAACATTTTTACACATTATTTAATATTCAATCCTGATGAGTAGTTGGTAACTTTTCTATTTGTCTCATTCGCGTGCGCGCGTGCGCGCGTATTATGAAGTGGAACCCGAAAACATCCCACCCATCCTACCCATCCTACACCTAACGCGGGTGTCGGATGGGTAGGATGGGTGGGATATTTTCGTATTAAGCAATATGTGTTACGCACGCGTACGCGTGAAGAACGGACAAATTGTTGTATCGTTATCCGGCATTCGGACACGGGCGATAGAAATTCAGACACTGATGGGGCAGGTCTGACTGATTTAAAACAGGTAGTCCGTGACTGAAAACCAGCGTATTAAAGGATAGTTGCTACATCAGTTTTATTCCACGGGGTGGAATAATCCTAAACCAGTGGTTTGGAATCGTAAACCAGTGGTTTAGCGTCGTAAATCGGTGGTTTAGAATCGTAAACCAGTGGTTTAGGATCAAATTGTCAAGAGAATAAAATCTATAGTCAAGCGAGGGGTGGGTTCATTCAGCGGAAGAGGAAATTACGGTCGGAGAACTGGCAGGTGACGAGGCCGTAGCGAATGAAGTGGGCAAGGAGGCGGATGACCTTCTGGCGGGGCAGGCGTGAGAGACGGACGAGCTGGTTGAGCGTCAGTTCGTGGGTGGCTGTCTGGAGGGTTGCCAGTAGCTGACGTTCACTGTCTCCATATTGGAGGATCTGACCTTTAGACGATGTCTCCTGCCGCCATAGCTGCAGGTGTACGGGCGAGGCCAGGATATTCTCGTCGGCAATGCGGATGTAGGCGCGGCGGTTGCCCTCACCGTCCAATGCATAGATGGGCTTGCGTGGTGAGGGTGGCACGGTGGCAATGACGATCGTGCGTCCTTCCACGTGGTAGGTGTCGAACTTGATACTAGCCTCGGGCTGGCAGTAGCGATAGGCCGCCTGGTGCATCATGTAGATCTCCTCCTCGCTGCGCACACCGGAGAGGTGACCGTCGTCACGTACGCCGATGAGCAACCGTCCGCCGTCAGTGTTGGCGAAGGCCGACACTGAACGTGCCAACTTGACAGCGTCTTGTACCTTGTACTTAAAGTCCTGCTGCTGGTGCTCGCCCTGGCTGATGAGGCTCTGGAGATACTTTTTCTCGTTCACGCTGCAAAGATACATGATTTTTTCGTAACTTTGTAAGATTTCGCATTCTTTCTTTGTATAAAGGCAGTCTGGGGGATTGAGGGAAAATGGGGTTACGATTTGGCAACCGTACTCAATTCCACATTCTGCTATAAACTGCATCAAA
>ONKY01000028.1 GCA_900318585.1 uncultured Prevotellaceae bacterium
CGTGAGAATTATCTTCGCTGGCTTAAGCAGCCCCGTCACGAGGACCTGTTAAAGGCCATGAAGCAGAACAAACGCTATTTGTTCCTATACGACATCCAGAACATTAAATAATCGCAAGATATGAAACAAAATATCACTATATAGATTGAAGTTCCATAATTTGTTCAGATGGAAAAGAAAAAGGAGTTGCATTTTTCGAGATAGACAACTTTTCTATCTTTTCAACCAAAAGAATAGATCGCTCTTATTATCATTATATATCGATTACAATTATTGTTTGGCTTTATAGTCTCCTTAACATTTCCTTATCGTTTACGCGTGTTCGTAAATACCTGGCATACAATGGGGTTTAGATTTGAGGAGGTTAAATAAAGTACAAGTCGAGAGCAATGCCATGCTTGCATAATCATTGCCGAGGCGCAGCCTTTACTCGACGATAGTCAAATGACACCGATAGGCAAAGACATAACAAAACGCAACAAAATGGCGTGTAGCTCGGGTGAGTTACACGCCTTTTTTTCATTAGAATGAAAGAATAAGGTTTTCTTTGTGTTTCGCGCGTTTATTACTACTTTGAGCATTGCTCTTAGATACTCTCGCTTGGAAAAACTAAAAATCTTTTGGTTTTTCGCTCGCTTATTCGTATCTTTGCAGACAATAACAAACTGTAAAGAGTGACAACACAATGAGAAGACAAACTTTGACAAGACTGACTTGCCTGCTGGCTTGGATGATGCTGCCGCTAACGGCATTAGCCGACGTGGCCTACAGTGACTCACACATCCGCATCACGGTAATCGATGCAGGCACGCTCCGTCTGGAATATGCTCCTGACGGGCACTTCGTGAACAAGAAAAGCTTTGTGGCTGTAGTGCGTAACTATCCTTTTGATGCCTATACCATCACAGAGACAGGAAAAACGGTGACGTTGAAGACCGACAAGCTGAAACTGGTGTACCAGAAGGGCGAAGGTGGTTTCACTGCCGACAACCTCACCATCAGTAGCACCACGCTGACCCCCTATAAGCCGACAGGAAAGAAGGGCTTCTCATGGAAACCGGGAATGAAGCAGCAAGGTAATCTGAAGGGCACGTATCGCACCTTGGATGGCTACAATGGTGACCACCGCAACGACGGTACCCCCATCCCCTTGGAGGACGGGCTGCTCTCTACCGACGGCTGGACGTTGGTGGACGATTCGCAGGGTTTCCTCTTCGATGACGATACGGACTGGGACTGGGTGGAGAAGCGGTCGTGTGCCGACGGCGCTCAGGACTGGTACTTCATGGGCTATGGTCATGACTATAAGGCTGCCTTGCAAAGCTACACACGCTTCGCCGGCCGTGTGCCTATGCCGCCGCGCTATGCCTTTGGTTACTGGTGGAGCCGCTACTGGAGCTACTCTGATCAGGACTTCCGCAATCTGGTGCGATGGTTTGGTGAGAATGATATCCCGCTCGACGTTCTCGTCATTGATATGGACTGGCATCCCATCAGCGAGCAGGCTGGCGGTGGATGGACAGGCTGGGACTGGAACGAGAACCTTTTTCCCGACTACCGCCAGTTTCTGAAGTTCTTGGACAATCAGGGCATCAATGCCACGATGAACCTCCATCCTGCCGACGGCGTGCGTCCCTACGAGAAGAAATACGCAGAATTTGCCCAGCGCATGGGCGGTACTGACGGCAGGGCCGTGGAATGGCTGGGTAGTGACAAGAAAATGGTAAAGGCACTGTTCGAGACCTATCTGCATCCTTATATGAAGGACGGCGTAGACTTCTGGTGGCTCGACTGGCAGCAGTGGCTCAATGACAAAAAGGTGGAGGGCCTGAGTAATACGTGGTGGTGCAACTATCTGTTCTTTAGCGATATGCAACGCCAGCACGACAAGCGTCCTATGCTCTATCACCGCTGGGGCGGGCTGGGTAACCACCGTTATCAGGTAGGTTTCTCGGGCGACTCGTACATCACATGGGAGAGTCTGGCCTTCCTACCTTACTTCAACAGCACCGCCTCGAACGTGCTCTACGGATACTGGAGCCACGACATCGGCGGCCACATGAGTCTGAAATGGGGCACGCCCGTTCCTACAGAGCTCTATACCCGTGCCATGCAGATGGGACAGTACCTGCCCATCCTGCGCACCCACTCCACCAAAGATCCTGCGCTGAACAAGGAGCCGTGGGCCTTCGACCATGCCACGGAAGGTCGTCTGAAACGCGTTATCGACGGTCGCTACGCGCTCGTACCTTATATTTACACGATGGCTCGTGAGGACTACGAGACGGGCGTCTCGCTCTGCCGTCCCATGTATTATGACTATCCGTTGCAGCAGGAGGCATACGACTACCGCAATCAGTATATGTTTGGCAACGACATGATGATAGCGCCCATCGTGGAACCCGTCAACAAAGAGGATGGCTGCGTCCACATGAAAGTATGGCTCCCGGCAGGCCAATGGCTGGAGTATGAGACGGGTACAATGCTGCAAGGTGGCCAGACGCTGGAACGCACTTTTACCATTGACGAGTATCCTGTCTATGTCAAGGCCGGCAGCATCCTGCCCTACTACGGCAAGCTGAAGAACCTCAGCGGTACAGAGCAGGAGCTCTTTATACGCGTGTTTCCTGGCGGACAGAGTGGCAGCTTCGAACTGTATGAGGACAACGGCAACGACTGCGACTACGCCACACAGTATGCTACCACCGCCCTCAGCTACCAACGCGAGGGGAACAAGCTGACTGTCAATATTGCGGCACGTAAGGGCAGCTATCCGCAGATGCCTGTCAACCGCCATTACCACTTGGCTCTACCCTGCACCTTGGCTCCTTCCAGCATCCGAATTGACGGGCAGGAGGTAGCCTTCACCTACGACGGCTACGCATTGGAAACACTTGCCGATTTGAGCTTGCTCGACTGTTCACGCAACCACGTCATCGAGGTGAAATATGCTGATAGCGAATTCACCGTTGCTGACGGTACGAAGGCACGAATGGCTCACATCACCACCACCGTGGCCAACTATAAGCAACAGAATGCAGGCATGGTCTATACCGATGCCGTCGGCTACTTAGAGGCAGCGCCGCTGCGCCTGACCTACTTCCCCCAGGAACAGGCACAGACGCTGCAGCAGTTTAATGCCTACTATGCCGACCTGCCCAACGTGCTCAAAGAGCAGATGGGCGACCACCTGCAATCAAGTTGGCTTCGCCTTCATCCGTCACGACTCGACCATCCAAGCGAGCTTGGTGGCCCTCGCAGCTCCGTCTGTTGGCACCCGGCAGGCAATCGGCTAAAGAGCGCTTTCGCCGAGCAGGTCAACCCAGCCGCACCTTTGCCAGAGTATCCACGCCCTATCCTGACTCGTAGCGAATGGCAGAACCTCAACGGGCTCTGGAACTATGCCATTGCCAGTGAAGACGCCCTTTGCCCTAATGAATTCGACGGGCAGATACTCGTACCCTACCCCCTGGAGTCCAGTCTCTCGGGCGTTCAGCGCAAGTTGCGTCGTGACCAGGTGCTCTGGTACGAACGCACTTTCAGCGTTCCCAAGTCGTGGCAAGGTCGCGACGTCCTGCTACATTTTGGAGCTGTCGACCATGAGACCATCGTTTATGTCAACGGCCAGCATGTGGTCTCCCACGTTGGCGGCTACACCGCTTTCTCTGCCAACATCACTTCTGCATTGCACGAGGGCGACAACCGTCTGACAGTCCGCGTCATCGACCGTACGGAAGACCGTCAGCAGCCCGTCGGCAAGCAGCGCCTGAATCCTGGCGGCAATGGCAGTATCTGGTACACCAGCGTCTCTGGCATCTGGCAGACAGTATGGATGGAGCCCGTAGCCAAGCAGCATATCGCTGACATCCGCACCACTCCTGACCTCGATGCCGCTCGCTTTGCCGTCGACGTAAAGACTGTGGGCACCAATCCCTCTACCGATAAAGTCGAAGTGACACTCAGCGATGGCGGCAATGTGGTGGTTCGAGGCAGTGCTCCCGCCGGACAGACCGTATTCCTGCCTGTGAAGGCTCCCAAGCTGTGGACACCCGACAGTCCCCACCGCTATCAGATGTCCGTGCAGCTCGTGAGCAACGGGCAGCAGGTAGACCAGGCCGGCAGCTATGCCGCCATGCGTAAAATCAGCGTTGCCCGGCAGGCCGACGGCATCTGGCGCCTTCAACTGAACAACAAGAACCTGTTCCACTTCGGTCCTCTCGACCAAGGCTACTGGCCCGACGGTCTTTATACCGCTCCTACTGACGAAGCTCTGCGCTTTGACATCCAGAAGACCAAGGACTGGGGCTTCAACATGATTCGCAAGCACATGAAAGTGGAGCCTGCCCGCTGGTACTATTACTGCGACTCTATCGGTGTCCTCGTGTGGCAGGACATGCCTTCCATCTGCCGTTCCGACCAGCACTGGGATGCTCGCCGCTGGAACCAACAGGCGAACGGCGGTCATACCGCCAGCGTCGAGGCCAACTACTTCCACGAGTGGGGCGAAATCATCAATGAGCTATACTCATATCCCTGCATTGTCGTGTGGACACCGTTCAACGAAGCCTGGGGGCAGTTCAAAACCCCAGAGGTGGTAGAGTTCACCCGTCAGCAGGATCCTACCCGTCTCATCAACCCTGCCAGTGGTGGCAATCACTACCATGCAGGCGACTTCCTCGACCTGCACGACTATGCCCGCCCGCCTCAATTGTTCCTGAACGACACCACCCGCCCTGTTGTACTCGGCGAGTATGGCGGTCTCGGCCGGCATATTGAGGGTCACCGCTGGGTAGAGAACGATGCAACCACCTACGTCAACTACAAGGATGCGGGCGAACTCACCGACTCATACGTAGAGCAGGCAGAAGCTGTGCTGAAGATGGCTAAGGGAATACAGCTACAAGACGGAACGCCCGCCGCATTCTCCGCCGCCGTCTATACACAGACCACTGACGTGGAAACGGAAGTCAACGGTCTGATGACCTACGACCGCAAGGTGATGAAAATGGACGAAGCCCGCATCCGCGCCATCAACAGCGCCATCTCCCACAGCCTCGACAAATGATTATCCGCTTTTCATTTCCCACGAACGACTATCTTTTTGCCATGAGTGACATAGACACCTGGCATTAAACGGCCGTGAATCTGGCGTCCCTGCAGATCGTACATGGGACTATCTTCATCGTTCTTTTTCCATCTTGCCTCATGGATTCCTAACGTTTCGTCAGGCGAGATGGTGAGACCGATGCTGCCAGACTCTTCGTCTTCCGTGATGTTGCTCAGCATGAGACCTATGGGCAGTACGGTGTCGCCGTTATAGAAGCAATAGTTGGGCAACTGCATCTGAGCTGTGAGCGAAGTCACATCCATAAAGCCAGGGAAGGGCGTTGATGCCATACTTTCTTTCCATTCATCCCAGGTATACTGATTGTCCGAACCACGCAGATAACTGCTAATGAGAAGCCCGCCTGCCGGTACTGCTGCCACAGCAGGATGACCTGGATGACTGTTGGGCGAATCGGTCATTTTGATGCTTTCGTATGGATAGTCGACATGATAGACCAATAGTCCATGACCATCAGCATATTGATTGAGCCCGCGTTGCTGCACATTTTCCATTACGATGTAGTCACGATCGTTATCGCTATTCACCAGCTTATAGGCCTTGCCACCTTCTATCAATGGAAGGATGTCGGCTACTTGACATTTACCATCTATCATTAGACTGCTGACATCTTCTATCTCCGTCCACCCCATCACCTCCTGCTCCCAAGCGTTGTAGGGTGAGGGTGCAAAGCCGTTCCAGTTATAGAGTCCATAGTCCATAATACTATAAGTCTCCATACCCTGATTGTTGACATAAGCATCTGATGTGGTGGCATAGAGGTCGGGCAGGCCCATGCAGTGAGAAAACTCATGGATAAATACACCCGTTCCATTGATGATGTCAGGATATGAGGGATAGAACAATTCCGAGCAGCAGTTGAAACGGTTGATGAACAACTGATCATCCAGTACCATATTCAAATGGGAAGCCTTGGCCCAGATAGTACTATCTGCACCACCCTGATTCTGGCCGAAGCCAGCAAAGATGACGCACACCAGCTCGATACGGCCATCCTTGTCGTTATCGTAGACAGACCAGTCGCTGACCAGCTCTTGAACCTGACTGATAGCATCGCGGCAGAAATCACCAAACCGATCGTCGCTTCCATCATTCGGATTGTTTCCTCCATAGTATCGAATGTTATGGGGCAGGGTGACGGGACCTACGATATCGAACTGTGGGGAGAACCGACCATGACTACAGGTCTCAAAATACTGGCGCACGCTGGCAACATTCAAATGATTAAAATTGCCAAAATCCTCCTGCTTGTCGCCATTCAGATACTGGTTAAACGCCTCCTCAGGGTTATTGACGGTGAAACCCAAATCCTGAAAGGCTGCCAGAATGGTCAGTACACGCGGACAGCCCAAATGCGGCAGATAGTCATCTTCCCCAATGGTGGCAGCGCGTCGAGCTGACGCCCACTTCCTGCCCTGTTGATGGAAAAGGGTACGACGCTGAGCCTGCAGACTGATGGCAGCCTGCTCCTGACAGCTGCGCTGTGCTGGTTCGTGAGCCAATATATCCGTAGCCGAAAGCCGTCCCTGCTCGTCAATTTCTGCAATACAGTACCCTTTGCCGGTGGCTACCACAAGGGTACCATCAGAAGTGGCATTCCAATGATGCCATTCGTCACCAAACTGTTCGATGGTCAGCAACGTGCCGTCAGCCTGCTTCACCGTGAAAGTGCCTCGCAGTGCTGGTGCTGCCCCGACACCAACAGCAAACAGCCAACAAAATGCCAATAATATCATTCTATTCTTCATCGTTTGTAATCTGCCTTTTTATATTCGTTACTTCTCTACAATTCTGTACTCCATGCCGCGAGTGACACGCTTGCTTTCAAAGCTGAACTGACTGTCGTTCAGAGCGTTGCCCATCGCCGTATTGCTGGTTTCCGGGTCGAACGAGGCGTAGCAGTTGCATAAAATTTCCTTGATCTCATCGATGGAGAGCCAGCGGGCATCCTCCGACGGCTTGGGCTTGCGGAAGGTGGCAGCAATCATCTCCTCAAGGGTGTAGAGCTGCTGGTAGGGCTCGTTCTCCTTGATGAGCGCGGCTATCTCGGCATCGTTCAGCCAGAAGCGTTCTTTATTATTAAAAAGGTGTAGGGCCTGGGCGAAGAGCTGCTGATGGTTCAGCGAATCTTCATAGTCGATGTGGCCTTTCACGCCGACGCAGACAAAGCGCCTTGAGCCCGTGGGGTCGGTTAGCGGCTTCCGCTTGTTGGTGGTGCCGATGAACGAGGTATAGCGGCGATACTGCTTGATGGTCTTGCCGTAGGGCGGGCGGAACTTCACGTCGGCCGAGGACAGCAGGTACTTCAGCACCACCTGCTGGCCCTTGGTGGTCTTGTCGAACTCGTCGATGTTGATGAGGGCAAACGAGGTGAGGGCAATGTTCAGGTCGAACTCGTTCTTGAAGTTGATCTTGTCGTTGTAGTAGTCGCGCAGCTCTGGTGGCAGCAGGATTTTGCAGAAGCGTGTCTTTCCGCATCCCTGCCGACCTATCAGCAAGGGTATCAACGCATTACCCGTCAGTTGCCTGTCGCTCTCACGCCATTGTGCCACCATACCTACGAGCCACATCCTGAGATAGCTCTCCCAGTTCGGCTGATCCGTGGGCACTCGCTTGACGAGGTCGGCAATATAGTCGTGACCGTCCCACTTGGGCAGCTTGTCGAGCCAGACGTTCACTGGGTCGTATTGCTCAATACGGGTGGAGTCGATGAAGCGGTTCAAATACTTTTCCAACCCCTTCATGCTCAGTTCTACCGACCTGAAAGCCATATCGTTACGCACTTCCACCGTCAACGGTTTGAAAGTCTGGTCATCGCTGAACTTCTCGCGATATTCAGCCACACCCGTCAGCAGATTCTTGCGCATGTCGTAGTTGGAATTGAGGAATATCTCCGTCCGCATGGCCTGTATGGTCTCGTCGGGCACGCTCTTGAGCGGCTTAATCTTATGTTTCTTCATGTAATCCTCCTGCTGGGTGACGGCATAGACACTGGCAAAAACGTTCTTCACCAGCATCGCGTCGCGGCCCAGTACAGGATGTAGCATCGTCATCCCCTGGGCATGAGACATCGGAATGCCCTCCACCAAACAAGCATTCGCCACCTGCATCAGCAACTCCATCTCACGTTCCTCGTCAGGCAGATCGAAATAGCGGCCCAACACATTGTTGACGATAGCCAGCCAGTTCAGGTGATAGGTCCTGACAAGGGTGCGGCCGGGCATCAGGCGGTCGCTCTCAGGACTGATAGTGACAGGCAGCTTGTCATCCTGCCGTTTCGTGTTAGCAAAAAACGGCCTTGCCTCAGGCTTGAAGTACATCTCAGGGTCGGCACTCAGATAGACCGTTCTGTCCAATCGCGGCTCCAAGTACTCTATGTCCAACTGGAACTGATTCTGATAGGCCATCCGTACCGTATGATACAGATTCTGGTGGAACTGGCGGATGTCAGCCTCATCATTCGGCAGCCCTCCGTCAAACAGCTCGCCTCGACACACAATCTTCACGCTCTTGCCTGATCCACCAAGAAACGCCATCAGCGTCTCCTGCATTTTGGCCGTCTTGTTCCTCAGCGCAACGGCCTGTTCGTAGGTGTCTAACCCGTTCAGTTCCAGCACCACCAGTCCGTTATAGCCGACCATACGACGCTCCTTGTCCCTGTTCAAATACTCTGCCGCGAAACAGATGCGAGGCAGCCGGATCTCAGGGTTGAAGCCCAACACCACCTGTCCATCCTCTTTTCTGACGGGCTTCACCAGGTGGTACACCTCACGGATACGCCTCACCTCCTTTTCAGCCGTCCCCTCCTTGATCATCTCGGCGACCTCCTTCAGTTCCAGACGGTTAATCACCTCCTTTTTCTTACTGTTTTTTAATATTGTAATCTTCATAATGTGGCTTGCTTTAGTATTTTCCCACAAAGATACATCATTTTATCTTAAAAACCAAGAAAACAAAGCATTTTCTTCCATTTTTAACATACATAAATCATGCATAATACCTACATCACACCTACATACAACATACATACAACCTACATACACGACAAAACACCACTTTAGAACCGTAAAGCACCGTTTTAGCATCGTAAAGCACCGTTTAATTATCAATACTCGGTGCTTATTTCACGAAACTCACCCCCTGTTTTGTCAGTTTCTTTGTATGTATGTTGTATGTAGGAAATATGTATGTTATATGTAGGTTTTATGTAGGTAAAGATTATTCTATTTATTTGTTAATAAAGCATTTAACAAGAAATATATGTATGTAACATTGCAGTTTGTTATGAAGAATTGAAATTTTTCCTCCAATAATAACATCTGCTCATCCTGCATCCACCTCTTTTAAGCTATTTTCCAATAAAAACAATACAAACACACGCAAATCTCAATTATTATTTGTAATTTTGCATCGAAAAACTAAAAACAATATGAATAGAAAAGCTATAATATCATTCGTATTAATACTTCTGTCGGCCCTGCAAGCGTCCGCATACAAGAAGCAGTCGATAAACATTACCGTAAATGGTAAACAGAGAAACATGGTGGTGTTTACGCCAAACACCCTGCCAGCCAAGTCACCGCTTTTCGTCGTCACCCACGGCATGAACCAAAGTCCGGAATACCAGTATGATGCCGACAAGATGTACTTGATGATCGACACGGCCAAGTTTGTCATCACCTACCTGCGCAGCGATGGCAATACGTGGGACACGGGCGGCACGAACGACCAGAACTTCGTCATCAAAGCCATTGACGAGATGGCAAGCCGTTTTGACATTGACAAAGACCGCGTATACTGGTCGGGCTTCTCAATGGGTTCGATGCTCATCCACCATTGTATTGCCAACATGCAGAACAGAATTGCGGCCTTTGCTCCCACCAGCGGCATCCAGTTCTCCGAGAATCCTTGGGAAAAGTGCAAGAAACCTGTCAACCTGCTGCAATGCATTGCCTACGGAGACGATGTGTTCGGCTACGAGCAATACGGCATTCATGGCTACATAGAGAACTATGCCAAGCAGGACAAGCATACCAAATACAGCAAGACCACCGGCTACAAGCCCATCAGCAGCAGCTGGTTCGACGGCGACCTGGAGAAATGGACCGGCGGTGCCAACGGCGGCGAGGTGTGGCTCTACTCCTATAACAATGGAGGTCACTGGCCCATGGACCTGAACCGACATCTCATCTGGAATTTCTGCAAGCGCTTCACCCTGAATCAGCCCACGGTGAGAATAGCTGAACCAGCAGGCGAGACCACTCACGTCTACATGGCTCCGAAAGGAGAAGAATCTTTTCCTGACATCACGTTCAGCGCAATTGCCAAAGCCAATGTTGGCAAGGTGGTGAAACTGGATTTCTATGATGGCAAGAAGCAGATAGATTCGGCATCGAACTCCCTCTTTACAACGACGCTCGCAGCCCCGATAGCAGGCAAGCACACTTTGCGCGTGGTGGCTACGGACGACAGCAACAAGACGGGTGAAGCCTCTTGTCTGGTCAACTATGTCACGACTGCCAATACCTACAATATGTACCAGAATTTCAAAACCGAGGGCGTAGTACCCCAGAACTGGTATGTGAGCAACGGCTCATCAAAGCGCGTGGGTGGCGGGCTCGCATTCCCCAGCGGTCCTCGCTTGATGCGTTTCACCAATTCCACCAAGTCATTTGAATATGGGCTGTACGTGCAGAACACTACGACGAAAGAGAAAGCCGCATGGGTGAAATTTGGCGACAAGAAAGGCCGTTCCTGCCTGACGTTGCATGAAGGGCACTATGTCATCAAATACAAGGTGTGCAACTGGAATCAGCCCAATTTCACGCCAGTAACCCTTTCTGTCGAGAACCAGGACGGACAGGAAGTGGCGTCTGAGACCTATATGCCTACCGTCAACATTGGCGGCAAAACGGGAAATAAGTTCACAGGAGTAGCCCAGCGCTCATTTGAGTTCGATATTCCTGAGACAGGTAACTATGTCGTTGTATTCTACGCTGACGCAGAAAAGGGTGCCGACCTTGTACTGGGGATGGCCACCATCCAGGCCATGAGTTTCACTTCCACCGGCATCAACACAATCGATAATTTGACAGCTGACGATTCACGAACCGGAAAGAAAGGATGCTATGACCTGAGTGGCAGGCGCCTGTCAACTGAAGGCATCGATGAGTACCAGAATTCCTTAAAACCAGGTCTTTACATCATCGATGGCCGCAAGGTCGTGATTAAGTGAGTGAAGTGAGAACTTGCTCTCACTTCCGAGCGTGCGCTCGGCTATGCCGCCATTCCAAACCTACCCGTAGCCTTTGCTACCGTAGAGACGCAAGAACGAGCCGTACAATAGTATAAGAAACAAAAAACGGTATAGAAGTAATTATGATAGCACTGAAGAATGAACAGATAGCGATTCGTATCGCCGAAAAGGGAGCCGAGCTCCAGAGTGTGAAAGACAGTGAGGGTAGAGAGTATATGTGGCAGGCTGGAGAAGAATGGCCCAGGCATTCGCCCATCCTGTTTCCTATCGTATGTAGTGTGAACAATAATACTTACGTGGTAGACGGGAAGGAGTATCACCTGCCTCGTCATGGGTTTGCACGTGATACGGAGTTTGCCGTCATCCGACAGACGGAGGAGAAGGTGACGCTGGCGCTGCATGAATCGGAGGAGTCGCTGAAGGTGTATCCTTACCGTTTCAACCTTGCCATCACGTATCGTTTGGAGGGTAACAAGATACACGTCATTTGGCATGTGGAAAACACGGACAGCCGGGAAATTCACTTCCAGATAGGCGGACACCCAGCCTTTAACGTACCTGGCGGAAAGCTGGAGGGGAAGATAAAGCTGGACAACGAGGAGCCGATGGACGCTCTGAAGAGTTATGCCGACGGTAGTCACGACATGGTGGAGGTATCCTTGGAGGCTGATTGTGGCATCTTGGAAATCTGCAACAGCTTCTTCCGCAACGACTCTGTGAAGGTTCACAAGTGCCAGACACACCGTGCCGTGCTGATGGATACCACAGGCAAACCGGCAGTAACGGTGGATTACAAGACGCCTGTCTGTGCCTTCTGGAGCCCATACGGCAAACAGGCTCCCTTCGTCTGCATTGAGCCTTGGTATGGTATTGGCGATCCCAGAGACTTCACGGGCGAATTCAAGGACAAGCCCCTGATGAACCACCTGCAGCCTGGTGCCTCATTCATGAGCAGATATACCATTACAATAGGGTGATCTTATACGGTATAAGTAATTGACTAATGAAGAACGAAACTGATATGAAACCGACAGAACAAAGAAAGGAATTGTTGGCTGGACGGCTAATCAAGAGCCTGGGCCGACGCAACATGGAGGCCTTCTACTGCCCCACTGCGGAAGAGGCTGTAAGAAAAGTGTCAGAACTGATTGAGGACGGCAGCAGCGTGACGTGGGGCGGTTCGGCGACCGTCCGCGACCTGGGCATTCCTGATATGTTGAGAAAACGTGGTACGCTTAACGTACTCGACAGAGATTTGGCGGAAACCCGTGAGGAGCAGTTGGACATCTACCTCAAGGCGTTCTCTGCAGATGTTTACCTTACCAGCGCCAATGCCATTTCCGAGGATGGCGTCATCGTGAACATCGACGGTAACGGGAACCGCATTGCTGCCATCTCCTGGGGGCCGAAGAAAGTCATCTTCATCATTGGCCTTAACAAGGTTGCCCAGACAGTAGAGGCAGCCCTGTCCAGAGCAAGGGGTACGGCTTCGCCGATCAATACCCAGCGGTTTGACATTAATACGCCCTGTAGAGTGGATGGTGTATGCCATAACTGCAATTCTCCTGAGAGCATTTGCAGCTATGTGCATTTCCTGAGAAACTCAAGGAACAAGGGACGTCACGTTGTGGTGCTTGTAGGCGAAGAGCTGGGCTATTAAGTCCACTCTTGGCTATACTAACCGTTTGTAGCGGAAGAACCACCAGCAGCCAGCCGAGACAAGAACGGACAACAGCAATGCGAAGCCAAAGCCCCATACCTTTTCTTCCATTCCATTGATGAGGTTCATACCGAAGAGCGAGGCAATGAGCGTGGGGAACATCATGATGATGGTGACAGAGGTCAGCGTACGCATCACGGTGTTCATGTTGTTGTTGATAATCGACTGGTATGTGTCCATCGTCGATTCCAGAATGTCAGAATAGATATTGGTGGTCTCCCGTGCCTGTGTCATCTCAATATTTACGTCCTCAATGAGGTCAGCGTCAAGTTCGTCAATCTGGAGTTTGAACTTCAGCTTCGAGAGCAGCGTCTCATTGCCGCGGATGGAGGTTTGGAAGTAGGTGAGCGAGTCCTGCAAGCGGCTGAGTCCGATGAGGCTCTCGTTGTTCACCTCGCGGTCGAGGTTGCGCTTAGCTTTCTCTATCAGCATGTTTATCTGCTTCAGTCGCTTCAGATACCAGACAGCTGAGGAGAGGAACAGACGGAAGATCATGTCCACATAGTCGGTGAAGCCCTCGTTGCGCTTCTGCTGGAACGAAACAAAGTCAATCATCATGTTCGTCTCGTAGTAGCAGACGGTGATGGTGACGTCGCGCTTGTGAATGATACCGAGGGGCACGGTGGTATAGGGTGTGCGGCTCCGTATCTCCTTGACGTATGGTATACGCAGGATGATGAGCATCCAGCCATCGTCGTACTCGTATCGGGCACGCTCGTCGGTATCGCTGATGTCCGACATGAAATAGTCAGGAATGTTGAAGCGCTCCTCCAGCTCATGCTGGTCGTCTTCGGTAGGACACGTCACTTGTATCCAGCAATTGGACTCCCACTCTGAGAGCTGGGTCAGTCCGCCTTGGGTGTTCCAGTAGGTCTTCATTTTGCTAATCCTTCTTCTTTAATTGACAATTGATAATTGACAATTGATAATTAGTTTTAGCGGCAAAGGGATTAGCAGCCTTGCCACTCGTCCCCCGCCATTACAAATCGTAATTTTCCGCCGGGTAATCGTCCATATTATTGTTACAAATTTGGTTTATCGGCTGCAAAGATAATAAAAAAAAGTAAAAGTGAAAAACGAAAAACGAAAAAATTGCTGCCGCAGTAGGAAATAATTCTCTGCGGCAGTATATTTATCGCTTTTCACTATCACCTCCTGAATTTATCGATTTTTTAGATTAATTAGTTTGTGGTTTGATAATCAAGCAGTTATAATTCAATCACTTCCAAGGCATCTCACGCAGGCACCATATCCACCAACAGATTTGGTTTCTTGTCGGTATCAAGACCATCCACAAGAAGTCATTGACTTATACGGAGGTGATGAGCCCAAGCTTTCTGAGTATGGGCAGAAGCGTCTCAGGCGCGAAGCGTTTTTTAGGGTCTGCTTTGTCAAGTTCCTGTTGTAGCTCGGGATGTTCTTCCAGCAGGCGATTGGCTATCTGTTGGTCTATGATTTCCACAATTCCCGTATTGGGATAGTATATGTAACAGCGGTAATCGTCCTTGTATTTGGCTGCTGCAATGGCACCACCGATGGCACCAAACATGAATGACGCACCCGATGCCTGCTCGGCGGCTTCAATGTTGAGTGCAGAAAATAGGATGTATTCATGATGGAAGAGCCAAGCTTGGGCATACCAGTTGCCAAAACGCACTCCTTGGCACGATAACTTTCGGCAATTGATGAAGAGGGAGTCGTGGTGGACGATGAAGTGTGCATCCTTTTTCAGGATCTTCTCGGTCTTCTTGTTGCCCGTAAGCGGTTTGTAACTGGCACCACCGTTCCAAAAAGTCTTACTGGCAGAGCGATGTTCCATCCGCAGGTTTTCTATTGGGTGAAACTGACTGGACTGGTATTCTGCAAATGTCAGGCAGTAACTGCTTTGTGACTTTCCTGACAAGGAAACTGTGAGTGCAAGGAGTAAAGTAATTATTGTTTTCTTCATAGTGCTTCAGTTATAGATAGATTCTAAGTCCAGCATTGATGGATAAGCGCTTGAATCCGTTGGTGTATTTATCGCTGTCGTAATAGCTATTCTCCTGTTTTGAGAATGTAGCCACATGGTGGCGGATTCCGATACCTATGCCAATTCCCTTGTTCAACTGATACTCTACGCCAACACCCCATTTGGTGCCAAAACCGCTTTTGCTCTCGTCGCCGTTGTTGTAATGGGCATAGCCCATGCCTGCCTCAACAGTGGCAATCCACTGCTTGCCGATGTTGCCTCCGTACACAATAGCAGGACCTACGTAGTTGATATCCAGGCTGTAGTGACCGTCATAGTGGTATGATGGATAGCTGGTATGGCTGTGGGCATAGTCAATGCCAAAGCCGTAGCCCGATTTGAACAGGCAGCGATAGCCCAACTCGTAGCCTATGCCTGTACGCCAGGAGTGTTTTCCCTCGGGAGTGAAGACCTCTGTGGTAATCCATCCTGGCGACACGTTGGCCGAAAGTGCATGGTTTGTGCTTTTCGTTTTTGGGGTGGATTCGATTTCGGCAGGCTCCTGAGCCTGTACTGTCAGCCACAATAGACTGCAGAGCAGTGTCAGTGTGGCTTTGAAGAATTCATTGTTTCTCATTTTCATGTTTTTATTATGATTGAGTAAATTAATTAATGTCTGTTGGACTTACGTTTAGCAAACTGTATGCCAATCGTGGCAGATGGAGCAGTTTCTTCCTGTGTGTTGGCATAGTTGTTCAGACTGTAGGCTAGGGAGCTACCCTTCCTGCCAACGGTGAAATTGCCTGGGCTCGTGAGGCTGCTTTCGTATTGCTGCAATACTGTGTTGCGGTCGGCTGAGGCCCGTAGTTCGCAGCTCAGAATAGGATAATGCTGCGGAATATGGAAACGATAAGGGGAAAGGGGTTCTTGAAAGTTATGGAAAATGAAGATGTCAAGAATGTCGCCATGCTCCAGACGGCCTGCAAGAATCGTGTCTGAGGCCAAGTCTCCAGCGTGCAGGGCAGTGACCTGTGGTTTGAAGTATGGGTAAGTATTGACAAGGCGAATGCTGCCGTCGGGCTTGATGATTCTGATGCCCATGACTGTTATTTTGTGGAACATGAGGTCGGTCATGTCTGTTCTCTTGGAAAATGGAATACGTGAAAGCCGTATACCTGCCTCTTGCCGGTTGATGTAATAGCGTGTACGGTGAAGATGAATGGTATGAATCCACTCTTCTTTTTTGAGAGGAGCCAGTGTCGAGAATGATACATAACTGTTGTGCTGAATGTCGTAGCCTATGCTGTCGTAGTCAGCCAGGACAACTGCGTCGGCATGAAGATACTTCTGCGGAACATTGACATTGCGAAACTGGGGCAAGTCCATGGCCCAAACGCGCTGCTTAGTCTCCGAAGCATACTTGTAGTACTGGCTTTCCGCTTTTTTCGGAATATCAGCAGTAACATTGATGTTTCCAAGTCTGACCACAGCCTGATTAAGCCTGACATCACCCACGTTACAGGCACGGAGTCGGAGGCTCACAGGCTGATAGGCAACGTGACTGAACCGAGCAATGACCTCTTGCTGATCTGATGGGATGACAAACAGTCCATTTGCATTGCTGACGCCATGTGCAATCACGGCGGTATCGGTAGAAGAATACAGGGTGATATTGGCATCGTTCACAGGCAATCCTCTTTCATTGACAATCCGTCCGATGAGTTTATAGGGCCGCTTTTGGGTACACTCCACCAGCAGAACAGAATCACCGCGGCAGGTAAGACTGATGGGATAGTAGCCAATGCAGGTGCGGATGGCATCGGCAATGCTGAGCGAATCGAAATGTTGGGTGACTGTATAGTCTTCCAGGTCGTTGTAGATGAAAATGATGCGCTGCTTTCTGGCAACACGGCTCAAGTCGGTAAGGACAGCGGCCATGGAACAATCTTGATAGCTGCGGCTCACGCGCTGAGCTGGTACTGGCAACACCAACATACAAAAAAGCAGAGTGATGAGAACTTTTTTCATTGTACGTAGATGGTTTTCTGACACAGTTCAATATTGATATGTTCGAACATATCCAGTGTTTTCACTATTTCGTCGATGGGCTCTGAGCGGTGCCAGTCATAAAATAATCGTAGCTGTCGGGCATTGTCGTTAAGAAAGCGCAATTCCACACCGTTGTAAGCAGCTATGTCTGTAAGAATGACTTCAAGACTGACATTCTGATAATGAACAACATTGGGCGTGTTACTGTCGTCTGTGCCTACTATGGACTGTTGAACATGGGTGTCGGGTTGTTCCTGTTGTTGTCGTTGCTGCTTGAGGATATAGGCCAGTGCCACCCCAGATAACATTACTAAGGTCAGTACCAAAAGATACCACGCGAAATGTGCTCGCAGCTGGCTGATGCCTTGGGAAAGGTGCTTGTAGACGGCAAAACGGCTAATGCCCATGTTATGAGCAATTTCATTGTATTTCTTCTGCCCTAGAAAACGCTGCGTCATAACCAGTCGTGTCTTGGGTGGCAGCTGCGTGTCTATGTATTGTAGCACCTCGTTGAGTGGTGGTTCCTCACTATTCTCTTCTGCTTCTTCTGTGTTGGGGGGTAGAACCGTTTCCGATTTCTTAACGACCTGGCGGTGTTCCAACAGGTTCAAACACTTGTTGCGCACGCTGACAATCAGATAGTTTTCAGCTTGCTTGCTGTCCAGCATTTTCCCGCTTGCAAGCAAATCTGTGAAGACATCACTGACAACGTCGTAGGCTTCAGTGTCGTTACCCAAAAGGGAGCGAGCAGTGAGCAGCATCCGATCGTAGTACAGTTTGTAGAATTCTTCTATCTGGTTCGTCATGGGTGGGTATTTGTTCATAGTACAGGCAAAGTATGGAAATGCCAACCTCAGAAGCGTAAAAAGTTGTGAAATCTTTCAAAAATCGCATGTCTTTGGGAAATAACTCCCAAAAACATGCGAAGAATTGATATGAGTTGCTAAGCTCTTGTGCTACTTATTTCTCAGGAATATCCTCAAGTGCTTTCTTCAGCAGGGTCCAGAAGGGCTCGACGGTCTTGATGAGGGCGCGCTCCGTGGTGGTGTGCGGCGACTTCATCGTCGGGCCGAAACTCACGACGTCAAGGTGCGGATACTTGCCAAGGATGATAGAGCACTCCAGTCCGGCATGGTCTACCTGGATGATACCGTCCTCGCCGAACAGATCCTTGTACTCCTTCAGGAGCAGGTGCAGGATTTCCGACTCGGGGTTGGGATCCCAGCCACCATACGAGCCAGCGGTCACCACTTTCATACCAGCCATATTGAAGCAGCTCTCGAGAGTCTTCACAATATAGTCCTTCATGTCCTCACGGCTACTGCGAGCCAGGATTTTCAACGATGCCTTGCCCTCACCAATGTTGATGATGGCCAGGTTGCTGGAGGTCTCTACAACAGAAGGATAGCTGGGAATCATGCGGATGACACCATCGTGACATCCGTAGATGGCGTTGATGAGATTGTCCTGAATCTCCACGGGAACCTCAGTCTTTGGCGTCTCCACCTCTTCACAGGTCACCTCGATACCGCTCTCAATGCCCTTGTATTCGTCCTGGAAATCGTAGAGCCAATCGACGGAAAGCTCCTTCATGGCAGGAAGGTTCTCCTTTGGCAAGGTCAGCACGGCCTCAGCCTTGAAGGGGATGGCATTACGCATGTTGCCGCCCTGCCATGAGACGAGGCGTGCCTCACATTCCTCAATGGCCTCACGAACCAGACGAACCAGCAGTTTGTTGGCGTTAGCACGTCCCTCGTGAATCTCCAGGCCGGAGTGTCCGCCACGCAGCCCCTTGACCGTAACCTTCACGGCTACATCCTCTGGATCTGTGTCAGCCTCCTTATAGTCGAGTGTGGCGGTGATGTCAATACCACCGGCAGAGCCGATGACGAACTTGCCCCAGTGCTCGGAGTCAAGGTTCATGAGGATGTCGCCGTTTAGCTCTCCGGCGGGCAGGGCGTTGGCACCAAACATACCCGTCTCCTCGTCGGCTGTAATCAATGCCTCCACAGGACCGTGCTTCAGCGTCTTGTCCTCCATGATGGCCAGGATGGCAGCCACGCCGAGGCCGTTGTCAGCGCCGAGCGTCGTGCCTTTGGCCTTCACCCATTCACCATCAATCCACGGCTGAATGGGGTCAGTCTCAAAGTTATGAGTGCTCTCCGGCGTCTTCTGCGGTACCATGTCCATGTGGGCCTGGAGGATGACGCCCTTCTTTTTCTCCATACCGGGAGATGCGGGCTTGCGCATCACAATGTTGTTAGCAGGATCCTTGAAGGCTTCGACGCCTGCCTTTTCAGCAAAGTCGAGCAGGAACTGCTGGATTCTCTCGAGATGTCCGCTGGGGCGCGGTACTTGTGTCAGTGCGTAGAAATTCTTCCAGATGCACTGCGGCTGTAGGTTCTGAATTTCGTTCATAGGTTTTTAAAATTATATTTTTCAACAATAACGCTGCAAAGGTAGTTTTTTTTTTCGACAATTCAAAAAAAATAGTTATATTTGCATCGAAAAAAACAATAATGTTATGAACAGAGTCCTGAAACTATTCCTAATATTATGTGTGACAGCATATACTGCCTCTGCCCAACAGCTCTACGTAGGATCTTACAACATCAGATACATGAATCACGTAGACGATAGTCTCGGCAATGGCTGGAAGCAGCGCTGCCCGGTGGTGTGTGGCCAACTGAACTTCGAGCACCCTGACATCTTCGGAGCACAAGAGGTCCTCGAACCACAGCTA
Organism: uncultured Prevotellaceae bacterium; assembly: GCA_900318585.1. Classification (GTDB taxonomy): domain Bacteria; phylum Bacteroidota; class Bacteroidia; order Bacteroidales; family Bacteroidaceae; genus Prevotella. The sequence continues at coordinate 19,842 of ONKY01000028.1, forward strand.
CGCGACATGCTTCAGCTGCTCGACGGCTACGACTACATTGGCGTAGGACGTGACGACGGCAAGAAGAAAGGCGAGTATGCTGCCATCCTCTACGACAAGCAAAAGCTTCGCCTCATAGACGACGGACACTTCTGGCTTTCAGAAACACCCGACAGACCCAGCCTTGGGTGGGATGCTGCCTGCATCCGCATCTGTACCTGGGGACTCTTCGAGGACAACGCCACCGGGCTACAGTTCTACTTCCTGAACCTGCACATGGACCATGTGGGTGTCGTGGCCCGCCGCGAGGCTGCCAAACTCGTCGTGGAGCGCATCGGTCAGCTGGCTGCTGGTATGATACCTGTGGTGCTGACAGGCGATTTCAATGTCGACCAGAACGATGAGATATATAGCATCTTCACGCAATCGGGCCGATTGGTTGACTGTTACACTTCAGCTCGTCTGCGCTTTGCCGAGAATGGTACGTTCAACGCCTACCATCAGGATCGGAATACCAACAGCCGCATCGACCACATCTTAGTTTCCCCTCAGTTCACCGTCGACCGCTATGGTGTGCTGACCAACACCTATTGGGCCGACCAGTGCCGCCTGCCTTCAGACCATTATCCAGTGTTCGCGAGGATAAATGCCCCCCTGTCGCCCCCCGAGGGGGACACATTACCCGCCAAGCAGACAAATGAAGCCCCCTCGGGGGCAGTAGGGGGGGCCGTCAATCCCATGATTGGCACAGGTGGTCACGGCCATGTGTTCCTCGGTGCCAACGTGCCTTTCGGCTTCGTGCAACTTGGTCCCACAAACCGGAAGGATGGCTGGGACTGGTGTTCGGGCTACCACTATAGCGACTCTACGATTATCGGCTTCAGCCACTTGCACCTCAGCGGTACGGGCTGTGCCGACCTGGGCGACATTGCTTTCCTGCCTGTGCTCGATGCCGGGCAGCAGAATGTAGGGTTCTCCCACCAGGCGGAGTATGTGCGTCCCGGCTATTACTCCGTGATGCTCAACAATGGCATCCGCGTAGAACTGACTGCTACCGAGCGTACAGGCCTTCACCGTTACACCCTGCCTGCCGACGCAGCGGTAGGTTATTTGCGGATGGACCTGGAGCAAGGTATCGGCTGGGATAAAGTCACCGACTGTGAAGCTCGTCAGGAAAGCTCCACCGTCATCTCCGGCTACCGTTTTTCAAAGGGCTGGGCCAACAACCAGAAGGTGTTCTTCGTGGCAGAGTTTTCACGGCCTGTGGAGATTTGCAAGGAAGACACCTCCCTTCACTCCTCACCTGTCACCCTTCACCTCATACGCTTTGCCGGTGGCGACCAGCCGCTATTAGTTCGAGTGGGACTGTCAGCTGTCAGCATCGAAGGCGCCAAGGCCAACCTACAAGCAGAACAGCAGGGATGGAACTTTCGTAGCACGGTGGCTCAGGCCGACCGTAAATGGGAAGAGCAGTTGCAGAAGATCCAGATAACAGGAGGCACGCCCGAAGAGCGCACCATCTTCTATACTGCTATGTACCACACGATGACAGCCCCTTCAGTGTTCTGCGACGTTGATGGTCAATATCGGGGCTCTGATGGCGAAGTGCATCAGGGCAGCTACACCAATTACACCACCTTCTCACTCTGGGACACCTATCGTGCTGCCCATCCGCTGATGACACTCATCCACCCAGAGCGTCAAGAGGACATCGCCACTACAATGCTGAATATCTGGCGCGAGCAGGGCAAGCTTCCAGTGTGGCACCTCATGGGTTGCGAAACCAACTGTATGGTAGGCAACCCAGCTATTCCAGTACTGGCCGACTTGGTGCTCAAGGGACTGACTCAGCAGAAAGATGCAGCACTGGAAGCCATGAAGGCATCGGCGATGCTCGACGAACGGGGTTTGAAGTTGCTGAAGGAGTATGGCTATATTCCCTGTGACCTTTTCGATGACAACGAGACCGTTGGTCGTGGACTGGAGTACGCCCTTGCGGACTGGTGCGTAGCAAGGGTGGCCGAGAAATCGAAACTAAAGTCCGACCAGAAATACTTCGACCAACGAGCCCTAAGCTACCGCAAGTATTTCGACAAGAAGACCGGCTTTATGCGTGGCAAGGACAGCAAGGGTAACTTTTCTTTCTCCTCCCCTACAGGGGGAGGTCGGGAGGGGGCTTTCAATCCCTTCCATTCCGCGCCCAAGAACCGCGACTATACCGAGGGCAACGCCTGGCAATACACTTGGCTCGTGCCCCACGACGTCCACGGGCTGGTGTCGCTCTTCGGCAAAGAGCAGCGTTTTGTCTCGAAGCTCGACTCGCTGTTCATCGTCGATGGCGACCTGGGCGAGGAGGCGCCGCCCGACATCTCCGGTCTCATCGGACAGTATGCCCACGGCAATGAGCCCTCTCACCACGTGCTCTACCTATATAATTATGTGGGGCAGCCCTGGAAGGGTGCCAAGCTCATCCGCCGCACCCTCGGCGAGCTTTATCATAACGCCCCCGACGGTCTAAGTGGCAACGAGGATGTGGGTCAGATGTCCGCATGGTACATCCTCTCGGCAATGGGTCTCTATCAGGTGGAGCCTGCTGGCGGCAAGTATGTATTCGGCTCGCCCCTGTTCCCGGAGGTGACGATGAAAGTGGGTAAAGAAAGAACCTTTACCATCAAGGCCCATGATGTCAGCGGCGAGAATATCTATATCCAGAGCGTGCGTTTGAACGGCCGTCCCTATTCGCAATCCTATATCATGTACGACGACATCGTTCGCGGCGGCACCCTCGAGTTCCAGATGGGGCCGCAGCCCTCAAACTTTGGTAGAAAGAAAAAAGACCTCCCGTAAAGCGGTCTTTTATTTTCTGGTCTGTTCTACTTGAATATCTCTGCCAGCTTGGCCTGCAGCCCTTCACCTCTGAGGTTGCGCGCCACGATTTTGCCCTGCGGGTCGATAAGCAAGTTGTCGGGTATTGACCATACTTTATAGACGTCACAGACAATGGACTTCCAGCCCTTCAGGTCGGAAAGATGCGTCCAAGGCATCTTTAGCTCCTCGATGGCCTTTACCCAGCTTTCTTTCTTGTTGTCTAACGACAGACTGACAAAGACAAGACCTTTCTCGTTGTACTTCTCGTATGCCGCCACCACATGGGGCATCTCTCTGCGACAGGGACCGCACCAAGAGGCCCACATATCCACAAACAGCCAGTGGCCATTGCCCACATATTCACTCAGCTTGTGAACATTGCCCAAAGTGTCAGCCATCTCAAGGTCGGAGAACTGCTTGCCAACGAATGCCATTGTCGCAGCTCTTCTTTCTGCATCTTTGCTACGATCTGCTTTTACCACGACTTGTACCAGTTTCTGTGCAGGTACGGACGTTGAGTCTTTTACTTGCTGAGCTTCTGCTGTGACGGCTGTCAGCATGATGGCACACATTACAATCAGATTCTTTTTCATTTCATTGATGGTTTATTGGTTTTCTGGTGCAAAGGTACGAATAATTATGAAAACCTTGTGCTTTTCGCCTGTTTTTTTGTATCTTTGCATAATAATTACGAAGATATGAAGAAAAAGTATATAAATATCTTATTGGCTGTACTACTTCTCCCACGCTTAGCAGCGGCTCAGGAGTCCAAGCGCCCGAAGGTGGAGGACAGGCTCTTCCGTTCCGAGGTGATCGACCAGAAGATTGAGGAGGTAAAGGGGCTGCTCAGTGGCAACCCACGGTTAGCGTGGATGTTCGAGAACTGCTTCCCAAACACGTTGGAGACAACGGTCCACTATCGTGTCATCGACGGCGAGGACGACACCTTTGTCTATACCGGCGACATCCATGCCATGTGGCTGCGCGACTCAGGCGCCCAGGTATGGCCCTACGTGCAGTTTGCCAACCAGGACCCTTCACTGAAGAAGATGCTGCGCGGCGTCATCTTGCGGCAGTGGAAGTGCATCAACATCGACCCCTACGCCAACGCCTTCAACGACGGGCCCACCGGCGGCGACTGGCAGAACGACAAGACGGACATGAAACCCGAGCTGCACGAACGGAAATACGAGATTGACTCCGAATGCTACCCCATCCGTCTGGCCTACGAGTATTGGCGGGTGACGGGTGACACCAGTATCTTCGGTTCCCAGTGGCTGCTGGCTATTAATAACATAATAAAAACCTTCCACGAACAGCAGCGTAAGGAGGGCCGCGGCCCTTACCGTTTCCTTCGCGTCACCGACCGTGCCTTCGACACCGTAGGGTGGGACGGCTACGGCGCGCCAGTGCGCCCTGTAGGCCTGATTGCCTCCGTGTTCCGTCCCAGCGACGATGCCACCATCCTGCCGTTCCTGATTCCATCGAACTTCATGGCTGTCAGTTCACTCCGCAAGGCTGCAGAAATCCTGACGAAGGTAAACAGGCGAGAAGACTTGGCGCAATCCTGCATCTCGCTGGCCGACGAGGTGGAGCAGGCGCTGCACAAGTATGCCGTTGTCGAGCATCCGAAGTATGGCAAAATCTATGCTTTCGAGATTGATGGCTTCGGCAATCACCTGCTGATGGACGATGCCAACGTGCCGTCGCTCTTGGCGATGGGCTATTTAGGCGACGTGCCGATGGAC
>ONKY01000078.1 GCA_900318585.1 uncultured Prevotellaceae bacterium
CCCGTTCCCGAAACAGGTACGTTATTAGATAAGGAGGGCATCGCAGTGCGTGCCGGTCACCACTGCGCCCAGCCCGCCCTCCGTGCCCTCGGCTACGAGATGAGCGTCCGTCCCACCTTCGCTCTCTACAACACCCGCGAGGATGTCGACAAGCTGGTGATTGCCGTGCGCAAGATTGTGGGCCAACGAAGCTAATTATGCATTGTGAATTGTGCATTATGAAGTACGAAACGAAAGTATTAACCACAAAGTATCAGAAACCTGACGCATACGGGGCTCTCTCGATGCCGGTGTATTACACGGCGGCATTCGAGTTCCCCGATGCCAAGGCGATGAGCGATGCTTTCTGCGGTCGCTCAATGGCTCCGTCGTATGCCCGCATTGCCAATCCCACGGTAACTTATCTGGAGGAGCGCGTCAGGCAGATAACGGGCTCACAGAGCGTGACAGCGCTGAACACGGGTATGGCAGCTATCCACTATGCCCTGACAGCAGTAAGTGCGGCAGGTATGAACATTGTAGCTTCGAAGCATTTGTTCGGCAACAGCGTCTCGCTGATTAGCGACACGTTGGGCAGTTTTGGTGTGGAGCCGCGATTCGTGGACTTCACAAAACCCGAGGAGGTGGAGGCTCAGATCGACGACAAGACCGTCGCCCTGTTCTTTGAGATCATCACCAACCCGCAGCTGTTCGTGGCCGATATCAAGGCGCTGTCTGAGATTGCCCATCGTAAGGGTGTGCCCCTGATAGCCGACACCACCATCGTGCCGTTCTCCACATTCCATGCGAATGAGTTTGGCGTGGATATCGAAGTGGTCAGCAGCACAAAGTACATCTCCGGTGGCGGTACAGGGCTTGGCGGTCTGCTTATCGACTACGGAACGTTTGACTGGTCACAGCATCCGTCGCCGGTCCTGCAAGCCCGAACGAAGAGGGTGGGGAAGAAATTTGCATTTACGGCTCGCGTAAAGACAGAGTTGATAACCAATCTCGGCTCGCTGATGACACCGCAAGCCGCCTATATGGAGACGTTGGGTCTTGACACGCTCGACATTCGTTTCCGTCGCCAGGCGGAGACCACGCTGTGGCTCGCTCAGCAATGTCAGGCCCTGCCGGAAATCAAGCGTGTCAACTATACAGGACTGGAGGATAATCCCTTCCATGACTTGTCGAAGACACAGTTTGGTTCATTACCTGGTGCCGTCTTTACCATCGACCTCGAATCGAAGGAAGCTGCTTGGGCGTTCATCGACAAACTTCAAATCATCCGCCGCGCCACGAACCTCTTTGACCGCAAATCACTGGCCATCCATCCTGCCTCCACCATCTTCGGTCTCTTCACCCCCGAGCAATGTGCCGATATGTCTGTCCCTGATACCACCGTTCGACTCAGTATCGGCCTTGAAGCAGGAGAAGATTTGCTGGAAGATATCAAGCAGAGCTTGAGGTAAACGTGTAATTTCTTACGTTTTGTATTCCTGTAATATTGCCGACAGCAACACTTAGTGATGCTGTCGGCTATCGGCGTATAGGTACCCCAGTAGGTTTGCTATTGTTTTCGCTTCATCACGATTCTCACGTTGCGCCTATGAACTGTTTAAGGAAGAAAAAAATGGTTTCATAATCAAAAAACCTTCTACACTATGCAGATTATTCAGAAATAATCCTTATCTTTGCAGAATTAATAAGAATACTATGACCTCGAACAGTTATCCACAAATCAATCTTGCCGACTGGCTGTGGATGCTCGCCATCCTTATTTGTACATTGGCAATGATGTCCTGCTTCTCGGACGGCAAGAAGAGTACGGCTTCCTGTACGGCGGACTGTCCCGCCGAGCCCGACTATCGGGACTCTACGCAGTGGTATGTCACCGACAGAGGGGCCCCTGCCGACGTGTTCTACATCATCTCTACCGAGACCGGTGACTATACGTTGCCCGATGGTGAAGTGTGCCACTATGCCGACACTTACAGCGATAGTCTTAGGGCACCGCTCTATGGCGAGATGCTGGGTGTGGACACGCTGGTGAGCGGACAGCTGAACTTCTTCTCGCCCTACTACAGACAGTGCTCGCTGCAGACCTTCCAAAGCGACAGCCTGACGGCGGCACGGATGCCATTGGCTGTGGACGATGTGCGGCGGGCTTTCAAGTATTATCTGGAACACAGCAACGCCGGTCGCCCCTTCATACTGGCAGGATTCAGCCAGGGGGCCCACATCATGCTGGAACTACTGAAGGAGATGGACGACGACACCTACAAGCGGATGATTGCTTCCTACGCCATCGGTATCACCATTCCGGAAACAGGGTCTCACATCGTGCCCGCCAAGGGGGCTGACGACACGGGCGTCACCATCTGCTACAACTCCGTCCGCGATACTGCCTGCGTCATGCCTGGTTGGGAGAAGAGCAGCGTGGCCATCAATCCCGTTAACTGGCGAACGGACAGCACCCGTGCCTCGCTCATTACCGAGCCATCACCGTGGCTGCCTGTAGCCGAGCAGAAGAAGGACACGATGACCGTCCACCTTGACACTGCCACAGGGCTGCTCATCGTGGAGGGCTTCACCGC
>ONKY01000080.1 GCA_900318585.1 uncultured Prevotellaceae bacterium
ACGCCTTCCTTACTCAACAAGCGGTACTCCGTCTTGTCCTCGCCCACCTGAAACATCGGGGCATACTTGAATTCTACTGTCTTAGCCATACTCTCTATTTATTTTTTAGGTTCATCCCTTAAAATTTGTTTATCAATATCCGAACACTTCCTCAGTAGTCAATCGGCGGATAGGCCCAATCTTTCCTAAGGACTCCATATCGAGTTCCTTCTCATCACCAAGAATCAGATAGCGCAGCGGCTTGTTGGCCATGTTAGCCTTCTCGAAATTCACCAAATCCTGAAGCGTCACCTTCTCAAGCCCCTCAAAGATTTTCTGATTCAGGTCGAAGTCAAGTCCAAGTTCCTTCATCGAATGCCACTTGCTGATGATGCCCATTTTCGTGGTTCGCAAACTGGCGAGCTGCTTGGAAAGTCCCTCTTTCGCAATATTAAAGGCCGTCTCACTGGCGGGCAATTCGTTCGTAATCTTCTGGAAGTGATTGATGGCATCCATCATCTTGTCATTCTGGGTAATAATGTGCGTGAAGAAACTCTCCTTCTCTCCCTTCCTGCTGGCACGGTTATAATAGGCCGAAGCGTTGTAGGCCAAGCCACGGGCCTCTCGCATTTCCTGGAACACAATGCCGTTCATGCCACCGCCGAAATATTCGTTGAACACTGCCTGGACGGCTGCTTCGTCAATGTTCCAGTCGCGGCCCTCGTTATGGTAAGCACGCATATAGATGTTCTTGGCATCATAAGGTGCAATCCATACCTCATTCTGGTTGGCCTCCTGCTTCAGATAATAGTTATTCTGAGGCACAGTCTGAAGTTTCTTGGGCGTCTGGTGGGTCTTGTTGATGATGTTCGTCAGATCCTTCAATGCTAACGGGCCATAATAGTTCACACTATGCTCATACTTGTTAAGGTTTTTCACCAAATCCACAAACACCTGGGGATTGGTCTCCTTCAGCTCTTGCTCGCTGACAATGTCTCGATAGGGATTACGGGAACCATAGATGCCATACTGGCAAAGTGTAGCGTAATAATTGCGCTGGTTCTTCTTGGCATCCTCACGACCCTTCAGGATTATCTTCACCAAATCATCATAGGCCTCCTTATCCACCTGGGCATGATTCATCACGTCCTCCAACAAGGCCAGAGCGGGCTGCATATTCTCGTTCAAACCACTGAGACTGATATTGATAGTGTTTTCCCACACGCTGGTAGAGAAGCTGCAAGCCAGTTCATAAAATTTCTGTTTCAGCTCCGTAGCGGTCATCTTATCGGTACCAAGGAAGTCCAGATATTCGTTTGCCACATCATAGCGCTTGTCAGCACTCTGTCCGAACTCATAACGGAAGCTGAGCTGGAAGAGACCGTTTTCATTGTTCTGCACATAATAGATTGGTAAGCCTTTCTTGGTCTTGGCAATGGTCATATCCTTTTGAAAATCTACAAACTTCGGCAGGATAGGCTCAACCTCTGCATCCTGAATAGCCTGGACAAAACGGCTCTTTTGGTCGCGGTTAGCCTGTATAGGGGTGATAGCGGGCTTGTCTATCTTCTTCTGCAAGGAGTCAGTACCCTGTCTCTTATACACCACAGCATAGCCATTGGTAAAGAAACGATTGGCGAAATCTACGATCTCCTGTTTGGTTATCTTCGAGATGCGGTCTATCTTACCCACCTCCTGTTTCCAGTCCACCTCATTAATAAAGGCATCCACAAACATGTCTGCACGTCCTTCGTTGCTCTCTAACACCTGGTAGTGGGTGCGCTTCTTATTGTTGATGATGCTGGGCAACAGGTTGTCAGGAAAGTCGCCTTTCTTCAGTTTATCAATCTCAGCCAGCATCAGGTTCTTCACCTCGTCAAGGCTCTGTCCCTCCTTGGGTGTACCCAATAACAGGAAGGCCCCTAAGTCATGCATCAGCTGGGTACCGCCAGCGGCACGTTGAACCTTCATCGTCTGGTTCAGGTTCAGGTCGAAGAGTCCGGCACGTCCGTTGCTCAACACATCTTCCAGAAGTTCAAGGGTATCAGCCTGCAGAGAATTTGCCTGTTTTGCCTGCCATCCCATCCAAACCTGCTCAGCCTCCTGACCAATTACCGTAGAGTCCTTGGGTTGAGTGAGCACAGGCTGCTTGGGGAACACAGGCTGACGCACGTCTGCACCTGGTTTCCAACCAGAGAAGTATTTGTCAATAATGGCAATGGTCTTGTCCATGTCAAAGTCGCCAGCCATACAGATAGCCACATTGTTAGGCACATACCACTTGTTGAAATAGTTTTTGATATTCGTTATCGAAGGGTTCTTCAGGTGTTCCTGCGTACCGATGGTTGTCTGTGTTCCGTATGGATGTGTAGGCGCCAACAGTTTACTGAGAGCAGCAAAGAGCTTACGTGTGTCGGCTGTCAGGCTGATGTTATACTCCTCGTACACAGCCTCCAGCTCAGTGTGGAAGCCACGAATCACCATATTCTGGAACCTGTCACTCTGAATCTTTGCCCAGTTCTCAATCTCGTTCGAGGGAATGTTCTCCGTGTAGCAGGTCACATCGTTCGAGGTATAGGCGTTCGTTCCCTCTGCACCAATGGCAGCCATCAGCTTGTCGTACTCATTGGGGATAAAGTACTGTGCAGCCACCTGACTCACGGAGTCAATCTCATGGTAGGCCTGCTTACGTGCTTCAGGGTCGGTGAGTTTGCGATAAGCCTCGTAGCGCTGCTCTATCTCGGCGAGCAAGGGCGCCTCTGCCTCTGGATTGTTCGTGCCGAACTGCTTGGTGCCCTTGAACATCAGGTGCTCCAAGTAGTGTGCCAAGCCCGTGGTCTCTGCCGGGTCATTCTTTGATCCCGTTCTCACAGCGATATAAGTCTGTATACGAGGTTTTTCCGGATTAACAGACAAGTATACCTTCAAACCATTATCCAATGTGTAGATACGGGTCTTCATCATATCCCCCTCTACAGTCTCATACTTGTAATCTTTCGCCTGTGTACCCATTCCGAGCAACAGCGCACAAACAGTCAATAATAACTTAGTTTTCATAATCTATTTCGTGATCTAATTTTTGTACAAAATCGTCAAACACCTCCTGTTCCACGTCGCCCATTGCAAATTCCTTCTCAGCATCCTTGCGAATCTCGGCAATCCAAGCACGGCGGGCCTTTACGTAGTCCTCATGGATGCGATCGCAGGCCTCGGGTGTCAGCTCGTCCAGGTGGTAGTAATCCAGGATCAACTGGTAGCTCCACGCCCAGCGGTAGTCGCTGTAATGGTCGTTGATATCGCTGAAGCGGTCAATGATTTGCTGGACGCGCTCAATGGTTCCGTTCTTGATATCGTCTATCAAACGCTGCTCCTCGCTCTCCGGCAACAGGAGTCCGCTGAGGTCAATCCACTTGCCCTTGCCTACAGTGCTGGTGGGGCACCCGAAGAATCCCTCCTTGCGGGCACGTTTCAGGATGGCGCCCATATAAATGCGCAGGGCTATATCATAGTATTTCAGGCCCTTGCGCAGCGAAGTGGCGTTGATGACATACTCGTGAAAGTTATACGTGGTCACGTTATCGCCACTTGCCTGTCGCAGGGCGGTCAGAATTTTCTGGGCCTCAAGGATCTCACCCACGGTGAAGGGGCTGAGCCAGTCGAAGTTGATGATACTCTTCTTCGACTGCCGTGAGCGCTTGTCACGCTTCGGCCACTTCTTGATGTCACGATACAGACCTACCGTTGTGATGTTTCTTCCGGGCACGATATACATCGTCTCGCCGTATGCCATCAGGTAGGAGAAGGGCAGGCTGCTCATATCGGGGTGGTTCATCAGCTTTCCAAAGCACACGGAAAAGGCACCTATGGTGGCCGGCATCAGGATATAGGCTCCAGAGGCGGTCTTTGAGCCGCGCTCTAAGGTGCCGTAGTGCATGGGGCCCATCTTATAGGCATGGTTCGAGAAATTGGTGTTCGAACCGGCATTGTAGAACGAGAACTGTCCACCGATGAGCAGGCTCGACTTGTGGTGCGATGCGCAGAAGGGACCGCAGAAGGCTGCACAGGCCTCACCGTTCGCCATGAACGAGTTGGCAAAGAACAGGCTGGCCTCGGCTGTGAATCCGTTGGTTATCTGACAGGCCTCGCCCACGAAGCAATCCTGCATTTTCACCGAGTTATTGATGGAGCAGCCGTCGCAGATGATACTATTTTCACAAATTACGCCCGTTCCTATATATACAGAGGCGTCGCGCGACGACATGATGGTACACTCCGACAGGCGGGCTGCGCCGCTGATCTCGCAGTCGCCCTTGATGACGGTGTTGGTAATGTCCTTCGTATTGATAATCTTCACGTTGTTGCCAATGATACCGCGCTCAGGCCTTGACACCCGCAGCTCGTCCTCAATCATCTGCTCCAGCGTGCGTTTCAACTGCTTGTCGTTAGCGTGCTTTACCATAAAAGCGGCTATCTGAGAGTTCAGGTCGCGGAAAATCACCACGTTGCCGTCGCCCATCTCGTTCAACACGCTGATGGTGCTGCCCTCGCCAAATGTGGCGTCGTCGGTGGTCTCCAACGTAGAGATGTTCGAGATGTAGCAGTCGTTGCCAATGGTATAGTTATTGATGTAATTACCCACCTTCTCTATCAGGCAGTCGTTGCCCACGGTGACATTCCTCAGCGTGGCATCGTTGATGCCAGAATGCTTGAAGAAATCCTTGCTCACCTCCACCTGCTTATCGAACGCTCCTAAGCGGATATCGCCATAGAAAATCACTCGATGGAAATTATAGGGTTTGAAGCCTTCCGCTACCAGGACGCGGTTCCAGTCCTCAGCCCAGCAGACGTTTTTCTCTAAAATCTCAATTTCGGTTTGTGTCAGTTGTCTGTAGTTATTCATTTTACTTCACATTATGTTATTAATAATTCCATTATAGCGTGCAAAGATACAAAAAATGAAAGAATGATGAAAATAAATTCTCTTTTTATTTGCAAATTTCACTGAAAGTTTTTAAATTTGCACGATTTTTTATTAACAACACAACTTTTTAAGTACTATACTGCTATGAGAGTAATTATTGAACCCGACTATCAGAAAATGTCGCAGTGGGCTGCCGAGCACGTCATCCGTCGCATCAACGAGGCTAATCCCACGCCTGAGAAACCTTTCGTATTAGGACTGCCCACCGGTTCCTCACCCGAAGGCATGTACGCCTGCTTGGTGAAAGCCAACAAGGAGGGCCGCGTATCGTTCAAGAACGTGCTGACGTTCAATATGGACGAGTACGTAGGGCTACCCGAGTCGCACCCCGAGAGCTACCATTCCTTTATGGCACGCAACCTGTTCGACCACATCGACTGCCCGAAGGAGAACATCCATATCCTCAACGGCAACGCCCCCGACCTCGCCGCCGAGTGCGCACACTACGAGGAGATGATCAAGGAGGCTGGCGGCGTTGACCTCTTCCTCGGCGGCATCGGCCCCGACGGACACATTGCATTCAACGAGCCCTATTCATCGCTCACCAGCCGCACGCGTGTAAAAACGCTGACCACCGACACCATCATCGCCAACTCGCGCTTCTTCGAGGGCGATGTCAACAAAGTGCCCAAGCTGGCGCTGACCGTAGGCGTAGGCACCGTGATGGATGCCAAGGAAGTGATGATTCTCGTCAACGGTCACCACAAGGCACGTGCATTGAAGGCAGCCATTGAGGGCGCCGTCTGCCAGGAGTGGACCATCTCTGCCCTCCAGCAGCACCCCCACGGCATCATCGTAGCCGACGAAGCTGCTACCGATGAGCTGAAGCACGGCACTTATAAGTACTTCAAGGACATTGAGAAGGAAAACCTGTTATAGGGAATAGGAAAAGTGAATAGTGAATAATTTGCTGCCGCCATACCTGCTGCGAACAGGATAGCGGCAGCAAATTTTTCACTCTACACTTTCAAACGGCGGCAGCAAATTATTCACTTTTCACTATTCACTTTTACCTTTTTAGTATTCACTTTTACCTTATTCTCTTCACTTCAGATGCTTTCAGGTTCCTTGACATAGATTAAGTGTGCGCACACAAAAATCTTAAAAATTGCCAAAAGATTTGGCTAACTACCTGAAACTTCGTAACTTTGCACCCGAAACGCGAAAACACGACGTGAAGTCGTCTGTTGCGTTGACGGGAAAAGATCTAAAGGATAACGCGGTTCTAATCAGCCATAGTGCCAAAAGCGCTTGTGCTGTGAAGTCCGCCTAAAGTATAGAGAATATGAAAAGAATAGGTAAGATTGTAAGTATGAGCCTAATGGTCCTTTTGCTGACAGCAACTACAGCTGCAGCCGCAGGAAAACCTGATGCAAAGAACACAAAGACCGAAGGCTTTAACTGGAATCCAGTAATGAATGCGATTATTCAAGTAGAAAGCGAAGGAAACGCTCGTGCCGTGAGTGGGAACTCGGTAGGCGCCATGCAAATTACTCCGATACTAGTCAAAGAGTGTAACAACATTCTTGAGTCGAAAAAGAGTAAGAAGCGATACTCGATGGCTGACCGCTATAGCGTGGAGAAATCGAAAGAGATGTTCCTTCTGATTCAGTCGGTTTATAACCCGAAGAACAACGTGGAAAAGGCGATTCGCTCTTGGAACGGAGGTCCTAATTACACGGTCAAGTCAACCAATAGGTACTATAGCAAGGTTATGAAACAGATGAAGTAAGACAGTTCTATTTGTGACTAATAGAAATCCGGTCGTCCAACCTTTCTGGTTGCGGCGACCGGATTTTTTCGATTACCTGACTACTACCTTCTTACCCCCAATCACGTTGATGCCCTTACGGGGCTTCGTCAACCGGCGTCCGTTCAGGTCGTAGACGGGCTGGCTTGCCTCATTTTCTACCCTCACGCCCTGAACATCAAGGGCATCCGAAAGTACAGTCAGCTGCACCCTGTACTTGTCGCTGTAGTACCACTTGTTGTCATCCCAGGAACTGAGGTACTGCACGGTGGCATAATACTTGCCTGGGGGAATGTTCGACAGCGAGTACTCCATCCTGACGGTGGTCTGCTCGTCGCGCGGGAAGTTGTGGCTGACACCTTCGCTGGCTGCAATGCCCTGCATATCCATGTCCCAGATGCGGAGTCTTGTCTTGATATCAGCCGCCTTGCCTCTGTTATTGAAGGTGAGGCGCAGCACAAGGTTGTCCTTGCGCGACAGCTTGTTGAGGTCGGGATTGTCGCTGCTGACCGCTACGAACCACATTTCGGGTGTTGTGGGCGGATTGATGACGAAGCTCACCAGCTGACTCTTGTTGTAATACCACTTGTTGTCATCCCAGGAGTTGAGGTACTGGATGGTAGCGATATAGTTGCCCTCGGCGAAGCCTGCCAGGGGATACTCGAACGTCACCGTTGTCTGCTTGCCCTGTTGGAAATGAACCGTCACAGGGTCGCTGGCGGCTACAGCCTCCATATCCTCGTTCCAGATACGGAAGCGGGTCTTAATGTCGGCCGTCTTACCTTTGTTCAGCAGGATGCCCTTGAATACCAGCTTGTCTTTCGTATACAGGTTCTGGAGGTCGGGATTGTCGCTGGTCACCGACACGAACTGCATGACGGGTGTGGAAGCCACCTTCACGCTGAACGATACAAGATACTTATCGCTGTAGTGCCACTTGTTGTCGCCCCACGACTGGAGAAACTGCAACGATGCGAAGTACTTGCCCTCAGGAATGTTCTCAAGCGAGTAATCCATCTGGACGGTGGTCTCCGAGTTCTTCGAGAAGGTCTTGGTAACGGCGTCGGAATAGGCTATGCCATTCATGTTCTCGTCCCAGATGCGGAGGCGAATTTTGACGTTGTCCGTCTTGCCGGTATTCTTGAAAGTGCCACGCAGCGAGAGCACGTCCATCGGCGAGAGCTTGTCGGGATTGGAGTTGTCGCAGGCCATTGAGACAAACGAGAGTACTGGCGTGGAGGCGCCGTCGACGTCGCCCTTGACGGTGGACTGTATCTTCCCGTTCTTCACCTGCACCAGGTAGTAGTCGGTCTTGCCGCCCAACGTCCTGACACGAGTGACGCGGTTCTTATCCTTGTTGGTAACGACGGGATAGAGGTAGTAGGAGGCGCCGTCGGCAAAATTGCTGGAATTGATGGTGCAATACCAGTTTTTCCAACCATGATAAGCCAGCGTTCCATCCTCCTCATACAGGCCGTAGACCGACTTGCCGGTGGCAATGTTCTTCAGCTCCCAGCCCTTGTAGCCCTCCCAGCCGCCCTTGTAATAGTTGGCCTCGGAGCCAAAGCACCAGAAATTGGTGAAAGTCACCTGAAGGTTGCTGGTATTGAACTCAAATTTGTCTGCGTACCACGGATCCTCGCGCGTGCCTGCCGTCCTGGTGTCAATCTGGCCTACCATAGCCTGCAGTTCCGAATAGTTGTACTGCTTGGACGAGGTTTTCGGACGGAGTGAAGTCAGCACGAAGTAGCCGTTGCCCGAACCGCTCCAGCCCCAGTTGAAATGATAGGCCCCCTGCGTGTCGCAGCCATCCAGGACAAAAGCGTGAGCCGAACGGTTGCCCTCGCTGTCGGGCTCGCTCGAGCCTTTGTAAAGAATCGGGCGGCCATTAGCCAGCTCCGTCTGGACTATCTTGTCCCACTCATCGTCATTGTAGTACTTCCTATCGTAGTACCGGGTGTTGGGATTATACTTGAAATAATGGATGAGGGCATAGGGTGCGTTATAGATATGAGTACCGGAGCCGCTACTGCCGTAGTCCATGTTTACGGACACACCGCAGGCGTGCATTAGCAGGGAAACAGCATTGCAGGCCGTCGAGGAAGAGGATGAGGAATAGGTGTTGGTCATCTGCGACCAGTTGAACGTGACCGTCGAAAAGTCCATTTTCTGATAGATGGCGTTCTTTTTCGACGTGTAGGAGTTGCTGCCCTGCCCTTTCGCGGGATAGCCGTAGTATTTCATAATCTGGGCCATGGCCGTAGCCACGCAGCCGGTGACGCATTGCTTGTTAGTGCTGGGATCCATGGGGCACTCCCTATTATAATAGTTGCTCTGCCCCCACTTGGTCTGTATCAGTGGGCCTACGGCTGTAGTAGACACCTTCGCAGGACGCTCGTAGGCGCCGCCGTCGGACTGCAACTGCTCGTACTCGTGGCTATACTGTGCCAGGAAGGTCTCCAAGCCACAGGGCACATCGTCGGGGTCGAACTGTCCCTCGTCGGAGTAGCCCAGAATGTCTGTCTGACGCTCGTCGCCGGACACAATCACAAAGCGGCCATTGGCTTCATCATTAAAGAGGTAGAAGCCCACTTCTTCGCCCACCTTACCCACCTGTGAGTCCATCTTGTGCCTCGACATCGCACCTGCATATTGCTCATTCACTGCCACGATGCGTGGGGCCCTTGCCTTTCGAGGACTCTGCTCAAAGAAAGACCTGGCAACCTGCAAAGCCCCAGCCTCGCTCCGGGGCTGAGCACCTGAGCAAAAGCTTATCAGCAGAAGTGCAGCCAACAAGAGTTGCCTGCGTAGACATCCATTTTTCTTCATACCTTTTACACCTTTCCTAATAGGCTACAAAGATAAGAAAAAAAAGTGAGCCAACCAAATAATATGGGGGAAAAGGTAGAAAAAGCACATTTCACCAATAGGAGTTTCGGCAAATAGGGGCAATTCGCCAATGGTATCTTAATCCCCAATCCAAGTTAGTTTTCGCCAGAATCCCTCCAACGGACCGCGTTGGTGACAACTAAACCAGAAGCGGGCGAAGAGATATTGCAAGATAACCATACCCACTCCGACCATCACGGCATAGGTGATGCCCAGCTTATAATAGCAGGCGAGACCGTAGCCGCAATAACAATCTTTTTGTTTCCATCTTCTTATTAACGTCCTTCAGCTGAGCGTTTTAGAAACTTGTATTAAAGGATAAATTAATACTTGCAGTCTTCAGGCCTTTTCCTTGCACCGTTATCGTTGCCTTGCCCTTCTTTCCTGTGCTCCTGACTACAAGCAAAGCACGTCCCTTCCATGCCTTGTGAGTACTGTCTGTGTAGCGGTCACAGTCCTTGATGTCGGCATTGCCAAAGCCAATGAGAGTAGCTGGGCCACTGACGGTAGCAGTCAGTTCGTTGGCGGCAATGGGGTTGAGTATGCCTTGGGCATCTGTCAGTTCGACGGTGATGAAAGCAAGGTCCTGACCGTCAGCCTTGAGCTTTGTGCGGTCGGCAGTCAGGCGGATGGCTTTGGTCTCGTCGGCTGTCTGTAAGGTAATAGTCCCCTCCCAACCTCCACGAGGGGAGGCATCATCCTCCTTGGGGGATAAGAGGGATGCTCCTTCTGCTCGTAGTGTGCCTGGCTGATAGGGCAACGTGAATACAGCCTTGCATTCAGAGGTTTCTTTTTCCTCAATTAATTGGTCGTTCAGATAGAGGCTTACTTTAGGATTGCGGCTATACACCTCCACTTCGATGTTTTTCCCCTCGTGTCCGGGCCATGTCCAGCTCTCGAAGGTGGGCCAGGTACCCCAGAGCGTGGTCTTCACTTGACCGTTGTAGCCTTCAGGCTCGCGCACGGCCATGTAAAGTTGCATTCCCGACGTACCGTCGTCCATTCCCGCTGACGCGCCTACCCGTATCCTTTCCCGTAGCCTTTCGCCATTTTGATTCCACAGCATGGAACGGTAGTGGCTAATGGGCTTGCGCTGACCTATGAGATCGATGTCGCCACAGTAGGCTGCATGCCAAGGATAGAGTGGACGTTCCCAATGTTCACCAGGCACGTCGCCGTCGTAGTACCAGCGACCGATGCCCGACTCTCCGAGATAATCGATGGCTGTCCACACGAAATCGCCGATGACCCAAGGTTCGTCCTGCACCTTGCGGTAGTTCTGCCACGCATCACGCGGGTAGCTCTCCGTCTGTATCATCACACGGGTAGGCACACGCTCGTGGTCCCCCTGCGACTTATGAATCATGTAGTTGTAGCCCACAATGTCGTGCTCTGCTGCCAGTGGGTCGTAGATATCCCAATCGGAATCCCATGCACAGAGAGCAGAAGTGACGGGACGCCTCTGTGGGTCGAGCTGTCGGCAGAGCGTATTCAGGTTGTGGGCGGTCTTCACCACCTCAATCTTCTTGCGTTCGATGACCTCGTTGCCTGTTGACCAGCAGAACACGCTGGGGTGGTTACGGTCGCGCAAAACCATTGCCTTGATGTCCTCTTGCCACCACTGGTCGATGAGCGTGGAGTAGTCATAGTCGTTTTTCTTATCGCGCCAGCCGTCGAAAGCCTCGTCAATGACCAGCAACCCCAATTCGTCACATGCCTTGAGGAAGGTCTCTGAGGGCGGATTATGTGAAGTGCGCACAGCGTTGAAGCCCGCCTCCTTCAGCAGACGTACACGGCGGTATTCGGCAGCATCAAAAGCTGCAGCACCGAGGATGCCGTTGTCATGGTGGACGCAGCCGCCATTCAAAACAATGGGCTTGCCGTTCAGCAACAGCCCTTTCTCAGCTGAATACTCGATGGTGCGGATGCCGTAAGTCACTGGCAATTGGTCGCCCTCTGCTTCAAGGGTCGTCTCATAGAGAAAAGGATCCTCGGGCGACCACAGGTGGGGATTTTCCACATGAATGGTCTTCTGGATGGGTTTTCTCGAGCCGTCCTCCATCACCACCTCAGCCTTGATTTCCACATGGTGGATGTCGGGAGTGGCTACGTTGACGCTCCATTCGTCAATGTATCGCTTTCCTGTGGTCAGCAGCCACACATGTCGGTAGATGCCTGAGCCGCTGTACCACCGGCAGTTCTTCTGCTGCGAATTGTCCACTCGCACCTCCACTTCATTCTGTCCCGTCTTCACGTATGGTGTGATATCCACAAAGAACGAAGAATAGCCGTAAGGATGACCACCTGCCCTCTGTCCGTTCACATAGACTTCGGCATTCATATACACTCCCTCGAAGTACAGGCGCAGCTTCTTTTCTTTAAACTTTAAACTTTCCACTCTAAACCCTTTTCTGTACCACCCCTTTCCTGTCGGCAGATAGGCACCATCGTTGCCGGCAGGCGCATCCTTGTCGAAGTTACCCTCAATGCTCCAATCGTGTGGCAGGTTGACCGTCCGCCACTTGGTGCTGTCCTGAGAGAATTGCCAGTCGGCATCGAATAATTGTTTACGAATGATGCCTTGGTTGGCTCCCAAAGCTGTAACAGCCATCAGTAATACCGCAGAAAGAGCAAAAATCTGTTTCGTATTCATAGTTTTTATGCTTTTATTGCTAAGACGGAGCAAAGATACAAAAAACTGTGATACTCTGTTTCTTTTGTTGTTGAAGTTTAACAAAAAAAAAAGATAAACACAACCATAATGGTTCAGAAAAGAGATGCGACGAAAGAATAGAGGTAGCTGCCAAAGGATATGAGCAGCCAAATCATGAGGACGATGAGCAGGAGAAGGAGGAAGAGGACTATGGCTGACTGCCAAGCCCGTTGATTTACTTGCTTCACAACTGCTTCGTCGCCATCAACGAAGCCTTGAATCATCTGCATGTTCTGGGTGTTGGAACGGTGAAAGATGTCGATGATGTCGCCTACGAAGAACGGTATCATGCCTAATAGTACATCCCGCAGGGCATTGTTCAGGACGGCCAATGTCAGCGGAACGCTCTTGATAACTCGGGAGGAGAAATAGACGAACGGCACGACGCAGAGCAGGGCAATGGCATCGCCCCATCCAGGAATGACGCCGATGAGCGCATCCAGATAGTAACGATCCATGTAACGGGTCAGACCTTCCATTGTCTGATAGACTCGGTTGTCCATCAGCCGTTGGCGCCGCTGCAGTCGCTTTTCCTCGTTCATTTCAGATTACGAAAGTTCTTTGCCGAAGGGTGACAGAGCCAGCTTTGCCAGCCGGAAGTGCATCTTTCCGAACGGGATGCCAATGATGGTGATGCAGAAAATGATGCCGTAGAATACATGGGTGAGCCAAATCCAAATGCCGCCAACAAAGAACCAAAGCACATTCATGAATATGCTCAGGCAACCTGGCTGCGATGGCTTCCACTTCACTTTCGTGCCGAATGGCCAGATGGCCAGCATACCCAGCTTCATGCTCTGTAAGCCAAAGGGGATACCGATGATGGTTATCATCAGCACCAGTCCGGCAATGAAATACTCCAGGGCAATGTGCAGCCCGCCAAAGATAATCCAAATGATGTTTCCTAATGTCTTCATTCTACTCTCTTTCTAATAATCTCTATCTTTTAGACGTTGTCCAGAGACGAAAAGTTGCAGAAAACAGAAATTTGTTTAGTGATGGTAAAAAACAAATTGGTACGATTGAATCTATGATTTTTGAGATATTTTGGATTCACAAAGAAGGAGCTCCCCAAGAAGCCAGTCAGCAAGAGCCAATAATTCTCTCGAGAATTGGATGCTAAACCACTGGTTTACGATTCTAAACCACCGATTTA
>ONKY01000081.1 GCA_900318585.1 uncultured Prevotellaceae bacterium
CATGGTGCGCCAAGAGGCGATGCCCGTCCACAGCAGGATGACAGCTCCGATGGCGATGGCAATCACACTGGTCTCACCGATAGAACCAGGAATGAAGCCACAGATCATGTCACAAATCGAAGCGCTGGGGTCTATGCCCTGACCAATCTGTCCAAGAGGTGTGGCAGCCGTAAAACCGTCAGGCAACGTGTTTCCGAGTCCGAAAATGCTGTCCTGAGCCACCCAGACGGTGTCGCCCGTCATCTTTGCAGGATAAGCGAAGAACAAGAACATGCGGGCTGCGATGGCGGGATTGAAGATGTTCATACCCGTACCGCCAAAGATTTCCTTACAGAAAATCACTGAGAATGCGCAGGCCAAAGCCAGCATCCACAGCGGACAGCCGATAGGAATAATCAACGGAATGAGGATACCAGAGACAAGATAACCCTCCTGAATCTCCTCTCCCTTCCACTGTGCCCAAGCAAACTCGATGCCCAGACCTACAATGTAGGAGACAAGAATCTTAGGCAGTACTGCCAGGAAGCCATAGCAGAAAATCTCGCAGAAGCTGGCATCAGCGAGCGTGCCTGCAGCGAGATAGTTCTGATAGCCGATATTGTACATACCGAACAGCATGGCAGGCATCAGGGCGATGACTACCATACTCATAATACGCTTTGAGTCGATGGCGTCGTGAATGTTCACGCCTCCAGCCTTCGCCGTGTCGTTGGGCACGTAAAGGAAGGTCTCAAAGCCGTCGAAAATCGAACGGAAAGCATGCAGCTTGCCACCCTCCTCGAAGTTCGGCTTTACCTTATTGAGATAATTACGTAATGCTTTCATATTCGTTATGCGTTTTCTTTTCTGAGAATATTAAGTCCTTCTCGCACAATGCGCTGCAATTCCAGTTTCGAAGAGTCAACGAACTCTGCCAAGGCAAAGTCCTCAGGACTAACCTCATAAATACCCAAGGCTTCCTGACGGTCAATATCGCCGGAAATGATAGCCTTAATGAGGTACTCACCATAGATATCCATCGGCAACACCTTATCGTACTCACCGCTCATAATCATGTGGCGTTCTCCGCCCTTAACGCGGGCATCGAGAGCATACTGCTTCTTACCACAGAGCCATGAGAAGTAGCTGCGGTTCACTGAGAACTGCTTGAAGCGTGGCAGAATCCAACCCAGCATCTCGTCGGCATCGTTACCTTCGGGAATAACGGTGATTTCGGAAGTATGTGCTCCAAGGAAGCCGTCCTTCGTGGTAGGCTTACCTGTCAACACGTTGCCATTAATAATACGCACGCTTTTCCCTGCGTCGTAGCTGTTCGACAGCAAAGTAGAGAGTTCCTCGCCGACCAGCATATCCACGTAGGCAGGATTTTTAATCTCACTGCCACAAAGGGCCACTGTGCGGGTCAGGTTTACCCTACCCGTATTAAACAGGCGTCCGATGAAGAGCACCACGGAAGGATCACCGATGGTCCACACCACTTCGCCCTTGTTCACTGGGTCGATGTTGTTCACCTGTACGCCTACGTTTCCAGCCGGACACTTGCCGTCGAACACCGTCACCTCAACATCCCTCATGCCTTCGAGCTTGGAGCCGACGCCAATGCCGAGATAAGTCTTGGCAATCTTCGAAAGGGCTGTGAGTCCCGCCTGAAAATCGGTCTCCTGCCCCATCACCTCATAGTCGAAGCTGGCTGCCAACGGTTTGTCGCGCAGGGCAGATACAAAAATTGCCTTAGGCTGCACAGTCGGACTAGTGGATACAGCGTATGGCAACTGGTTGATGTAACCGAAAAGACCCGCTTCCAATAAAGCGTTAATCACTTGCTCGCCTGTTAGCGTGCCAACATCCTTCTTACCGAAGTCAACAGACTCCTGCTTCTCGTCGGCATCTACTCTTACGCAGAGCACTTTCCTGCGTTCGCCACGCACCACCTCGCGGACCGTACCGCTCACTGGCGAGGCAAACTTCACATCGGGATACTGCTTGTTGACAAACAACGCATCCCCGGCTTTGACCTTATCGCCTTCCTTGACAACAACCTTCGGAGTGACACCCTCGAAATCATCTGGCACAAGTGCAAACTTGCCGTTCGATTTCAGCTGGATTTTCTTCTCCTCAGCCTTACCTTGAAGGATAATGTCCAAGCCTTTGCGTAACTTAATTACATTTGCCATTTATATCAAAGTTTTGGAATAGTCGGTAACTACAGTCGGCAAAATTAATAAATTTTAGCCATATTACGACAAATATCGGTCGAAAAATATCGTAATCACGAGTTTTTATCGTAATTTTGCGGAAAAATTCCGGCATACTCATATCGTTTGCCATCCTGAACTGACAGAATTTGAACATACTGAAACATATCATCAACTGGACGGTGTGGAGCCTGCTGGCTCTCTACCTGATTATTGTTGTGGCACTACGTATGACATCTGTGCAACAGTTCATAGGACAGCAGGTGGCCGATGCGCTCAGCCAGAAATTAGGCACTAAGGTCAGTGTAGGGCGTGTGGACTTAGGCCTCTTCAACCGCATCATCATTGATGACTTGACCATCTGGGATCAGCAGAAGAAAGAAATGCTACGTGCTGCCCGCTTGGCTACCAGACTGGAGCTGATGCCACTGACAGAAGGGCGTATCAGCATTTCTTCCGCACAGGTCTTCGGCCTCCGCGCCAGTTTCTACAGGCCAGCAGCCGACATGCCCGCCAACTTCCAGTTTGTACTAGACTCCTTGGCATCGAAGGACACTACCCATGCCACTCCACTCGACCTGCATATCGGCTCACTCATCATGCGCCACTCCAGTCTTACTTATGACCAACACGACGTTGTGCCTACTCACGGGCTACTGAACCCAGCCCACCTTAACATACAGGACATCAGTGCCCACATCCTGCTGAAAGTTCTAAAGGAAGACTCCCTAAACGTCGTCGTAAAGCGTATCTCCATGAAAGAGCAGTCTGGTCTCCTATTAAATCGTCTTTCCTTCCACCTCACCGCAGGAACAAAGCAGAGCCAACTGAACGACTTCATACTGGAAATGCCCGACACACACATAGAGACAGACAGTCTTTCTGCTGTCTATGAAACCCAACAGGGGCAACTCGTCAAAGGCTCGATCCGATTTGGAGGACGCATTAAAGAATCACGTATAACTCCTTCAGACCTAAGAGCATTTCTTCCGTCGCTAAAGAATTCCCAGAATCCTATCTATATATCAACGGAGTTCTCAGGCACTGACCATTCCATACAAATAGCGAGGCTCAACATTACATCTTCCCACGACGACATTTCCTTTAGTGGCAGCGGTGAAGTGAACAACTGGAATGACGCTCACCCCCAGTGGAAACTTTTGGTGAACGATTTGTCCTTGTCTGACAAGACCGTAGACTTTCTTACAAAAACCATCTCTGGCATCCCCGTTATCATTCGCCGCGCAGGAAATCTCCACCTCAAAGGCCAGTTCAAAGGCGATGCCAACGGCACTATTGCGACCCAGAGCACCATCAACTCAGGCGCTGGAGACGTTAGACTTGACTTCAAGCTCCTTAGCGGCAATCAGTTTCAGGGAGCTATCGAGACGGAAGGGCTGAACCTGCGCCAGCTACTTGACAACGACCTTCTCGGACTGTTAGCCACGAACATCCAAGTGGAAGGAAAAGTGCATAGCCAAGGAGCACCAACCATCAAGGCCGACGGGACCATCTCACAATTAGAGTACAATGGCTACAACTTCCGTCAGATTGCGCTTAACGGGACCTACTCTGCCGATGGTATCGCAGGACTTATAGACATCAACGATCCCAACATCATGGCAAGCATTGAAGGGGAAGCGCAGAAGCACGGCATCAAGCTTACCGGTACTGTCAGAAATTTCTCGCCGCAGGCACTTCACTTATCTGACCAATGGGGTGATGCACGGTTTGGAGCAAACATCATTGTCGATCTGACCGCCACCTCCCTAAACGACGCCCAGGGCAATCTGGACATCAGCCATTTCACAATGGACGATTACCTTTTGGAACACCTGCACATCACCTCGGGCTTTATTGACAGTCACCATTTTCTTACCCTGAACAGTGACTTTGCACAGGCAGAATTGACAGGTCAGTTCGACTATACTACGCTGGCGCAGAGTGTTATCAACGCCATTGGCTATCGGCTACCCACCCTCCCTGGTCTTCCACCAGTCAGCGCGCCAACCGGTAATAACTTCTCACTCAACCTGCAACTCACAAAAGGTGACTTCCTGCAACGCATTCTCAAGATGCCACTTACGTTACGGCAACCGCTTACCCTGAAAGCCATCGTCAACTCCCCCAACCAGCGCCTTGATGTAAACCTGTCAGCTCCAGCCTTCAACTATGACGGCACAGAGTATCAGACTGGGAACCTCGCCATCACAACACCTGCCGACACGATGAGATGCCTATTAGGGCTAACCAAATTGTCGGATGAAGGCGAGCCACTTGACATAGGAATCCGCGCCAACGCTGCCAATAACCAGCTGACCACTTCGCTAAGATGGAACAACAATAACACAGAGAAGTCGATGAACGGCGTACTCAACACCATTGTCCAGCTCTATCGCAACGTGGAAGGAAAGCCGGAAGCGCATATCAACGTACAGTCTTCCCAGACACAGATTGGCCCCTCGCTATGGACAATAGCTCCTGCAGAGATTACCTACTCCGACCAGCACCTCGCCTTCAGCCGCTTTACCATCAGTCACGACGACCAGTTCCTCCAACTCAACGGTACGGCCTCAAATCGCGCTCAAGACTCACTCTTCGTTGATTTGAACAAGATGGAGGTAGACTATATTCTGAACCTCGTAGGCTTCGATGCCGTTGAGTTTGGAGGCCAAGCCACTGGTCGTGCCTTCATATCACAAGCCTTTGGCGACACGCCTGAAGCCCACGCCTCACTACGCGTTGACCATTTCTTGTTTGAAAAAGGGCGCATGGGTACCCTCCAGGCACTTGTCGACTGGAACCACCAGCAACAACAGATAGACATAAACGCTATTGCCAATGACGGTCCTGAGGCCACCACTTTCATCAACGGATACGTGGCACCATCTACCAGTTCCCATCACCCAGAGCCCTATATCGACCTGGCCATCTCAGCCCACGGCACCTACGTTGACTTCATGCAATCGTTCACGGAGTCTTTCCTCTCCAACGTCACAGGCCACGCCGATGGAGACCTGCGTTTGGCAGGCCCACTCGATGCCATCAACCTGACAGGCGGTCTGGTCGTCGATGCAGAGGCTACCGTCAACGCCCTCAATACTACCTACTACATTAAACGAGATACCGTTACGCTGATTCCCAATGAAATCATGCTTGACAGCATCCCCGTTACCGACATCTACGGAAATACGGCTTTCCTGAGCGGAGGAATACACCATATAGACCTTACCCAACTGACCTTCGACCTGCAGGTAGATACTGACCGACTGTTGGGTTACGACTTCCATGACTTTGGCGACCAGTCGTTCTACGGCACTGTTCTGGCAAGCGGGCAAGTCACCATTGAGGGACGCCCAGGACGCGTCACTATTGACTGTGACGTCACCCCACTTGACGGGACTACATTTGTCTACAACGCTGATCAGACAGATGAGATAGGTAGCCAGGAGTTCATTACATGGAGAGGCAAGAACGACGAATACAGGGAAAACGTAGCCAGCAAATCCATGTCAACAGAAGAACCCAGCACCGACATATTCCTCAACTTCCACATCAACGCTACGCCCCAGGCAACCATGCGTCTCCTCATGGACGCCAGGACTAACGACTACATTAATCTCCACGGTACAGGCGACCTGCGCGCCACCTACCACAACAAGGGAGCATTTCTTATGTTTGGCACCTATACGGTCAACAGCGGGACATACGACGTCACCATCCAAAACATCATCAAGAAGAACTTCCAGTTTCAGGATGGCGGAACCATCGTATTTGGTGGCGACCCATACGATGCCGCCCTGTCGCTACAGGCACTCTACACCGTCAATGGTGTCAGCCTTTCCGACCTCCAGCTGGGCAACTCTTTCTCTTCTAACACCATCCGTGTGAACTGCCTGATGAACATCAACGGCCAGCCAAAGGCTCCGCAGGTGACCTTCGACCTTGACCTGCCTACCGTCAACGCAGACGAGAAGCAGATGGTGCGTTCCCTGCTCTCCTCACAGCAGGAGATGAACCAGCAGGTGCTTTACCTGCTTGGCATAGGACGTTTCTACAACCAAGGACAGAACAACGCCGACCAGCAACAACAGGATCAGACATCGCTTGCCATGCAGTCATTCCTATCAGGGACACTATCCACACAGATCAGCACCCTGCTCAGTTCTGTCATCAAAAACGACCAATGGAACTTCGGCGCGAACATCTCTACTGGTACTGAAGGCTGGAATAATGCAGAATACGAAGGAATAGTCAATGGACGACTCCTAAACAACCGACTCATTATCAATGGACAATTCGGATATCGAGACAACGCCCGACAGGCAACGCCCTCGTTCATTGGTGACTTCGACATCAGCTACCTCCTCCTCCCTAATGGCAACCTTGCCCTGAAAGTATATAATCAGACCAACGACCGCTACTTCACACGTTCGTCGCTCAACACACAGGGCATCGGACTTCTGATCAAGCACGACTTCAATGGCCTTTCAGAACTCCTGCGCGACATTCGGCTAAAAAAGAGAAACACACCAGCAGAACGTCGCAAGACGCCATGACGCCTACTATAACGCGTCGCACTCTTTAAGCCACAGGTCTGACGAGGCGTCACTGGGCATACGCCAGTCTCCGCGTGGCGAGAGACTGACAGAGCCTACCTTCGGCCCGTCAGGCAGACAGGAGCGCTTGAACTGCTGAGAGAAGAAGCGCCTGCAGAAGGTTATGAGCCACTTCTTGATGACTGCATCGTCATATTGCCCACTAAAAGCATATTGGGCAAGCATGAAAATCTTCTTGGGCGAGAACCCAAAGCGGAGGAAGTAATAAAGGAAGAAATCATGCAATTCGTAAGGCCCCACGAGATCCTCTGTCTTTTGCCTAATCTGACCTTTCTCGTCAGCAGGGATCAGTTCAGGGGAGATGGGCGTATCCACGATGTCAAGCAGCACCTTCGCAGCCGTGATTCCTGTGCGTTCTTGTGCTCCGTTGGCGCTCAGGCGCTTCGAGGAGTTCTCAACTTCCCGTTGTTTTTTGCCTGCCACATAGCTCACTAAGTAACGGATAAGCGTTTTAGGCACGCCGGCATTGACGCCATACATAGACATGTGGTCACCATTGTAAGTCGCCCATCCCAAGGCCAGCTCTGAAAGGTCGCCCGTACCAACCACAATGGCATTCTCTTGATTGGCTACGTCCATCAGTATCTGCGTGCGCTCGCGTGCCTGAGAATTCTCATAGGTGATATCGTGGCGAGTAGAATCGTGGCCTATGTCCTCAAAGTGCTGGATGACGGCCTTGGCAATGTTAATCTCACGAATCGTGACATCCAGTTGCTGCATCAGCTTGACAGCATTCTGATGAGTCCTATCGGTGGTGCCAAAGCCTGGCATAGTAATACCAATGATTCCATGACGGTCAAGGCCCAGCTTGTCGAAGGCCATGACAGTGACGAGCAATGCGAGGGTGGAATCAAGACCGCCACTGATGCCAATAACTGCCCGATCTGCACCAATGTGGTAGAGTCGCTTGACCAGTCCAGCCACCTGGATACTGAGAATCTCCTCACATGCTTCATTCATTTTCTCTTCCTTGGGAATGAAGGGATAAGGATTCACCTCACGCACCAACTCAAATGAACGTGGCTGCGTAGGCTTACAGTCAATGAATCGTGCCGTGGCTCCCCTCTGTGCATTGATAAAGGTTGAGTTGCAACGACGCTCCGTACGCAACCGTTCCACGTCAATCTGCGTCAACCTAATCTGAGGCTGGAACGAGAACCTATCACCCTCACAGAGCAAGTGTCCATTCTCATAGATGATGGCGTTCCCTCCATATACCACGTCCTGCGTTGACTCACCGAAGCCGCAACTGGCATAGACATATCCACTCATGGTACGCGCACTCTGCTGACCAAGCAACGAGTGCAGATACTGGTGTTTCCCTATGAGTTCATTACTGGCAGAGAGATTGAACACGATATCGGCTCCAGCCAGTGAAAGGCCGTTGGACGGCGGCACAGGAGCCCACAGGTCCTCGCAGATTTCAATGCCGAAGTGAACACCATCACACGTTGTAAAGATGGCAGGTTCAGGTGATACGTAGACAGGGCTTCCCGCCAAGTATATCTCACGCGGCGTCAGATCCTGCAAAGAGGCAAACCATCGTTTCTCGTAGAACTCATTATAATTGGGCAGATATGTCTTTGGAACGACTCCCAATAAGCTTCCCGCCTGAATGGCAACAGCACAGTTGTAAAGCAGCCCGCCTATCTGGACAGGCATTCCCACAATACAGATGATGTCAAGTTTGCGGGTGAAGTCAAGCAGCTGTAACAATCCATCCTCTGCCTTGTCGATGAGCAACTGCTCACGGAACAGATCCTGGCATGAGTACCCCGTCAGCGAAAGCTCAGGAAACACCATCACCTCAACGCCCTGGCCCTCACCCTGTGCTATGAGGCTCTCTATTTGCTGGACATTATAGTCTACATCTGCTACCTTTACCGCAGGAACGACGGCAGCCACCTTAATTAAACCGTATTTCATATCCTTGGATTGTTTAGTATTTCTTTCATTTGACGGGCATCGAGCACAATCGACTGTGCAGGACGGTCGTTCTCAATAAGCGTGTAAACCTGAGCAGGCTGCTCGAAGAAGTCGTTCTCCTGAAAGGTATGCAACTTGTAGAATTTCACCCCGTCAATGCGCAGTTGGATGTCCGTGGGTGGCTTCAACAGGAAATTCTTATCCTTCTTATAAGCCAGCAGTTGTATACACACGCGCTCCATGTTTCCAAGATCCTCGCGTCCGAATTCCTCAATAAATTCCTGTGTATTAGGCTCAACCTCTCCAGAGGCACGAAGGTGCCACCCTGTACCTTCCACGGAAAGATATGTATAGCGCAGGTAATAGTTGGAATCGTTGACCAAATAAGTCTCAAAGCGGGTATGCGAAAGTTCCTTCACATCCATGGGCACAAAGCCGAGGTATGCCGACAGGCGGTCTCCGCCCTTACGTTCCTGCACGGGCGCACGAAAAGTGACTGGACGGTCGGCAGGTTCGAGCTCTTCAGGCTCAGGGATGTTCTTCTGCTGCTTGATCTCCACGATGTGCCGCGTTTCATAGTCTTCTTCGCCGATAACCACCACTTCACTCATGCGCATGGGAACGTCGAAACCGTCCTCGTCTTGCACCAGAACGATATCCTTGCCCTGAAAGCCAGAGACGCGGCCTCCACCCACTTCACTGAGAAATCTAACCCTGTCGCCAATCTTCATGATTCAGAAAAGTATTGTTTCAGCGTGCAAAATTAATAAAAAAAGCGAAGCGAACAAAATTTTTTTCGTACCTTTGCAAACATGAAACTAAAATTCAGCATCAATTACATGGCAGAATGGGGGCAACAGCTGTGTGTCTCCCTGACTTACGTAAGCCACGACGGCACTCATCGCCATCAGCATCTGCCCATGCAGACAGAGGACGGACAGCTATGGAAGGTGGAAACGTCAGCGGTGGAAAGCCGGCAGCACCCGATAGACAGTATCAGCTATCATTACCAACTGGAGAATCAGGAAGGTAAGGTACTCCGCAAGGAATGGACGCTGGTGGGTCGCTGCTACCATTTCGATACGACCAAGAGCTACTACTTTCAGGACCAGTGGAAAGACCGTCCCCTGAACAGCCACCTCTACAGTGCTGCCTGCCAGATAACAGCAGGATTCAAGTCGTCTGGCAAGGTATCGCCGCTTCGCTTGCCGCTATATCGTAACACAGTGCTCTTCCGCGTATCAGCCCCTCAGCTGAAAGAAGGTCAGTCGCTGGCACTCATCGGCAGCCATCCTGCTTTGGGTGCATGGTCATCGGCACGTTACCTGCCCATGGAGTACATTGGGCAGGGAGAGTGGTTGCTCTCCGTCAACATAGACGCCATACAGATGCCTATTGAATTCAAGTATGTTGTAATTGATAACCAATCGCACGAGCTCCTAAGCTGGGAAGAAGGGGATAACCGCGTGGTCAACACCCAGGTAAAGGACGGTGAGGTTCTGGTGGAATACGGTGAGCCGTTCAGGTTGGCAGAGCAGACATGGCGCGCAGCAGGCGTGGTCGTTCCAGTAGCCGCCTTGCGCAGCGAGCACTCATACGGCGTAGGCGACTTCGGCGACCTTAAGCGATTCATTGACTGGGCAATAGCCACCGGCATGAAAGTAATACAGCTACTACCTGTCAATGATACGACAACCGACGGTCACTGGCACGACAGCCATCCTTACAACATTGTAAGCGCCTTCGCCCTTCATCCGCATTATCTCGACTTGGAAGCTCTCGGCACATTGAGGGA
Organism: uncultured Prevotellaceae bacterium; assembly: GCA_900318585.1. Classification (GTDB taxonomy): domain Bacteria; phylum Bacteroidota; class Bacteroidia; order Bacteroidales; family Bacteroidaceae; genus Prevotella. Next base: position 10,536 of record ONKY01000081.1, read on the forward strand.
CAAGAAGCGGATGACCGTCTTCCTCCGCCGTCAGCGTGAGCTGAACGCACTTCCCACCAGCGACTACGAAGCCGTTGACCGTGTGAAAAGCGACTATGTAGGAGAATTCTTTGCTGAGCAGGGACAGGACACCCTTCAAAGCCGTGAATACCAGCAGTGGGTTGCCGACAACAGGGAATGGCTGGAGCCCTATGCCCTTTGGACAGAGAGGAAAGGGGGAAGGGGAAAGGGGCAGGAGTACACCTGTTTCCTCCAGTACCACCTCTACCTCCAGCTGAAGAGGGCTGCCGACTACGCGCGCCAGCATGGCATCGTGCTGAAGGGCGACCTGCCCATAGGAATGAACAGCCTGAGCGCTGACACCTCCACACACCCTGAGTTCTTCCATTTACAAACCCATGCAGGAACCCCACCCGACACATTCATGCCCATGGGTCAGGACTGGGGGTTTCCCACCTACAACTGGAATTGTGAGGCCATGCGCCAATGGATGAACCGTCGTATGGAGTGGCTTTCCACCTTCTTTGGCGCCCTGCGCATTGACCATGTGCTGGGATTCTTCCGCATCTGGGAGATACCTGCCCATGCCGTCTACGCCCATCTGGGCCACTTCTCCCCTGCCCTGCCGTTCACGGCTGAGGAGATAGGCTACTTCGGGCTATCCTTCCGCCGCGAGCTGTTCACCAGACCGCTCATCAATGACCACGTGCTTAGCCGTCTCTTTGGCATCCACGCCAACTACGTCAAGGAAATGTTCCTCGTCCAGAAGTCCTACGGTCTCTATGACCTGAAGGGCGACTATGACACCCAGCAGAAGGTTCAGACAGCCTTCGAGGGCAGAAACGACGAGAACAGCCACTGGATACGCGAAGGCCTTTACCGCCTCATTGCCAACGTGCTCTTCATAGAAGACGAACAGCAGCCAGGCATGTATCATCCCCGCATTGCAGCCTTCCGCGAACCCGTCTACGAGGCGCTCACCGCTGAGGAGAAAGACTCCTTCATGCGTATCTACAACAACTACTACTTCGAGCGCCACAACTTCTTCTGGGGCGACGAGGCCATCCGCCGTCTCTCAGACATAATGGGTGATACCAGGATGCTGCTCTGTGCCGAAGACCTTGGTATGCTGCCAGCTTGCGTTGCGCCAGTGCTCGACCAGCTGCGCATCCTCACTCTCGAGATTCAGTCGCTTCCCAAGCAGCAAGGGCAGGAATTCGCTTACCTCAACGGCAACCCCTACCGCTCCGTCTGCACCATCTCTACCCACGACATGCCCCCGTTACGGCTTTGGTGGCAAGAGAGCCCAGAACGCACACAGCGCTACTATGTAAGCATGTTACAGAAGGAAGGACGGGCACCTGAGCAACTGCCGGCACACTTAGCCGAGGAAATCATCGCACGTCATCTCTACTGCCCCTCCATGCTCTGTCTGCTCTCCCTACAGGACTGGCTCTCCATGGACAGCGAGCTTAGGGCCAAGAACCCACGTGCCGAGCGCATCAACGTGCCCTCCGACCCTTACAACCGCTGGCAATGGCGTATGCACTTGACCATTGAGCAGCTGCTGGCCGCCACACGCTACAACAATAAGGTAAAGACCATGGTGACAAGGAGCAAGCGATGAAATACAGCACCTACATCTTCGACCTTGACGGCACGCTGCTTGACACGCTCCAAGACCTTGCCGACGCCACCAACCACGCCCTTCGCGCCTATCATCTGCAGGAACACTCTGTAGAAGACGTACGTGGCTTCGTTGGCAACGGTGTCAGGAAACTGATGGAGCGAGCCGTCCCAGGGGGATTGGACAACCCTGCATTTGAAAGTGTCTTTCAGACGTTCCGCCAATACTATATGCAGCACTCCCTCGACCACACGAGCCCTTACGAAGGCATACCTGAACTGCTGCAAGAGTTGCGCCGCAGGGACTGCCACATAGCGGTGGTGAGCAACAAGATGATGGCAGCCACCCAGCAGCTCTGCCGACACTTCTTCCCAGAGATTGAGGTGGCTATCGGCGAACACGAGGCAGAAGGCATCAGGAGAAAGCCTGCCCCTGACACCGTGAACGAGGCCTTGCGCCAATTAGGCGTGAAACGTGAAGAAGCAGTATATGTGGGTGACAGCGACGTTGACATTCTGACAGCACGCAACAGTCAGCTACCATGCATCAGCGTGCTATGGGGCTTTCGCAACCGCGAATTCCTACTCCAGCACGGTGCCTCCTGCCTGATAGAGCACCCACTGGACATACTTACCTTATAACTCCGTAAGTTGTTTCTTTGTTCCCCTTAGCTTGCCTGCATGTACGCCGCACACATGTCGGCACACCGTTCGCCGTCAATGCCTGCCGAGACAATACCACCAGCATAGCCGGCACCCTCACCGCAGGGGAACAGCCCTTGCAGGCGAATATGCTGTAGCGTGTCAGGCGAGCGGAGGATGCGGACAGGCGACGACGTGCGCGTCTCCACGGCTATAAGCACGGCCTCATTGGTCAGGAATCCCCTTGCCTGACGCCCAAACGTACGAAAACCCTCCTGCAGTCGTCCAGCCACCATGGGCGGCAGCCAGAAATGAAGCGGCGATGACAGCAAACCAGGGGCGTATGAGGAACGTGGCAGGTCATAACTCAGCTTCCCCTGTACGAAGTCTTCCATTCGCTGGGCAGGCGCCGTCTGCTTCATGTTAGCCTGCTGCCAGCACAGACGTTCCAGGTTTTCCTGGAAAGCCATCATGCTCAGCACATGATCACTGTCAGGAACATCCTCTGGGCGTATCTCCACCACCATGCCCGAGTTCGACCACTGAGTGCCTCGGTTAGCAGGACTCATACCGTTGACCACCACCTGCTCAGGGCCTGTAGCGGCTGGTATGACGAAGCCTCCTGGACACATGCAGAACGAATAGACACCACGTCCCTGCACCTGCGTAACGAAACTGTACTCGGCTGCAGGCAACCAGCGTCCGCGCCCCTGACGGCTGTGATACTGTATCTGGTCGATGAGCTGTGCAGGGTGCTCCAAGCGCACCCCAACGGCGATGCCCTTCGGCTCTATCTCCACACGGGCAGCCGCTAAGTAGCTGTACACGTCGCGCGCACTGTGGCCAGTAGCCAAAACGACAGGCCCCATGAACTCACGAGTGCCTTGGGCGCTCTCAGCCACTACGCCGCATACCCTGCTCCCATCCACGCCGCCATCAATGATAAGCTGAGTCATCTTTGTCTGGAAATGCACCTCACCACCACAGCGGATAATGGTGTTTCGCATGGCTTCAATCACCTTGGGCAGACGGTCAGTACCGATATGAGGATGTGCGTCGGCAAGGATATTGGTGCTGGCTCCGTGCTGGCAGAATACGTTCAGTATCTTTTCGACGGAACCACGCTTCTTGGAGCGCGTATAGAGCTTGCCGTCAGAGTAAGCTCCTGCCCCACCCTCGCCAAAGCAGTAGTTGCTCTCAGGGTCAACCTGCTGCGTGCGGCTGATGGCGGCCAGGTCGAGCTTGCGCTGGTGGACGTCCTTGCCACGTTCCAGCACCACAGGGCGCAAACCCAGCTCAATGAGCCTGAGGGCGGCAAAGAGGCCACCAGGGCCTGCTCCCACCACAATAACCTGCGGCGCGCTGCCCACATCGTGGTATTCCGTAGGTACATATTCGTCTGCTGCAGGCGTCTCGTTGACATACAGACGCAGTTTCAGGTTCACGAAGATGGTGCGCTGGCGGGCGTCAATGCTACGCTTCAGGATGCGCACGGCCGTAATAGTCCGCACGTCCAAGCCGCGCTCCTCGGCCATATACGACTTGAGCGCTTCTTCACTGGCAGCCACCTGAGGCAGCACCCTCACCTGATACTCGCCGGTCATCGCAGATACATGAAATAGAGATAGGCCAGCACTGCCACCAGCACAATGCCCACAATGGAGCGAATCAGGCAGGAGGCCACCTTCTTGATGATGACGAAGGCCACGACAATGGCCACGAAGGCTATGATGTATTGCATCAAGTTGTTTTCCATCTCACTTGCGTGTAATAATTACTTGAACAGCTTCCTAAACGCCACGGGCACAGGTGTCTCGAACTCCAGGGGCTGGTTGGTCACAGGATGGTAGAAGCACAACAGCCAAGCATGTAAGCACAGCCGATGGATGGGGTCGTCGCCGTTGCCATACTTCACATCGCCACACACGGGATGCCCCATGTCTGCAGCGTGGACACGTATCTGGTTCTTACGTCCAGTCTCTAACTTGAACTCCACCAGCGAGTGCTCCGTGGTGCGGGCGGTGACGCGAAATTGGGTGATGGCCAGCTTGCCGCCGTTGTCCACGGGCGAGGAATAGGTGATGTAGGCCTTGTTGTCCTTCAGCCAGTTGCTGACGGTGCCCTCGTCCTGCTCCATCTCCCCTGAGCACACGGCCACGTAGCGGCGATCGTAGACTATCTCGTGCCAGTTTTCCTCAAGTATCCGCTCCGTTTCCATGTCCTTCGCATACACCATGAGGCCGCTGGTGTCGCGATCCAGCCGATGTACGACATGAGCCGTACATCGCTGGTGCGACATGCGAAAGTAGTCATCCAGCACCGACTTCACGTTGAGCGCTGCGTGGCCTCCTGCCATGGAGAGAATGCCCTCGGCCTTCTCCACGACAATGAGCCACCGATCCTCATAGACAATCTTCACCCAGCGGCTCTTGAAGCCCTGCTGGTTGCGCTTGGTCTTGCTCACGGCCACCTTCATGCCAGGCTGTAGCGGGAAGTCAAACTGGCTGACAGTCTTACCGTCCACCTTGACGCCACGCCCCTGTAGTGTAGCCTTCACCTTCGAGCGGCTCTGCGCCACGTGGCTGAGCAGCCACTCCAAGAGCGGCATCGGCTCATCCACCACGTAGTGTTCATATTCTCCCTGGCGCTGATAGCCCGTATTCAGTTTCATCTATTCTAGTAAAACTTAAAGTAGCGGCGGGCGTTGTTGTAGCTGATATCTTCCACCATGCGGCCCAGCAGCTCGCGGTCGTCGGGCAGGAGTCCCTTCTCCACGTCGTTGCCTAAGAGGTTGCAGAGAATGCGGCGGAAGTATTCATGGCGCGGATAACTCAGGAACGAGCGCGAGTCGGTCAACATGCCTACGAAGCGGCTCAGCAGGCCCAGCACAGAGAGGGCGTTCATCTGCTTCACCATACCGTCCATCTGGTCGTTGAACCACCAGCCGGAGCCAAACTGAATCTTGCCAGGCTCGCCACCCTGGAAGTTGCCAAGCATGGTGGCAATCACCTCGTTGGCACAGGGGTTGAGCGTATAGAGAATGGTACGCGTGAGCTTGCCCTTCATGTTCAGCTTGTTCAGGAAGGCCGACATGGCCTTGGCGGTGTTGAACTCGCCGATGCTGTCGAAGCCAGTGTCAGGACCCAGCTTGTTGAACATCGCCGTATTGTTGTCGCGGATGGCACCATAGTGGAACTGCTGCGTCCAGCCTGCATCGGCATCCATCTCGGCCATCACCGTGAGGAAGCAGTTCTTGTACTGGCGCACCTCATAGCTGCTCAGCTGCTGGCCGCGCATGGCCTTCTCAAAGATGGTCTCAATCTGCGAGTCAGTGTAGGGCTCGTCGTAGAACTCCTCAATGCCGTGGTCAGAGAGCTTGGAGCCCTGCTCGGCAAAGAAGTCGTGACGCTTCTGAAGGGCGTCCACCATGTCAGCAAACTTCGTGATGCTCACGCCGCTGACGTTCGAGAGCTGCTCCACGTACTTCGCAAACTCTGCCTTCTCGATGTTCATAGCCTTGTCAGGACGCCAGGCGGGAATCATCATCGGGTCGTCCTCAGCCTTGTTGCGAGCGTACTCAATGTGGTTGTGCAGGTCGTCCACAGGGTCATCCGTCGTGCAGACACACTCCACGCGGTAGTGCTTCATCAGGCCACGGGCCGAGAACTCCGGCTGCTTCAGCTTCTCGTTACACTCGTCGAATATCTCACGAGCCGTCTTGGGCGACAGCAGCTTCTCAATGCCAAAAGCCGTCTTCAGCTCCAAGTGCGTCCAGTGGTACAGCGGGTTACGCAGTGTGTAGGGAACCGTCTCAGCCCACTTCTCGAACTTCTCCCAGTCGCTGGTGTCAGTGCCCGTGCAGTAGCGCTCGTCAACACCGTTGGTACGCATAGCACGCCACTTGTAGTGGTCGCCGCCAAGCCACAGCTCAGTGATGCTGCGGAAGCGGTGGTCGTTGGCCACCATTTCAGGAATCAGGTGGCAGTGATAGTCAATGATGGGCATCTTGGCCGCATGGTTGTGATAAAGGTCCTGGGCGACTTCCGTCTCCAGCACGAAGTTCTTGTCGTTAAACTGTTTCATGCTTTGTTTTTTAATAATTTATGTTTGACTTTGTTTTAGCTTACATTCAAAAACAATATCTTTTACGCACCGCTCGTCGGTTCCATGGCACGCTTTGCGTGCAAAGTTACAACTTTTCCCTGACACTCCATACATTCAAGCCCTAAAATTTCACGTAAACGTTCGCGCTCACCCCTGCCAGAACCATCACACGAGCACAACAAGGTCATAATTGCAGAAAAATTCAAAATTTTACAATAAAAGTTTGGCAGTCTCAAATTTTTGGCGTACCTTTGCACCCGCAATTCAGAAATGGTGCCCGTAGTTCAGTTGGTTAGAGCGTCAGATTGTGGTTCTGAATGTCGACGGTTC
>ONKY01000083.1 GCA_900318585.1 uncultured Prevotellaceae bacterium
ATAAATATAGAAGTAAATTCAGGGTATGGAAAAACCCTTTCGAGAACTGTAACACTGTAACAAGTGTAACAGACAGATAGCTCAAGCGAAAGAACGTAGACTTCGTACGGATATTGTTTGACAAAATGCCCTGCTGCTACGGCCCTGCTTGGCGTGTACCTGCGAAGGCGTCCTCATGCCAATGCTGTAGTGCAGGGGGTGTGCGTAGTGCCTGACTTACAATTCTCTTCCATAAAATTTGGAAGTTTGAAAATTAATTTGTAATTTTGCGCACAGAAAATCAATCTGAACCGCATGAGAGCAGTCATACAACGCGTCAGCCACGCCAGCGTCACTATCGACGGCACGGTGAAAAGCAAGATCGGGCATGGGTACTTGATCCTGTTGGGCATCTGCGATGAAGACACGGCTGAGGACGTAGATTGGTTAGTGAAGAAGATCGTGAATCTGCGGGTTTTCGGCGATGAGAACGACGTGATGAACTGCTCGATACTCGACGTTCAGGGTGAGGCGCTGGTGGTGAGCCAGTTCACGCTCTATGCCAGCTACAAGAAAGGTAACAGGCCAAGCTGGTTCCGCGCAGGCTCTCATGAGCACTCTATCCCACTCTATGAGGCGTTCTGCCAGCAGCTGAGTGAGCAGCTGGGGGAACCTGTTGGCACGGGTGAATTCGGTGCAGACATGAAGGTGGAACTGCTGAACGACGGGCCTGTCACCATCTGTATGGACACTAAAAACAAAGAATAACTATGGACAGAAGACAGATTCTCAATTACGTGAACTTTGCAGCCCTGATTCTCTACATCATCGGGCGCGTGCTGAACATGGGTATCCTCTGCTGGATAGGCCTCGGTATCATGACGTTATCAAGCATCTGGACCATTATCCACTGGAAGGAGAACGACAAGATTTCGAACTATATCGCCGTCGCATTCTTAATACTGGTAGGGCTTAGTCTATTAGGTATCTGATGAAGAAATATCTGAAGGAAATAGAGTTAGCCGGCATGTTGCTGTTAGCCATCGGTGTTGTCATAGCCCTGATTTGGGGCTATGGTTACGGAGCGTGGCCGTGCGGCGTGGGCCTGTTGTTGCTACTCATTCCTTTCCTCTACAAGGCCTTCCACTGGAAGGAATACGAGCAGGAGAACAAACGATACATCGTGATTATCCTCGTCTGCATCTTGATATTGTTCCTTCAAATGATGTTCATGAAATGACGATAAAAGAAGCGCAACAGGCTGTAGACCAGTGGATTAAGGAGTACGGTGTGCGTTACTTCTCTGAGTTGACAAACATGGCGGTGCTGACTGAGGAAGTAGGCGAATTGGCACGTGTCATAGCACGGAAGTATGGCGACCAAAGCTTCAAGCCTGGCGAACGCGAGAATCTCGGCGAAGAGATGGCCGATGTGCTGTGGGTGCTGCTCTGCCTGGCCAACCAGACGGGTGTAGACCTCACGGAAGAACTGCAGAAGAGCATTGAAAAGAAGACTCGGCGCGACGCATTGAGACATATTGAAAACCCTAAACTAAAAGCATAAAACGATTATGGCAGAACATCACAACCATGAGCATCATCACGAGATGCCGCAGAAGAGCCAGGTAGAAGAGGCTCTCGGTAAGTATAACCTCGACATCGAAGACGAGGAAGTGAAGGAAGCTGTGAAGAAGATCATAGCCGAGAAAGTGCATGAGAACGACACGCCTGAAGTGAAGCAGTTCCTGATGGGTAGCGTTGAGCTGACCACGCTGAAAACCACTGACAGCGATGAGAGTGTGATGGCTTTCACAGAACGTGTGAACCAGTTTGAAGAGACCTACCCCAACCTACCCCACGTGGCTACCATCTGCGTCTATCCGCGTTTCGCCAAAGTGGTATCTGAAACGTTGGAGGTGGACGGCGTAGAAGTGGCCTGCGTCAGCGGTTCTTTCCCCAGCTCTCAGGCGCTGATAGAGGTCAAGACGGTAGAAACCTCCCTGGCCGTGAAGGACGGTGCCACAGAGATTGATATGGTGCTCTCCGTAGGTGCTTTCCTCAGTGGTGACTACGAGACCGTCATTGACGAAATCCAGCAGATGAAAGAAGCTTGCGGCGACAAGAAGATGAAGGTGATCTTAGAGACGGGTTGCCTCAAGACGGCTGCTAACATTAAGACAGCCTCGCTGCTTTCCATGTATGCTGGTGCCGACTACATCAAGACTTCTACCGGCAAAGAGCAGCCGGCAGCTACACCAGAGGCTGCCTACGTCATGTGTCAGGCCATCAAGGAGTACTACGAGCAGACGGGCATACAGATTGGTTTTAAGCCCGCTGGAGGCTTGAATTCAGTCATGGACGCACTTATCTACTATACCATCGTCAAGGAGGTTCTTGGCGAGAAATGGCTTACCAACCAGTGGTTCCGCATGGGCACGTCAAGACTGGCCAACCTGCTGCTGAGTGAGGTAATAGGCGAAGAGGTGAAGTTCTTTTAAAACAGATAAGGAAAAATGAAGAAGACATTGTTGCCATTAGTATGGCTGGCCGTCGTAGCCCTGCTGGTATCATGCGAAGAAACCCTCTCGGTGGAGTACCACGTCTATAACTACTCTACCCAGAATGTTACCGTATGCTATACGGAACAGCTGAAGCCAGCCAAGGACGATACGGAAAGACGCCAGTATGCGGCAGACGACTCGCTGATAGTCTTACCTCCCGGTAGTCACAAAGAGTGGAAATATGACCTGGGCGAGTTTCCTAAGAGCCAAAAGCTGACCATCGACTATAACGTTGACGGCATGGGTGTTACACCGCTCTGGAACCGTATCAAATATATTATAATTGGTGAAGAGGAGGTTGACCCCGATCTCTATAATGACCAGTCGCGATGGGCATTTGAGAACGATGGCAACAACGGTATCTACAAATTGTTCCTACGCTAAACGTTGCGCTGGATAACATAGTCCAGATAAGCATTGAACGAGCGTCTGAGTTCTTCGGAGCGGACGCTCGTTTTAATGTATTCACGAGCTTCCTGAGCCAGTTCCTCCATCTTCTGTTCAGCATACTCAATGCCACCCTTCTGCTTTGTGAACTCTATCAGCACGGCTATCTCATCCTTGTTCACCGTACCCGCCTTCACCTTTTTGGCCAGTGTCAGCATTGACTCCATGTCGGTGTGTTTCAGGGCGTAAAGCACGGGAAGTGTAAGCTTTCCTTCCAACATATCGTTACCCGTCGGCTTACCTATTTCCTTGGAGTCGTAATAGTCGAAGATGTCATCGCGAATCTGGAATATCAAACCAATGTTTTGTCCGAATTTTGCAGCAGCACAGACATCCTCTTCCGAAGCATTACTTGCAATGGCTCCTATCTTGGCACACGCCTCGAACAATACGGCCGTCTTCTGGTTAATCACCTCAAAATAAATATCTTCCGAGAGTTCGGTATTCTTTATGTTCGACAGTTGAAGAATCTCTCCCGCTGCCAATGTACGGCCAAGCTCTGCTAACAGTTGTATGATTTTTTGATTGTCGGTAAGCGACACTCTGAGCAGCGCCGAGGAAAGGATATAGTCACCCACCAATACCGCCACCTTATTATTATATTCGGCGTTTACCGAAGCCTGACCACGCCGCTCACTGCTCTCGTCCACCACGTCGTCGTGGACAAGACTGGCCGTGTGGAGCAACTCCAAACCCACAGCAGCATATTGCGACACATCGTTCACCTCGCCATAGTTCTTGGCTGATAGGAAGATAAGCATGGGACGCATACGTTTGCCACCACGTTGGCGGATGTGCGAAAGTACTGTACCCAACAAACCGTCGGTGTGGGTTAAAGACTCATTGAACAGGTCGGCAAACCTGTCTAAATCATTCAAAATAGGCTGTTTGATAAGCGGTAAATAATCCATATCTCAGATTTTTGAGACAAAATTAGTGAAAAAATTGCATTATCCACAAATTTTTTAGTAATTTTACGCGAAAATTCTCACTTCTTATGGATAAACTATTCCTTTTAGACGCCTACGCGCTCATTTATCGGTCGTATTATGCATTCATCAAGAACCCGCGAATCAACTCTAAGGGGCAGAATACCAGTGCTATCATTGGTTTTTGCAACACCCTGAACGAAGTCCTGCAGAAAGAACAGCCTACCCATATCGGAGTGGCCTTCGATCCTCACGGCCCCACCTTCCGCAGCGAGGCTTATCCTGCCTATAAGGCGCAGCGCGATGCTACCCCAGAGGACATCCATAAGGCTGTGCCCATCATCAAGGATATACTTCGCGCTTATCGTATTCCTATCCTGCAGGCTGACGGCTATGAGGCCGACGACGTGATAGGAACATTGGCAAAAAAGGCCGATTCCATCGGCGTGAAGTGCTATATGCTTACCCCCGACAAGGACTATGGACAGTTAGTAACCGATCTTGCCAACATCTACCGACCCCGTCACGGCGGAGGCTACGAAGTGATGGGGCCGAAGGAAGTGTGCGAGAAATACGGCATTACCACCCCATCCCAGGTTATCGACCTCCTGGCACTTATGGGCGATTCTGCCGACAATTTTCCCGGGTGTCCAGGCGTAGGTGAGAAAACAGCTGCCAAACTCATCAGCGACTTTGGAAGCGTCGAACAGCTGCTCTCAAGAACCGACGAACTGAAAGGTGCACTCCAGAAAAAAGTCATCGAGCACGTGGAGGATATCAAGATGAGCTACTTCTTGGCGACTATCAAGACCGACGTCCCTATTGAACTCAATATGGAAGAACTCTGTCTGGTCGAACCTGACAACGAAGAACTAAGGAAACTTTTTACCGAACTGGAGTTTAAGCAGCTGGCTGACCGACTTCTTAAAAAACCTCAAAAACCGTCAATTCCTGCTAACGGACAACTCGATTTGTTCGCCGAATTTCCTGCCGACGGTGCAGGTTTTACAGAAAACACGAGTTTTGAGACGCTAAAAACGACGCAACACAATTATAAACTCGTTGAAAATGAGGACGAAATGAGGAAACTTTGTGATTATTTCTTGACAAAAGAAATTCTCAGCTTAGATACAGAAACGACTTCTACCTCTCCCATCGACGCAGAATTAGTTGGTTTGTCGTTCTCCGTCCAGGAATTTGAAGCTTTCTACGTGCCTGTTCCTGCCGAACGTGAAAAAGCGCTGCAAATTGTTAATATTTTTAAACCTCTCTATGAGAACCCTGAAATTCTCAAAGTAGGACAAAACCTGAAGTACGACCTTGAGGTACTACGCAACTATCATGTGGAGCTTAAGGGCAGGATGTGGGACACGATGATTGCCCACTACCTCATCCAACCCGAGCTTCGTCACAACATGGACTTTATGGCAGAGGTGTACTTGAATTATAAGACCATTCACATTGACGAGCTGATTGGTCCTAAGGGAAAGAACCAGCGATCGATGCGCGACCTCTCCCCTACCCTCGTTTATGAATATGCCGCTGAGGATGCTGACATCACCTTGCGCCTGAAGAATAAGCTGGAGCCGGAACTTAAAAAATTCGAGTGCGAAAAACTGTTCTATGAAATAGAGATGCCACTGATGCCCGTGCTCGCAGAAATGGAGATGAACGGCGTCTGCTTGGATACGGATTCCTTAAAGGAAACGTCAACAATTTTGATGAATCGTATGAACGAGCTTGAAGCACGTATCTATGAGTTGGCAGGCTTGCAATTCAATATCGCATCCCCCAAGCAGGTAGGTGAAATACTTTTCGACAAACTGAAGATTGTAGAGAAGGCGAAGAAGACAAAAACAGGTCAGTACGTCACCTCAGAAGACGTACTTCAGCAGCTTCGCAACAAGCACGAGATAGTGGCTGACATATTGGAACACAGAGGATTAAAGAAACTTATCGGCACTTACATCGATGCCCTGCCGAAGCTTATAAATCACCGTACTGGTCATATCCATACATCGTTCAATCAGACAGTTACTGCCACGGGGCGCTTGTCGAGCAGCGACCCTAACCTGCAGAACATTCCTATCCGTGGCGAGGACGGAAAAGAGATACGCAAGGCTTTTATACCAGAGCCCGGTTGTCTGTTTTTTTCAGCGGACTATAGCCAGATTGAACTTCGTGTAATGGCGCATCTGTCACAGGATGAAAACATGATTCGCGTGTTCAACGAAGGCAAGGATCTTCATGCTGCTACTGCCGCTAACATTTACAAGAAGCCCATAGAAGAAGTAACACGTGACGAGCGAACCAAGTCGAAACGAGCCAACTTCGGTATCATTTATGGCATTACCGTTTTTGGATTGGCAGAGCGTCTTGACATTCCTCGCGACGAAGCCAAAATGCTGATAGACGGGTATTTTACCACCTTTCCACAGGTACACGACTATATGGAAAAATCCAAGGAGATTGCACGTCAAAAGGGCTATGTCACTACCCTATTCGGGCGCCGCCGTTATCTGCCAGACATCAACTCTGCCAACGCCACCGTCCGCGGCTTCGCTGAGCGTAACGCCATCAACGCTCCGATTCAGGGTACTGCAGCTGATATCATCAAGGTAGCGATGATCCATATCTTCCAGCGCTTCAAGGCCGAGGGCATTCAAAGCAAGATGATTCTACAGGTACACGACGAACTTAACTTCAGTGTCTATCCAGAGGAAAAAGAGCAGGTGGAACGAATCGTTCTTGAAGAAATGCAGAATGCCATTTCCCTCGTTGTGCCCCTCGTTGCTGATTCCGGCTTTGGAAATAACTGGCTCGAAGCGCATTAAGTCATAATAACCGATGATTGATAATTGATCATTTCTTTGTACCTTTGGCGTTTTTTATAGCCGAAGTTAGGCTGCACCTCGGAAAAACTCAAATATTATTTGGTTTTTCGCTCGGTTTGCACTAACTTTGCACCCAGTTTATAAACGTTTATAGAAGAAAATGGCATTAAAATGTGGTATTGTGGGCCTGCCCAATGTAGGTAAGTCTACACTTTTCAACTGTCTGTCGAGCGCAAAGGCGCAGGCAGCAAACTTCCCGTTTTGTACAATTGAGCCAAACGTGGGCGTGATAACTGTGCCCGACGAGAGGCTGACGAAATTAGCAGAGCTGGTTCATCCAGGAAGGATAGTGCCGGCAACCTGCGAAATAGTGGATATTGCAGGCCTGGTAAAGGGTGCCTCGAAGGGTGAAGGTCTTGGGAATAAGTTTCTTGGGAACATTCGCGAAACGGACGCCATCATTCACGTGCTTCGTTGCTTCGAGGACGATAACATCACCCACGTGGACGGCACCATTGACCCTATCCGTGACAAAGAAATCATTGACACAGAGCTTCAGCTGAAGGATCTCGAAACCATCGAAGGTCGCCTGGCCAAGACAGAAAAGGCCGCCGCTGCCGGCAACAAGGATGCAAAGGTGGAAGTGTCAGTGCTGAAGGCTTATAAGGAGGCGTTGGATCAGGGCAAGAACGCCCGTGTTGTAGAGTTTGAGAGTAAGGATGAGCAGGATTGTGCCCGCAATCTGTTCCTGCTGACCTCGAAGCCTGTGCTCTACGTTTGCAACGTCGGTGAGGCAGATGCGAAATCAGGAAACGATTTTACACGTACCATTGAGAAGATGGCTCAGGAGGAAGGGGCTGAGGCTATGGTTATTGCCGCCAAGACGGAGGAGGACATCGCCGAGCTGGAGAGCTATGAGGACAAGCAGATGTTCCTTGAAGAGCTGGGCTTGGAGGAGAGTGGCGTGAACCGCCTCATCAAGAAGGCCTATGCTCTGCTGAACCTGGAGACTTTTATTACTGCAGGCGAGATGGAGGTGAAGGCCTGGACGTACAAGAAGGGCTGGAAGGCTCCGCAGTGTGCCGGCGTCATCCACACCGACTTTGAAAAAGGCTTTATCCGCGCCGAGGTTATCAAGTACGATGACTACATCCAGTACGGTTCCGAAGCTGCTGTCCGCGAAGCCGGAAAGATGGGTGTAGAGGGCAAGGACTACGTCGTTCAGGACGGCGACATCATGCACTTCCGATTCAATGTGTAAATAGGGTTGCGACAGAGTCGCAACAGACAAAAAAGAGTAACGATGGAACAACTGTTGTATATTACGTGGGAGCCCTCTATGGAGGCCTTTCATCTGGGACCGATGACCATTCGCTGGTACGGCCTCTGCTGGCTCATTGGCTTTGCGCTGGCTTATTTTCTGGTGCGCCATCTGTATAAGGAGCAGAAGATCAAGGGCGAACTGTTTGACCCGCTGTTTATCTACTGCTTCCTGGGTATTCTGATTGGTGCCCGTCTGGGGCATTGCATCTTCTATCAGCCTGACTATTTCCTTACGTCTATTAAGGGCATTACGGAGATGTTTTTACCCATCCGTATAGGCAATGACGGCAGTTGGTTAGGCGAGACGTTTGGCTTCTTCTTTATAGGCTATGCCGGCCTCGCCTCGCACGGCGGCACATTGGGCTTGATGATTGCCCTCTGGCTCTATGTCAAGAAGACAAAGCTGAGCCTGTGGACGGTGCTCGACAACATCGCTATTGCAACAGGTTCTATGGCTTGCTGCATCCGCTTGGGCAACCTTATGAATAGCGAGATTATCGGCAAGGCGACCGACGTTCCCTGGGCGTTTATCTTCACGAAGGTGGATGAAATGCCGCGCCATCCTGGCCAGCTCTACGAAGCCATTGCCTACGCCCTACTCTTCTTCATCATGTGGGCTTTGCACAAGAAAATGCCTGAGAGAATCGGTACCGGCTGGTACTTCGGCTTCTGCCTGGCTTATATCTTCACCTTCCGCTTCTTCATTGAGTACACGAAGGAAATCCAGGAAGCTTTCGAGGCCTCTCTCCCACTTGATATGGGACAGATACTCAGCATTCCTTTCATCATACTCGGCGTTTATTGCATGATAAATGCCAAGAAAAAAGCGTAGAAGACCTGTCTGACAAACAAAGGGGTGGACAAATCGTCCACCCCTTCTTTGAATGCTTTTATCTGTTCAAAGTCTTAGAAAGTAAGTACTTTCCTGACTTTTCCGCTTCTTGAGCGCAGGATGTTGATACCTTTCCGCAGGCGATTCGACCGCCTGCCGTCTGGCATATAGATGACTTCCGGCTTGTTGTCTACGTTTTCCTGTACCAACACGTTGATGCTGTTGGTATAGTTATCGTAGCTGAACGCAACATCCTTCAAATCACCCCAAATATAGCGCTCCAAGCCAGGATAATCGATAAACGGGTTACGGTTTTTCTGGATTTCGTAGACGGCGTTGTTCCTTTGGCTTTCCTTTGTGCTGACGGGGTCGTTGGCAGCCCATTTCATCAGCATCTCCAGCTGCCACTGGCTGAGGCCGGGATAGGCGTTGCCGTCGAGCGTGGGGCGTGCTTCAGCATTTGCGTTGTACCAGTCAGCGAGCTTCTCCTCATAACAGGTAGCCATATAGAAATAGGTGCGCGCAAAGTCGCCCTTGTACTCGTCGTTGGGCTCAAACACTGTGCCCGTGTAGCCAGGATAGGTACATTTTCCCAGCTTGCTGAAATTGTTTGCCGACATATAGCTCTCGCCATTCGTTTCGCCGAAGGGATAGTTCGCGCGCTTGTTGTTCACATAGCCGTCGGTAGGATAGAGGTGGTGCAGGTCAGTATACATCGGCATTACCTTGCCGCCAAACCAGCTGTTTGGAAACGAGTGTTCACGGTTGTACACGTCGCCTTCCTTGCTATAGTTTCCTGCCTGGTCTGTTCCAAAGGTCATCTCGCGCTTGTTGGAGTACATGTCCCACACGGTGCCGTTGTCTCTCTTGTCGGTTGTGCGGAAGTGCGTCCACAGCGCTTTGTAGGCATCATTCAGCGAACCGCCCTCATCGCGGTTATAGATAATTCCGCAGAGAGAAGTCTTCAGTTCGGCACCTTTCTTGCCGTCTGCAGCTTGATAATAGATGCCAGAGTCATGAGGCCCTTGGGCGTTAGCGCTTTTTGTGTTCAGTACAAGGAGTGCTGTGATACCAATGAAAAGTCTACCGTATCTCATAAGCCTTTTGGTATTTTCAGTTATTTTCCGCTGACAATTTTCTTGATGTCATTGAGCTTGTTCAGGGCTTCCAATGGTGTGAGGTTGTTCACGTCAAGGCCGAGGATTTCGTCGCGCACCTGGCAAAGTACAGGGTCATCTAACTGGAAGAAACTCAGCTGCATACCCTCACGCGAAGCGGCTATTTCCGCCGTCGGTTTGCCAACAGCTCCCACCTGAGCATTGTCGGCTTCAAGTTGCTTCAGGATGACGTTGGCACGCTTCACGATGCTGCGTGGCATACCCGCAATTTCCGCTACGTGGATACCAAAAGAGTGCTCACTCCCGCCCCGCTCCAGTTTTCGCAGGAAAATCACCTTACCTTCCACCTCGCGCACGCTGACGTTATAGTTCTTGATACGCGAAAAATTCTTCTCCATCTCGTTCAGCTCGTGGTAGTGTGTGGCAAAGAGGGTACGAGCGTGCGCTTTGGGGTTCTCGTGAAGGTATTCCACAATAGCCCAGGCTATTGAGATGCCGTCGTAGGTAGAGGTGCCGCGCCCCAATTCGTCGAAGAGTACGAGAGAACGGCTACTGACGTTGTTCAGAATGTTCGAGGCTTCCGTCATCTCCACCATAAATGTGGATTCGCCCAAAGAAATATTGTCTGAAGCCCCTACCCTCGTGAAAATCTTGTCCACCAGCCCGATTTTTGCAGCTTCTGCGGGCACGAAGCAGCCAATCTGTGCAAGCAAAACGATGAGTGCCGTCTGACGCAGCAGCGCCGATTTACCAGCCATATTGGGACCTGTGATAATCATGATTTGCTGGCGATTGTTGTCCAACAGAATATCGTTGGGAATGTAAGGCTCACCGATGGGCAGCTCCTGCTCTATCACAGGGTGGCGTCCCTGCTTGATGTCGAGTATTTCTGTGGAGTCAATGACAGGCCTTACGTAGCGGTTTTCCTCAGCAGTCTTGGCAAAGGCCAGCAGACAGTCGAGCTGTGCCAAAAGGTTTGCATTGATCTGTATCTGCGGAATGAATTCCTGCATATCGAGCACCAATTCCGTGAAGAGCCTGCTTTCCAACGACAGGATTTTGTCTTCCGCCCCCAGGATCTTCTCTTCGTACTCCTTCAGCTCCTGGGTGATGTAACGTTCTGCCTGTGCCAGCGTTTGTTTGCGAACCCACTCCTGCGGCACCTTGTCCTTATATGTATTTCGTACTTCCAGATAGTAGCCGAACACGTTGTTATAGCCAATCTTCAGGCTTTGGATTCCTGTCTGCTCGGCCTCACGTTGCTGTATTTGCAACAAATAGTCCTTGCCGCTGTAGGCAATACGCCGCAACTCGTCCAGCTCCTCGTTCACGCCGTCTCGAATCACGCCGCCCTTAGCCACCAACTGCGGTGGGTCGTTCTGTATCTCACGTTCTATCCGTTCTCTTAGCGACTCGCACAGGTTCAGCCGCTCCCCTACCCGCTTCAGGGCCTCGTTGTTGGCGTAGAGACAGGCCGTCTTAATGGGTTGTAGGGCTTTCAGCGCCACCTTCAGCTGCACCACCTCGCGAGGGCTGACCCTTCCCACAGCCACCTTCGAGATAATACGTTCCAAGTCACCCATCCTGTGCAGCTGCTCGTCTATACACTGGCGGAAATCAGGCTCACGGTAGTAATATTCCACGATGTCAAGCCGTTCGTTGATAGGCCGTTCGTCTTTCAGCGGAAATACCACCCAACGTCGTAGCATTCTGCCGCCCATAGGGCTCACCGTGCGGTCTATCACGTCAAGTAGGCTCTTGCCGTCGTCCTGCATCGGCTGAATCAGCTCCAGGGAACGGATGGTGAACTTGTCTAAACGTACATATTTTTCTTCTTCTATACGCTGCAGAGCCGTGATGTGACCTATCTGGGTGTGCTGCGTCATTTCTAAGTACTGCAGGATGGCACCTGCAGCCACCATACCGCTTTTCAAGTGTTCCACGCCGAAACCCTTCATGTTTTTCACACGGAAATGCCGTAAAAGCTTCTGCATGGACGTCTGCTCTGTAAATACCCAGTCGTCCATCTCGAACGTCAGCAGCTTGGTGCCGAAATATTTCTCGAAGTCCTTTTTTCTTGAACGGTCTATCAGCACCTCCTTCGGCTGAAGGTTTCCCATCAGCTTCTCCACGTAGTCGTAGGTGCCCTCGCCTGTCAGGAATTCGCCTGTCGATATATCCAAGAAAGCCACACCACAAGCTGCCTTTCCGAAGTGGACGGCAGAAAGGAAGTTGTTCTCCTTGTAGTTCAGCACGGTGTCGCTCATAGCTACACCAGGCGTCACCAATTCCGTGATGCCTCGCTTCACCAGCTTCTTCGTGAGCTTGGGGTCTTCCAACTGGTCGCAGATAGCCACACGTTTACCGGCGCGTATCAGCTTTGGCAGATACGTATCGAGTGCGTGATGGGGAAAACCAGCCATCTCGTCGCCTTTGTTATAGCCGTTGTTCCTGTGGGTCAGCGTAATACCCAAGATGCCTGCTGCCGTCACAGCGTCTTCACAATAGGTCTCATAGAAGTCGCCGCAACGGAATAACAGTACTGCATCAGGATGTTTTGCCTTCAGGTCGAAGAACTGCTTCATCATTGGTGTCAGTTCCTTGCCTTCCTTTTTTGCCATTTCTTTCCTTTCTTTTGCTTGCAAAGGTACGAATAAACGAATGAAAAACCAAATTATTTTGAGTTTTTTAGAGCGAGAGTAACTCAAGCGAACTTTAGTTTCTGCCTTCGTACTATCTATTGTAGTAAATCAACCGTTAAGAAATCATAAACTATTCGGTTTTGGTGCAATATTTTCGGCTGTCTGGGATTATAAAAGTAGAAGCAAAAATTTTGTAAGATGAAAAAGAGTATTACCTTATGGATGAGCACCCTGCTGGCATTGACTGTCAGCATGAGCAGTTGCAGCGACGATGAAGAGGAGAGAGTTACCAGCTACGACGCGACTTATCAGGTGAGTTTCTATTGTCAGGATCCAGGGCTGAACATGAAGCAGGGACGTTGGATAGGCAATGAGTTTATAGAATACACTCCGCAGAGCGAACCACCTTACCACCTGCTCGTGAGATGGAGCGACGAAAAGGGAAAGCAGGCAATTGATTATATCTTGGAGAGGAATCCCGACCAAATAGTAAACATAGCTGAAATTTCAGATAATAACGAATACAGGATTTCCTCGAAGGTGTATTTCGAGAGCCCTTACTTTTTTGTTTCCTCTTCTTACAATTCCAGCGAAAAAGGGTGGGGTGGTGGCTACAGTATACTCATCCTGCCGCAAATCATTCTCAAGATGAAAGAGGGCAAAAGCATTGAAGCAATTACAAGGGAATATGCCCATACATTGACATTACAAGAAGAACAGACAATGAAAGATGTGTTCATCTTTGACAGCAACGTAAGGACTTCGCGGGAAGCGCTTCAATTAGCTTCTGATATCCATCAGCGTGACGATGTGGAATGGGCAGAAACCAATAACTACAGCGCGTATAGTGAGTGTTTCGTGGAGAAAGACCGCAATGGTTCCATCACCGCCCAGGGTACCTTCACCCGTAGGCAGACAGAATATTTTCAAATAAGTACCGAGTATTTTCAAATAAGTACTGAGTAATTTTTCTAAAGCACCGAGTATTGTTTCTAAAGTGGCGTTTATTTTTCAATAAGCGCCACTTTAGCGTGCTGAAACGGCACTTTGCAGAAATCAGGCTTTCTGCACCAGATCTTCCAGCAGCCCTTCGCAGGCATCTTCCAGTAGTTCGAGGGCAAACTCGAAGTCGCGGGTGGAGCCGTAGTAGGGATCAGGCACAGTCTTCTGGCCAGGATGATGGCGCAGGTAGTCGCTCATGCGAATAATCTTCTGCAGGTCGAGTGGGGTAGGGGCTTGCCGAGCAACGTCGTGATAGTTTTCCTGATCCATCACGGCAATATAATCAAAACGAGAGAAGTCTTTCGAAGAGAACTGACGGGCACGGTGGTCGAAGACATATCCGTGTCGCTGACCACATTGCCGCATACGGTAATCAGGCAACTGCCCCACGTGCCAGGAGCCGATGCCAGCAGAATCTATCAGAAACTCGTGTTCAAGTCCCCGCTCTGCAATCAAATGCTTCATAATGCCATCGGCAGCTGGCGAACGGCAAATATTTCCCAAGCAGATAAAGAGAATTCTTTTCATCTTCGCTCTTTCTTTAATTGGAGCGCAAAGATACTACTTTTTTGCCAAATCAGCAAGTTTTTGTTTGCAAAGTATCATTATCTCATAATTTCTTCTTAACTTTGCAGCGATGTTGGAAGAGCTAAAGGATAAATACAGACATTTCAAGGAATAGCAGCGGCAGCCTTTTCAGGTGAAGCCGTTGTCAAAAGAGAGTCATACCTGTACCACCTGCGGAACCACTTTTGAGGGTAACTACTGCCCACGTTGCGGACTATCGTCAAAGATTGGCAGATACTCATTCAAGAATGCCTTCCTCTTGTTTCTCGATGTATGGGGCTTGGGCAATCGTGGTATGTTCCGCACCATCCGCGACCTGATTCTTCGTCCTGGTTACATGATACGTGACTATCTGCAGGGAATGCAGATGGCGTATTTCCCTCCGTTTAAGATGTTCTTCCTGCTCATTACTTTGGCACTCTTGGTGCAATCAGGCATGAATATCAAGCAGGAGAATCGCATTGATAAGGTACAAAAGGAGTATAACGAAGGTCTTAACAGGGCTATTGTCCGATCTGTACAGTCGATGGACAACGAGGGACAGGGACAAATGACTGAAGAAAAGGCGAAAGAGCTGAACAGTCAATTAACGGAAACCATCGAAACTTCCAACGATGCCTATGATTGGACCATGAAGCACATGAGCTTAATGACTTTCCTTTTCCTGTTATTGTTCTCGCTTCCGCTTTATTGGTTTTTCCGCAAGTGTCCTGCCTACCCAGACATCAAGTGTTCAGAATTCTTCGTGGCTATGATCTACATCACCAATATGATTACTATCTATTCCATCATCGTGAACTTCTTCTGTCTGAGTTTATGGTTAGACTTCGTTTTGTATGCATTAACGATTATTCCGCTGAAGCAACTGTCTGGATATAGTTATTGGCGAGTGATGCTGAAATGTGTACTGGCGTTCATCTTGTTTATGTTCATCATTCTTACCATTTCCATTTCGTTCAGTTTCGTCCTTTCTGCATTCAGCTCCGCTACTCATTGAATGCAAAGAATGCCTATTTTTTATAGGCTGCAGCAAATTTTTCTCTTTTCACTATTCACTTTTCACTTTTTTTCGTATCTTTGCAGCCCAAATTTATATGTACGGAAACAATTAATACAAGGATACAATGGAATACAATTTCAGAGAAATCGAAAAAAAATGGCATCAGCGGTGGGTGGAGCAAAAGACCTATCGCGTAGTGGAGGACCCGTCGAAGAAGAAGTTCTATGTGCTGAATATGTTCCCCTATCCCAGCGGAGCAGGACTGCACGTGGGACATCCCTTAGGCTATATTGCCAGTGATATCTACGCCCGTTACAAGCGCCAGCAGGGCTATAACGTGCTGAACCCGATGGGCTATGATGCCTACGGCCTGCCTGCCGAGCAGTATGCCATCCAGACAGGACAGCACCCTGAGAAGACCACTTTCCAGAACATTGACCGCTACCGCGAGCAGTTGGACAAGATTGGTTTCTCGTTCGACTGGGAGCGCGAGGTAAGAACTTGCGACCCCATCTACTATAAGTGGACGCAATGGGCCTTCCAGCGTATGTTCAAGTCGTACTACAGCACAGCTTCGCACAAGGCACAGCCCACCATCAAGCTCATTGAGCACTTTGAACTCATGGGTACTGAGAACTGTAACGCACTCGGTACGGAGGAATTACACTTTACTGCATCCGAATGGGCCGGATTCTCTGAGAAGAAGAAGCAGGAAGTGCTGATGAACTATCGTATTGCCTATCTGGCAGACACAATGGTGAATTGGTGCCCAAAGTTAGGTACGGTGCTGGCTAACGACGAGGTGGTGGATGGCGTCAGCGTCCGCGGCGGCTATCCCGTGGTGCAGAAGAAGATGCGCCAGTGGTGCCTTCGTGTTTCTGCTTATGCCCAGCGTCTGCTCGACGGTTTGGAAGAAATCGACTGGACGGATTCTCTGAAAGAGACCCAGCGCAATTGGATTGGACGCAGCGAAGGTACTGAGGTGGAGTTCAATGTAGCCGTCAGCGATAGGCACTTCACTATCTTCACTACTCGTGCCGATACAATGTTTGGCGTGACGTTCATGGTGCTGGCTCCTGAGTCAGAGCTCGTTGCAGAGTTGACGACTGAAGACCAGAAAGCAGAAGTAGAAAATTATCTCGACTATGTCAAGAAGCGCACAGAGCGCGACCGCCAGATGGATCACAAGGTTACTGGCGTGTTCTCAGGTTCTTATGCCATCAATCCGTTCACGGATGAGAAGATACCCATCTGGATTGCCGAATATGTTTTGGCTGGCTATGGCACGGGTGCCATTATGGCTGTGCCTGCTCACGACTCTCGCGACTATGCCTTCGCCAAGCACTTCAACCTGCCGATTATCCCGCTGATAGAGGGTGCTGACGTCTCTGAGGAAAGCTACGACGCCAAAGAGGGAATCATGTGCAACTCGGCCAGCTCGAAGTTCTCGCTTAACGGCCTCACCGTCAAGGAGGCTATCGCTGCCACGAAGAAATTTGTAACGGAGCAGGGCTTAGGCCGTGTGAAGGTGAACTACCGTCTGCGTGACGCCATTTTCTCTCGTCAGCGCTATTGGGGCGAGCCATTCCCTGTGTACTACAAGGACAATATGCCCTACATGATTCCTAAGGAGTGTCTGCCCTTGGAACTGCCGGAGATTGATGAGTACAAGCCTACGGAGACGGGTGAGCCACCATTGGGCCGAGCCAAGATTTGGGCTTGGGACACCAAGACCGACAAGGTGGTAAGCAAAGACCTCATAGACAATAAGACCGTCTTCCCCTTGGAGCTGAACACGATGCCCGGCTTCGCAGGTTCCAGCGCCTACTATCTGCGCTATATGGATCCAAAGAACGAGAAGGCACTCGTCAATCGTGACATTGACGAATATTGGCGCAATGTAGACCTCTACGTGGGTGGTACTGAGCACGCTACAGGTCACTTGATCTACAGTCGTTTCTGGAATAAGTGCCTCTATGACTCCGGCTACTCCTGCGAGGACGAGCCCTTCAAGAAGCTCGTCAATCAGGGTATGATCCAAGGCCGAAGCAACTTTGTCTACCGTATTGAGGACGAGGGCGCCGATAAGGGTAAGTTCGTCAGCTTCGGCTTGAAGGACAAGTACACGACAACGCCTATCCACGTGGACGTGAATATCGTTTCTGCCGATGTACTTGACGTTGAGGCTTTCAAGGCTTGGCGTCCTGAGTATGAGAACGCAGAGTTTATTCTTGAGAACGGACAGTACAAGTGTGGCTGGGCTATTGAGAAGATGTCAAAGTCGATGTTCAACGTGGTCAATCCCGACATGATTGTCGAGAAGTATGGTGCCGATACCCTCCGTCTCTACGAGATGTTCCTCGGTCCTGTGGAGCAGTCGAAGCCCTGGGATACCAACGGTATTGATGGCTGCCACCGTTTCCTCCGCAAGTTCTGGAACCTCTGTACGGTTTGTTGCGACTCTGTCGCAACAGACGATCCAGCCACACCTGACAACCTGAAGTCCGTCCACAAGCTCATCAAGAAGGTGACGCAGGACATTGAGTCCTTCTCTTACAACACCTCTATCTCTGCCTTCATGATCTGCGTGAACGAGCTCTCGCAGCAGAAGTGCAAGAACAAGGAGCTGCTGAAGACGCTGGTTATCCTTATAGCTCCCTTCGCTCCCCATATTGCCGAAGAGCTTTGGGAGCAGTTTGGCGGTGAGGGTAGTGTCTGCGACTCCAAGTGGCCCACGTGGGATGAGCAGTACTTGGTGGAGAGCCAGGTGAAGCTGGGTGTAGCCTTCAACGGTAAGGCTCGCTTCGAGATGCAGTTCGCAGCTGATGCCGACAATAAGACCATCGAGGAGGCCGTTCTCGCCAACGAGCGAACCAAGAAATACATCGAAGGTTTCCAGGTAGCAAAGGTTATCATCGTCCCTAAGCGTATGGTGAATATCGTACTGAAGAAGTAATGACGCTGAATCATCAATTGATCTGGAAAGAAGTACGCGACTACCTTGCCATCCTTTTAGGACTGGTGATGTATTCCATAGCCTTTACCGTGTTCCTGATGCCCTATCAGATTGTGTCTGGTGGAGTGACTGGTCTTTCGGCCATCATCTACTACGCCACCGGATTCCATCTGGAGAATACCTATATCATCATTAATCTTATCCTTTTGGTAGTGGCATTGAGGATTCTGGGCATTAAGTTCATGATGAAGACCATCTTCGCCATTTTCGCCCTCTATTTTCTATTGATGTTCGCACAAGCCATTATGCCTACACAGCCTAATGGCCTGCCGATTAAGGTATTGGGTGAGGGGCAGGACTTCATGTCGATGATTATCGGAAGTGTGATATCTGGTATTTCTCTTGCGACCGTCTTTCTGAACAACGGCTCCACAGGCGGAACAGATATCATTGCGGCCTCTGTGAATAAGTATCACAATGTGTCGTTGGGTTCTGTCTTGATTACTGTTGACTTCTGTATCATCGGCTCCTGTATGTTCTTTCCTCAGTTTGGCGATTACATCGAACGAGCCCATAAGGTGATGTTCGGTCTTTGTGTGATGGCTATTGAGAACTTTGTACTTGACTACGTGATGAACGCCCGTCGTGAGTCTGTACAGTTCATGATCTTCACCCAAAAATGGCAGGAGATAGCCAACGCCATTGGTACGGAGATGAACCACGGTGTGACAATCCTCGATGGACACGGCTGGTACACAGGTCAGGAGATGAAAGTGCTCTGTATCCTCGCTAAGAAGCGCGAGAGTGTCTATATCTTTCGCCTTATCAAGATGATCGACCCGCAGGCCTTTGTCTCTCAGAGTGCTGTCATTGGTGTCTATGGCGAAGGCTTTGATGAGATGAAAGTGAAGATAAAACAAAAGAAATAACGACAACAAAGACAACTATAGAAACATTCAGCAAGAGTGAGCAAAGTTGTCTTGGTTGTCGTCAAGAAAAAAAATATGAAGATAGTATTCGCAACAAATAATCAGCATAAGCTCTCAGAGATTCGCGACATTCTTGGAAACAATATTGAAGTACTCTCCTTGAAGGATATTGGTTGCGATGCGGATATTCCTGAGACGGGCACTACCCTCGAAGAGAACGCCTTGCAGAAGGCAGAATACGTCTATAGTCATTACCACATGGACGTCTTTGCCGACGATACCGGCTTGGAAGTGGAAGCACTCGGCGGCGCACCTGGCGTCTATTCTGCCCGTTATGCAGCTTTAGAGTGTGTTGCGGCTGAGTCGCAACAAGCAGAGCATCCTGCCAGCCACGACTCTGAGGCGAATATGGCACGCCTTCTGAAAGAATTAGGAAATAATAACAACCGCAAGGCACGATTCCGCACCGTTATTGCGTTAATACAGAAAAAGGATGTCTGTCCCTGCGGCTGTACCTCCATTAAGGATATACACAAATTCGAGGGAATCGTTGAAGGCGAAATCATCCGAGAGCGTAGGGGAGGGGAGGGCTTCGGCTACGACCCCATCTTCCAGCCCGATGGCTACGACAAGACTTTTGCCGAACTGGGAATGGAAGTGAAGAACCACATCAGCCACCGAGCCAGAGCGGTGGCGAAACTCTGCGAATTCCTAAATAATAAACGATAAATGATGAATGATAAATGTATTGTTGATAATCAATGGAATCAGCTAATAACCATCAGACAGATTTGGCTGATTGTATTATCTTTTATCATTTATCATTTATCATTCAGCCCTGTAAGGGCGCAGGTCGGTACGTGGCGCACATATATGGCTTACCACGACGTACAGCAGATTTGTGCGGCAGGCGACTATCTTTTTGTCTTGGCGTCAAATGACCTTTATCAGTACAACCAAAAAGACCAGAGTATCACAACTTATGACAAGGTTTCAGGACTGAGCGATACCTATATCACCCATATAGCCTGGAATCCCACGGCCAAACGGCTCATCGCTGTCTATCAGGATGCAAACATAGACTTGATAGACGTCAATGGCAATATCACAAATATCTCTGCCCTCTACTCCAAGACAATGACAGAGGATAAGACCGTAGACAGCTTGACGATCGACGGTGCTTATGCCTACCTCTATGCGCGCTTTGGCATTGTGAAAGTAAATATGCAACGGGCGGAAATAGCTGATACGTATACGAAGAACCATCCGGAGTTTCCTGTGCAGTTGCCGCCCTACGACAACGGCGATACCGAAAAGTACCTGTCACTCGTGCAGACACTTCTGCCAGGAGGGCCAAAGAATAATTATTTCTACGAATCAAAGTTTGCCAATGATCGGTTATATACTACCGGAGGCTATTTCCTCTCTGGTGTCGCCGACCTTTTGCGTCCAGGAACAGTACAGGTATGGGACGGAAACGACTGGCAAATTTATGAAGACAACTTGTCTTCAACAACAGGCTATGAATACCTTGATATCAACTGTATTGACTATGATCCTACCGATATAGGTCATGTAGCTGTAGGCGGACGTTGCGGGCTCTATGAATTCCAGAACGGAAAACTCCTGAAATACCACAATCAGCAGAACAGCCCGCTGAGGGGTGCCGTAGACGGTTCAAAGGAATTAGATAATTCCTATACGTTGGTGCATGGGGTAAAGTTCGACAAGCAGGGAAATCTCTGGGTTTTGAACAGTCAGACCAACAAGACTTCACTTCTGGAACTGACGAAGGACGGCCAGTGGAACAGCCACCATAAGAGTCTGCTGACGGACAGCAGAAATCTCAGTTTGCAAGGTCTTCGTTGTATGTTTATCGACAGTCGCGGTCTGTTATGGTTCTGTAATTCACACTGGAACGAGCCTGCACTCTTCTGCTATGATATGGAAAACGACAACCTTCATCGGTATGACAAGTTTGTCAATCAGGACGGTACAAATTATATCCTTACGGGTGTCAACTGTGTGTGTGAAGACTTAGAGGGGAATATATGGATAGGCACCAGTCACGGACCGTTTATGATTGAACGGAGTGGAGTGGGGGAGAGCAGCGTTGTGTTTCAGCAGGTCAAGGTGCCGCGCAATGACGGCAGCAACTATGCCGACTACCTGCTCAATGGTGTCAGTATCAGCAGCATAGCGATTGACGGTGGTGGGCGCAAATGGTTTTGCTCCAACCGTGCCGGCGTGTTTCTCATCAGCGCCGACAATATGCAGCAGCTTCATTATTTCACGGCAGACAACTCCAAGCTGTTGTCGGACAACGTAATGTCTGCCAGCATCAACCAGCAGACGGGCGAGGTGTTCTTCCTGACAGAGAACGGCCTTTGCTCCTATATGAGTGACGCCTCGGTTTCTAACGAGGAGATGACCGAGGACAACGTCTATGCCTATCCCAACCCTGTCACGCCAGACTTCACCGGCCTCATTACCGTTGTCGGCCTGTCGATGAATGCTGACGTGAAGATACTCTCTTCCAGCGGAAAACTTATTGCCGAAGGCCGCTCCAACGGAGGAACTTTCACATGGGACTGCTGTGACCGTCAGGGTCGCCGTGTAGCCTCTGGCATCTATATGGTAGCTACTGCTACGTCTGACGGCAAGAAAGGAACGGTCTGTAAGATAGCCGTCATCAACTGATGATACATGAAACTTGAATTGTTGTGAAATGACTGACGAAGGAGAAAGGACGGAGCAGCGAGAGCCATCCAAGCTCGCTTGGAGATGGGCGAGTCGTAATAGAACTCGGCGAAGCCAAAGGGGAAGAAAGAAGCAGTTTCGTTTTGGGCTACTCCCGCGAATACTGGTAGCCATCATTTTGGGCATTCTCTTAGGGCTGGTGCTCACGGAGCCGTGGGTACGCGTGTTTGTCACGTTCAATGGCGTGTTCGGACAGTTGCTGGGTTTCCTTATACCTTTTATTATAATAGGACTGGTGTTGCCGGCTATCGGCGAGATTGGGCGAACGGCAGGACGGCTGCTGCTCCTGACGGTTGCCGTAGCCTATCTTGACACGGTGATGTGCGGTCTTCTGTCGTATGGTACAGGCCGGTGGCTATTCCCTGGCTTGGTGACTCAGGTTTCTGGGGCAGGAGTGACAACAGAAGCCGCGCAGGCCATAGAGCCATATTTCAAGATACAGATACCGGCCATGTTCGATGTGATGTCTGCCCTTGTCTTCTCGTTTATGGTGGGTTTGTGCGTCGCCTACGGCCATCTCCCCACGTTACGCTTGGCAGCTGTGGAGTTCCGAGAGGTCATCACCAAGACGATTCATCGGTTGATCATCCCGCTACTGCCGCTCTATATCTTTGGCATCTTCCTTGAGATGACGGTCTCTGGTCAGGCCTGGCGTATTGTTTCTGTCTTTGCCCGCGTAATCGTGGTAATCTTCGTGCTCCATATCCTCATTCTGCTCTATCAGTTCTGTGTGGCGGGAGCTGTGACGCGCAGGAATCCCCTGCGGCTGCTTTGGAATATGCTGCCAGCCTACATGACAGCCCTTGGCACAAGTAGTTCGGCGGCCACCATCCCCGTTACGTTGCAGCAGACACGGAAGAATGGTGTCAGCGAGGGTGTGGCTGGTTTCTGTGTGCCCCTCTGTGCAACCATCCACATGTCAGGCTCTGCCATGAAAATTGTGGCTTGTGCTCTTACCATCTGTCTGCTCGAAGGCCTTCCTTTCGATTTCGGCGTGTTTCTTCACTTCGTCCTGATGCTGGGAATTGTTATGGTGGCGGCTCCTGGTGTACCTGGCGGGGCGATTATGGCAGCCTTAGCCCCCTTGGCCAGCATCCTCGGCTTCGACAATAGCCAGCAGGCTCTTATGATAGCCCTTTATATTGCAATGGATTCCTTTGGCACAGCCTGCAACGTCACGGGTGACGGCGCTATTGCGCTGATAATAGACCGCTTAAGGCCACTGAAACGAAAAAATGATATCAGCGAAGATTGATACCTAAGGAGTTGGTTCTTACGTTTTGCTACGAGACCGCCATGCCCTAAGCGACTGTAACAATACGCTGAGTAGGATAAGGGCGATGCCGAGGTAGAAAGAGAAGTTGATTTCGCGGCCCTCGCCGAAAATAAGGAATGCAAGGATAATCGTATAGCAGGGTTCAAGGTTGTACGTCAGGTTGACGGTGAAGGCGGAAAGGCGTTTCAGGGCTTGAATCTGCAGCAGGTACATACCTACGGTGCAGAACAGCGCGTGGCAGAGCATGAACCAAAGATTCGAGCCTTCGGGCACAACGACGACGGGCTGCCGGCTGGGGAAGAACCATAGATAGACAGGAATCATGGCTGAAACGATGATGAGTCCGCCGGACATCTGGTACATCAGTACCGTGCGGCTTCTGACGCCCACGCTGGCTTTTTTGTTGCAGATGGCATAGAGGGCGCAGACGGCTGACGACACCACGCCTATCGTGATGCCATAGCGATAGCGGGCGTCTAACGAGAAGATACACAGCACGCCGACAACGGTAATCAGCGAGAAGAGCAGCTCCATGTCGGAAAAACGCTTCTTGAAAATCATCGGCTCGAAGACGGCGGTGAAGAAGCCGATTAGCGAGAAGCAGATGACACCTATTGATACGTTCGACGCTTTGATGCTGCCATAGAACAGCATCCAGTGCAGCCCCAATAAGGCTCCGCAGCCGCACAATTGTAGGAATTTTCTCCACCCGACGCGTGGTAATCCTGTAAACACTAGCAGGATGCAGCTTGTGAAGAGCATACGATACCATACGATGTCCACCTCGTTCAGCGTAATCAATCGGCCGAACAAGCCAGTGAAGCCAGCTAACAGCACGCTCAGGTGCAACTGGATAAATCCCTTCTTCGTCTCGTTCATCATGAAAAGAAACTAATCCTGTAGGTGCTTATCAGTGTTCTTCTGGAGGCGCTGGGATGCCTTGTAGTAAGCCTGATAGGAACTGTAGCCCGATTCCTGGGCGGCGATGTCCTTTGTCGTGTTCTTGTGTTGCTTCAAATATTGCTCATAGTGCTCCAGCCGCAGTTGGTTGACATAGTTGAAGAAGCCGCCGAAACGCTCTTTGAATGTGAGTGACACGTATGTACGGTTGGTGCCGCAGTACTCCACCACGTGATCCATCTTCAGGTGCGGATCAAGGTAGCCCTGTTTCTCTTTCAGGAACTCTTCTATCTTCTGTGCTATTTGGTCTATGCGCTCTTCCATGAGGATACGCTCACGGCTTTCTGCTTCTGATTCTGGCCCTTCTGTATCAGACAGGAGAACGACTTGCCGCCAGACAGGCATGACATTGATGAGCAGCGCAATATTGAATACCGACAGCGGCAGGCACATCCACGCCATTACCCTTGGGCTGTCGGTCAGGAAGGCTGGCCAGATGAACAGGGAGAGAAACACCGGTGAGAGCCAGACACGCTTGGCGTAGGCCAGCGGGAAGTCATCAGGGTTTGAATAGTTTTCGTCGCGGGCTTCCACAATACAGTTCCATACCTTCCACATTGACATAGCACAAAAGGGAATGGTCAGCAGACTTACTGCCAGAACTATCTGCTCATGCCTCACCATGCCTTTCCCGCTGAGCACTCCTCCAGGAATCCAGGCATTGATGACTAAGGGTATGACAGCAATGATGACGAGGATGGCCGTTATCCAACTGATGGTTTTCCATTTGTTCCATTGCTTCACAGAGCCGAAGAACATGAACAGCAGCACTCCGCAGTAGAAATAGTAGGTAGCCGGAAAGTAACACTTTACCAACAGCCATGCGGCAGGGCTTGTGGGATCCACAGCATAGGGAATCAGGCAAACAGACATCAGGTAGATAATAACCTGCAGTTTCCTGTCTGGCCAGATGTATTTTCTGTGCTCTTTCGACTTCTGACAGGTGTGAAAGGCTCTCATGATGGAAAAGAACCAACAGGAGAGCAGATACACCGTTATGGCGATGCCATACCAATAATATTCTTTTTCTATCATAACAATAACTTCTTTTTCTGTTGCAAAAATACAATAAAATCCGGAAAAAATAATGGAAATCCGTAAATTTTATCCATTTACCTTTTTTTTAATAGTATATAATTTGGAGATTTAGATATAATTCGTACCTTTGCAGCGAAATAATCAACAAAAAGACCATAGATTTTAAATTGTTTTCTATTATGAGAATTATGATGAAAAGTGCAAAGGTTGCACTCATGACAGTTTTAACCGTGTTAGCTGTCTCATGTAAAGACACGGACGTGTTTGATCCGGATGCTCCGCTCCCTGGTGGTGACGAAACGTCAGAAAAGGTTGCAAACACATTTGATTTCTCCACCATTCAGAATGTAAACCTGTCTGTGGACTATTCTGCATTCAAGCTTTACGGCCCAGTGCAATTTAGTGTCTACAACCAGAATCCGTTTGTAGGAGAAGATGAGTTTGAACAGCTTGACAGTAGCATCATTCCGATTTTCTCGGATTTCACCGATGCTGACGGCAAGTTCAGCAAGTCAGTAAAGTTGCCTGCATACGCTCAGCATCTGTATGTGGTGACGGGTAACTTCTTCGTTTCCGATTATCTGATAGAGGCAGACGTGAAGAATGGTGCAGCTAAGGCTGTGGCTACCAAGCCGGCTGCTGCCCGTAACAGCAGTATGTATGTTACTCGTGCCGAAGAAACTTATACGGATGATGTAGCAACTATTCCCTCGCTCTCGTCCCTTGTTGATGTGCAAGGTAACGTAATACCAACCGGTCAAAAATACAAGATCTGGAAATCTTACTTAGGAAAGTGGAGTGAAACGTCAGGTAGGCCCCAATATATTAATAATACAACAAATCCCAAACTGGTATTCAGCGGTGAAGATTTTGCGTCACTCTGCGAAACCGTTTCTGATGCTTTGAATAGCAATGCCCCTTGCCACGAGGAGTATCGTGCCCAGCCAGACCTGACATTGCAGGAGGAATCGGAAGTTTCCATCACCGTTATTGGCGGAAGCACTTGCTGGAACAGTTCACTGGGTTACTATTATTATACTGAAGACACGAAGCCGACAAAGCCCGAGGATTTGAATATCGTCATGCTCTTCCCCAATACTCAGTGTGGAGGGTGGAAAAAGATGAAGAGTAATTATGACTACCAGAATTCCGTTGCTTTACATGCTGGTGACGTCGTACAGCTGATGTATTATCCGAATATTGCCAATAATAGCATGGATAATGCTACCACGAAGTTCCCCAAGGGAACCAAGATTGGTTTCATTCTCAAGACACATGCTTGGGGTATGAAGGGTAATGCCTACCAGATAAAGGGCTACAATTCCAGCAAGGCATTCTTTAATATGTGGGGCACTTCCACGGATGGAGCATCGTACACTGAAGGTTTGCGTTGCCCGCCCTTTGATAAAGATAAAGAATACAATGATAACTATAAATATCTCAATACTGATGGCGAGAGCCGTATTGCCAAGTTTGCATACGTGAAGAACGATAATGAGAAGTATGCTATCGTTTCGTTCGAGGACGCATGTAGCGATCAGGACTACGACGACTTGGTGTTCGCCCTGAAGCCCAATGTGTTCACCCCGATACCTGAGATTGTTCCCCAAAAGACAAGTACTTTCAGCGTCTATGGATACGAGGATTTGTGGCCCAAGAAGGGTGACTACGACCTGAATGATGTCATCGTGGAGTCAGAACACGAGAAGATCTCTATTAAGAAGAGCCCGGACAAGGTATTTAAGTTGGTTCAGGAATCATTCAAGCTGACCACCTATCAGAACTATGTAGAGCTGAAGAGCGGACTGGCTCTCACGCTGCATACTCCTGTTCAGCCCTCAAGTGTAGTCACGAAGATTAAGCACAAGAAGACTGGAATAGAAGAGGAGGTTTCGTTTAAGGTTGAAAATAATGGCACGGATAATGTGTATTATCTCACATCTGATGTCACGGCAAATCTTGGAGACACCTATATTATCCAGCTGAACTATAGTGTTGGCCAGACGAGCAGTGACTTGGCTTCTATCGATCCTTTCATCTATCGTGAAGAGGATGGCAACCAGACTTGGCAGGTACATATTCCCTTTGAGGCTCCTGCTCCAAGAATGAAGTTTGGCTATTTCCATACAGAGGATGACCTCTCTGTGCCCGATAGAAACATCTTCTTTGTCCGCGACACCGACTATCCGTTTGCTTTCCACCTGTTTGGTACGAAGATAGACAATTTTGAACTGCTTCTGAAACCAGAGAATGAGAGTGTTCCCGTTAGTACACTCTTCCCCCTCTTCCTGGATTGGGCTAAATCGAAAGGAACGCAACATGCTGATTGGTATTTGTTCCCGCGTGAAAGCAATTAATGAAAATCATCTGTTCAAGATAAAAAAGGGGAGTGTGCAAACGCACACTCCCCTTTTTCTTAACTTCGGCAATAACCGGGCCTTGCCCCCATGCATCGGGCGTTTCGAAAACAAAGCAGCTACTTGCAGAGCCTGCAGCCTTCGCACTTGCTGAGCTGTCCGCGGAAACGCTTGTCAATAAGGTAGTGCAGGCGGTCGCGCAGGGGCGAGAGCTGCATCTTGTCAATCACCTCGTTGATAAACGCCTGCTGCAAGAGCACACGGGCTTCTTGCTCGCTGATGCCACGCTGGCGCATATAGAACAACGCTGCGTCGTTCAGCTGGCCTACGGTGGAGCCGTGGGCACATTTCACGTCGTCAGCATAAATCTCCAGCATGGGCTGTGTATACATGCGTGACTCTTTCGTGGCACAGAGATTTTGGTTTGTCATCTGCGATACCGTCTGCTGAGCTCCCGGCTGTACCAGCACGCGACCGGCAAAGGCGCCTGTAGCGTTACCGGAGAGCACGTATTTGTATAGCTCGTTTGAGGTGCAATGGGTGGCACGGTGAGTAATCAGCGTGTTGTTGTCCACCAGCTGCTGCTTATCAGCTATCACGCAGCCATAGCAGGAGCACTCCGCACCCTCGTCGGATAAGGTCAGGTCGAGTTTGTTGCGGGTAATGCCGTTGTGCAGGGTAATCACGTTATGGTTCACGCGGCTGTCGCGTTGCTGGTCAATATATACATTGCTCACACGGACGTTCTTTGCATGGGTTTCCTCTAAACAATACAGGTCGAGTGAGGCGTTAGCTCCTACGTAGGCCTCTATCACCTGTGTAGCCAAGAAGTCGCGGTCATCAGCCGTGTGGTCGCAGAATAGGATCTTGATCTCTGCACCTTCTTCTAGTACGATGAGCACGCGGCGGTTCACCATCAAGCCGCCCCCGGAAAGACAACGGGTAGGCGAGCTTTGCTCGGGAATAGCCGTATTTGCAAAAGGAGATTTCAGAATATTGATGACCTGAATAGCTCGGTCTACCTTGACATTCTTGGGTACATAGACCAACAGGCCATCCTGTGCCAGCATGGTGTTGAGGGCCGTCACAGCATCCTCGCTGGTTTTAGCCTGTTTGGCGTAGTATTTCTCGATGAAATCGGGGAAATTGTGGAAAGAGCCTATCATGACGCCTTCAGGCAAGTGGCCATGGGGAATGCTTTCTCCTCCATTCCCGCCATCGCACCCATTCCCGCTATCGCGCCTACCCGTAGCCTTTCCCCCCTCAAAAAACGCATCATTGACCATGAAGTAGAACGAGGTGGACAGGTTAGGCACATCGCAACGGAAGGCCTGATAAGGGTCAACGGGGATTTCGAGGCGATTCAGGTTCAACCCATAGTCAGGCGCAAAGAGTTTGGCCATGTCCGTGTATTTGTAGCGTTCCACCTTTCGCGTGGGGAAACCACTCGACACGAAGTCCTTGTATGCTTTGTCGCGCACGGCATTCATGGCTTCTGGCGCATGGTCAAAGATTATCTGCCGGGCCTGCTTGTATAGTTCTATGTATTGCTGCTCGCTACTCATTCCTCACCAATCTCCATTCCCGAGCAAAGCTCGCCTACCCGTTGCCTTTCTTTAATCCAGTCGTAGCCGTGCTCCTGAATCTGCTTGGCCAGCTCAGGGCCTCCCGTCTTCACGATGCGTCCTTTGTAGAGCACATGTACGAACTGCGGACGAATCATTTCCAGCAGACGGTCATAGTGGGTAATGACGATGCAGCTGGTCTCTGGCGTCTGCAGCTTGTTCACACCCTCAGCCACGATGCGCATGGCATCCACGTCAAGGCCTGAGTCGGTCTCGTCTAGGATGCTCAGCTTTGGCTCCAGCATCGCCATCTGGAAGATTTCGTTGCGTTTCTTCTCGCCGCCGCTGAAGCCTTCGTTCACAGAGCGGTTTGACAGTTTGGAGTCCAGTTCTACTATCTTGCGCTTCTCCCTTTGCAGCTTCAGGAATTCCGCAGCGTTCAGCGGTTCCAGCCCCAAGTACTTGCGCTTCTCGTTAATTGCCGTCTTCATGAAGTTAGTCATGGAGACACCAGGAATCTCTACCGGATATTGGAATGACAGGAACAGTCCTTCGTGTGCCCTGTCTTCCGGCACCATATCTAACAGGTTCTTGCCGTTGAAGTAAGCCTCGCCCTCCGTCACTTCATAGAGCGGGTTGCCCACGAGTACGGCACTTAGCGTAGACTTGCCCGAGCCGTTCGGTCCCATAATGGCATGTGTCTCGCCGTCGCGAACCATCAAGTCTATGCCCTTCAATATCTCCTTGTCACCAATCTTGGCATGTAGGTTTTTGACTTCTAACATCTCTATTTCATTGATTTAGTGTGCAAAGGTACGAAATAATTATGAATTATGAATTACGAAATACGAAAAAAAGTGAAAGACTACAGGTGGTGGGGCTTTTTAGTTTAATAACGAAATGCAGAGGAACCAGACAACGGGCACAAGCAGCGAGGGCAGGAGATTGAGGGTCTTACAGTCCTTGAGGTTGAGTAGACCAAGGCCACTGCCGGTAATCATTAGGCCGCCGACAATCAAGAGCTCTGACATGAGGGCATCGCTGACGGCGGTGCTGGAAATCTGTGCAACGACATAGAACATTCCCTGCCACAGGAAGAGCACAGGGGCTGCCAAGATCATGCCGATGCCGTAGGTCGAGGCAAAGATGGTGCTGCTGACAAAGTCCAGCGTGGCATTGGTGAAGAGGAAAGTGTGGTCGCCCTTGAGTGCAGAGATGACAGGCCCCAGCATGGACAGCGGCCCAATGCAATAAAGCAGGATGGCCGTGCTTAGGCCGTCGCCCAGCTTAGCCTCATTCCCGACCGCTGGTCGCCCTGACGTCGCCGAGCTGCTGCCAGAACGCTTGTTGACAAGGCGCTTGAAGCGCCCGTCAATGTCGAGCCATGTTCCGAGGCAACCGCCAACCGCCAGTGCTACGATGAATAGCACTGGATATTGGCTTTTGGGTAGGTTGCTGATGGTGGCATTGAGGCCGATAGCCAGCGATGCCAGGCCGAGACCCGTGTAAAGCGTCTCTTTGTACTTTTCCTTGATGCCTCGGTTCAGCAGGGCACCAAGAATAGAACCGGCAATGATGGTACAGGTATTGACAATGGTTCCTATCATAACCGTTCGTTGGTTAGTCGAGCGTCAATGTCAGCTTCTTCAAGTCTTTATTGTCGGAACTGGTACCTATGAGAATCTCGTACTTGCCAGGCTTCACGCGCATGGTGTTGGTCTCAGGATCCCAGAACTCGAAGCTCTTGTGCTCAAATCTCAGGTTGGCAGTAACCGTCTGTCCAGCTTTCACGTCAACGCGCTGGAAGGCACGGAGCGACTTCAGCGGTCCGTCAGGATCCTGCAGGTTACGGATATAGAGCTGCAGCGTCTCAACGCCGTCGCGTAGGCCGGCATTCTTGATTGGTACAGCAATGTTGAATCCAGGATTACTGGTGGATGTATTGATTACCTTAGGTTCGCCGATCTCGAAAGTGGAATAGCTCAGTCCGTAGCCGAAGGGGAACAGGGCATCGTCGAAGTAGCGATAGGTGCGTCCTTTCATTGAATAGTCCTCATAGTCAGGCAACTGGCTGCTGTTCTTGTAGAACGTGACGGGCAGCTTGCCGCTGGGGTTATAGTCGCCAAAGAGTACGTCGGCCACGGCCGTGCCGCCTTCCTGACCGGGGTACCATGCCTGGACGATGGCGTCGCAGGTTTCTGTCTCAGGCTCCAAGGCGATGCATGAGCCGGAGCAGTTGACGAAGATGACCTGCTTGCCAGCTTTCTTGAGAGCTTTGAGGAAATCGCGCTGCACCTTCGGCAGCTCGATGTGTGTACGGTCGCCGCCCTTGAAGCCGTCAATGTCTACAGGCATCTCCTCACCTTCCAGTGCTGGCGAGATGCCACCAACGAAGATAACCTTGTTAATACCGTTGAGTTTACTGATGGTCTCGTTATAGTCAATGGGATACTCCTTGGCAACATTAATCTTCAGGTTGGCATTATACGTATGGATATGTGCGAAGCGTACTTCAATGTTGTAGCTCTTGCCCTTCTCGGCCTGTATGGTGACAAGGTTGGGTGTGGTGCGCCAGATGTGGTGACGGAACTTCTGTTCGCCGTCGATGAACAGTTCAAAGTGGCCGCAACCTTCTACGTTCACCACATATTCGCCAGATTCCTTCGGAGTGAAGACAGTCTCGTACTTGGCAGAGAAATCCTCTAACTGTACGCCCGGTGCGAAATTATGCATACCGGCAGTGGTGACTGCCAGTGGTGTGGTGTAGTATTGCGTGGTGACGGGCTTGCCCTCCATTCGGCGGTTGTTCCAGAAAGTTCCCTTCATGCCCCTCTTTCCCTCAAAGCTGCATTGGGAAGCCAGCAGGCAGTCCTGCACCTTGTCGTAAGTCAGGTCGCAGCCAGGGGCGTAAAACAGTTTCTTCTGCTTGGCCTTGATACCGTCAAGAATAGTAATGGTATGGTTCGGCATACCGTTGTAATTACCCCACATCATTGGGGCGTTGTCAGCATTTGGTCCGATGACGGCAATCTTCTCCTTGCCCTTTCGCAAGGGCAGAATGTTGTTATTGTTCTGTAAGAGCACTATCGACTGGCGGGCCATGTCGAGCGACAGGTTGGCCGACTGCTTGGTAGACATGGCGGAATAGGGAATCTTCGACCACTCTACGAGCGAAGGATCGTCCATCTCGCCTAAGTCGAAGCGGCCTTCCAGTAGGCGGATGACATGCTTGTCGACCTCGGCCTCGGTGATGAAGCCGCGCTTTACGGCCTCAGGAATACTACGGTAGGCATAGCCATAGCCGCACTCCACGTCAGTACCAGCAATCGTGGCCTTGGCAGAGGCGTGAGTGGGGTCGGACGAAGACTTGTGCGATTCGTAGAAGTCGCTGACAGCACCGCAGTCGCTCACCACTAAGTACTCAAACCCCCACTCGTCGCGCAGGATGGTCTGCAGCAGTCGCTGTGAGCCGCAGCAAGGGTCATCGTCTAATCGCTGGTAGGCACACATCACCTCGCGTACCTTTGCATCCTGCACCAGCGTCTTGAATGCCGGCATGTAGGTCTCCCACATATCACGTGACGACACGTTGGTCAGGTTGGCTGAGTGGCGGGTGTACTCCGGGCCGCTATGTACGGCATAGTGCTTGGCACAGGCCCAAAGCTTACGATACTTTGCGTCCTCAGGGCCTTGCAGGCCTTTCACCACCTGTGTACCCATCACAGAGGTCAGGTAAGGATCCTCGCCGTAGGTCTCCTGTCCGCGTCCCCAGCGCGGGTCGCGGAAGATGTTGACGTTAGGTGTCCAGACCGAGAGGCTGTGGAACTTCTCGTCTTCGCCACTGCCACGCTGCATACGCTCGTTGTACTGGGCGCGGAACTCTGTTGAGGCCACGTCAAAGCACTTATAGAGCAAGTCGGGATTGAACGAAGAGGCCATTGCTATCGGCTCGGGAAACACGGTGACATTGCTCTGGTTGGCAGCACCGTGTAGGGCCTCGCTCCACCAGAAGAACTTCTTGATGCCCAGTCGGGGAATGGCGGGGCTTTCGTCAAGCATCAGCTGGGCTTTCTCCTCCAAAGTGAGACGGCTGCAGAGATCTTTGGCACGTTCCTTGGCTGAGAGGTCTGGATTCTGATACGGAAGAGTTTGTGCGGTGGCCGACAATGCCAGCCAGCAAAGGGTAATGGTAGTGATAGTTTTCATTATTATTCCTGTTTGTTGGTTTCTGTCTGCAAAATTACACAATTAGTGAGAGAAATGAGAAGAAAAGCATGTTTTTCTTTTGCATTTCTCTCGTTTTTTCGTAATTTTGCCAGCAAATGAACAACAACTGAAAACAGAACCAGGGATGGAGCAGAACAAGGAGTTGCGTATAGCGTGGGATTTCGTGGAAAACACATGTAAGAGCATTTTCCTAACAGGTAAGGCAGGAACAGGAAAGACCACATTCTTGAAGACAATTGTAGAGCGCTCAAGGAAGCGCCCCATTGTGGTGGCGCCAACGGGCGTGGCCGCCATCAATGCCGGCGGCATGACCATTCACTCGTTCTTCCAACTGCCCTTTTCTCCTTACGTGCCGGGAGCAAAAGTGGAGAGTAAGTTCGACTTCGGACGTGAGAAACGAAAGATTATTGCTTCGATCGATCTGCTGATTA
This sequence comes from uncultured Prevotellaceae bacterium, assembly GCA_900318585.1. Taxonomy (GTDB): domain Bacteria; phylum Bacteroidota; class Bacteroidia; order Bacteroidales; family Bacteroidaceae; genus Prevotella. The sequence goes on from ONKY01000083.1 coordinate 33,733, forward strand.
TCGATGAGATATCTATGGTGAGGGCAGACTTATTAGATGCCATTGACTCGGTGCTTCGCCGCTTTCGCGACCATTTTCTGCCCTTCGGCGGTGTGCAGCTGCTGATGATTGGTGACCTGGCACAGCTGACTCCCGTAGTGACACCTGAGGATGAGCGGATGCTGAAGCCCTATTACGACACGCCCTATTTCTTCGGCTCGAAGGCGTTGCAGCAGATAGACTATGTAACAATCCAGTTAGAGCATGTCTACAGGCAGCAGGACATGTCGTTTATTGAGATTTTGAATCAGGTACGTAATGGACATCCCACCATGGAGGCGCTGGCACAGCTGAATAGTAGAATCCTCCTTCAAACCTCACCCTGTAGGGGAGGCGCAGACATTCCCCCTCAGGGGGAACGAGGGGGCGCTTTGGGCGGAGCTATCCGTCTGACAACCCATAATAACCTGGCCAATTTCTACAACGAGTCAGAACTGCAGAAGTTGAAGGGCCGCCCGTTCATTTTCCGTGCTGAGGTGGAGGGCACTTTCCCGGAGTATTCCTATCCGACGGCCGAGTCGTTGGTGTTGAAGACGGACGCACAGGTGATGTTTGTGAAGAACGATCCGTCAGGGCAACATAGTTATTATAATGGCCGGATAGGACGGGTGACCTACGTAGATGACCATAAGGTATTCGTTCTCTGTGAGGGCGACGAGGAAGCCATAGAGGTAGAGCCATTGGAGTGGGAGAATGCGCGCTACACGCTGAACGAGACCACACGGGAGATAGAGACCGAGGTGCAAGGCGTCTTCCGTCAGCTTCCCTTGCGACTGGCGTGGGCCATCACGATACACAAGAGCCAGGGCCTGACGTTCGACCGCGTCATCATTGATGCCAATCAGTCGTTTGCCCCCGGTCAGGTGTATGTGGCGCTGAGCCGTTGCCGTACTTTAGAAGGACTGTTGTTGGCATCGCCGTTGGAGCCTCGCGCCATTATTAATGACGAACGTGTGGACAGCTATATTGCCTGTCAGGAGAAGGCTGCGCAACAGAGCATCGCCCAGCTGCCCGTGCTGAAACAGGAGTATGAACGCTATCTGTTGTTGCAGCTTTTCGACTTCCGCACCATTCTTTTCGGTGAGGAAGCTATGGTACGTCTGTTCGCCGAGTTCTTCTACCATAGTCATTCCTCCTTGAAGCAGCTACACGACAGGTCGCTGATGGATATCCAGCAGCGTGTGATGGCGATTGCCGATAAATGGCGACAGAAAATACAGCAGATGAGCTATGAGGAGCTTTGTCGGCAGGAGTTCCGGGAACGTGTCGTCCGTAGTGCCGTCTATTTTGAACAGACGCTGAGGGAAATCCTTGCCAAGCCCATTGAGCTTTCCGCCAAGGTGGAATCGAACAACAAGCAGGCCAGCAAGCGGCTTGCCAACGCTTTGCCCGATCTGAGACAGGCGTGGATGTCGCGCCGTTATCTGCTGACGAAGGTGGCCGAACAAGGCTTTTCCGTCACTACCTATCTAAGGGAGAAGCAGATTTCCATGCTGGATGCGCTGGATGAGGCGGCACTCAAGCCGAAGCGTGAGCGGAAAGGCAAAGCGACCAAAGCACCGAAGGAGAAGAAACCCAAAACATGGGAATTAACCTTCCAACTCTATAAGCAGGGCATGAACCCTGACCTGATTGCCCGTGAGCGTGGCATGACCGTCGGGACAATAAAAAGTCACCTGACCCGTTATGTAGAGTCAGGTGACATTCCTGTCAGTGAGCTCATTAGTCCTGAGCATCAACAAGCCATTGAGCGGATTGTCCGTATGGTGGGCAAAGAGCAAGGTTCTACAGCCGTGAAGAGCCTCTGTCCGCCTGACATTACCTACGATGAGATACGTTTGGTCATGGCCTTGATGAAGTGATGCCTATTTCCTGATTTCGTTCAGCAGCCTGTCGGCGTGTCCCCATTTGTCCATCATAAAGAGGACGAAGCGGATGTCCACGCCGATGCAGCGGGCCAAGTTCGAGTCAAAGAAGATATCGCTGGAGAGTGAGTCCCAGTTACCGTCGAAGGCCAAGCCAATCAGTTCGTTCTTTCCGTTGAACATGGGTGAGCCGCTGTTGCCGCCAGTGATGTCGTTATTCGTCAGGAAGCAAAGCTGCATCTTGCCCGTCTGCTTGTCGGCGTAGGGACCGAAGTCCGGGCCGGCCATGAGCGTCTTCATCTCTGGCTCCACCTTATAATCTTCGATGGAACCGCCCTTTTTCATCTTTTCGCTGAGGCTTTCAGCGGTGGTGTAGTAGCCAGACGACCAGCCGCCGATGCTGTACTCCTTCACCTGTCCATAGCTCAAGCGCATGGTAAAGTTGGCATCGCTGTAGTGGGGCTGGTCCTCCTCCATGCGCAGCTTGGCGGCGCATAGGTAGTGCTCTTGCAGAGCGATGCTATCGCTTAGCTGAGTCAGTTCTTGGGTATATTCAGCTTCCAACGTTGTCAGGTCGAGGCCGAACTGTACGCCGAGGTCTTTCTGGAACGATTTCTTGTTGTGATAAATCTTCTTGCCCGTTTTCATCAGTATAGAGTTCTTATACAGATAGTCTGCGTAGGCCTGGCAGTCGCCGTCGAACTTTTGGTCAATGGTTTTGTAGAAGTCAGGCAGGAACCGCTCGTTCACCACTTGCTGGCGGTAGTTCTGCAGCAGCGTACCGAGGATTTCGCGGTCGGTGTCGTAGTCCCATGAGTCCTTGTCGTCGAAAGTGAAATAGGCCTTCTTGCCTTTGCCCTTCGGCTGTACGCCGTTGTGGGCACGCAGGGCGCGCGTCGACAGTTCGTTGGTACGGCGGAAAGTCTCGCTCCAGTTTGTCATGGCTTTCATCAGCTCTAATCGCTTGTCGTACAGACGCTGCATCAGGGGGAAATCCAGCTCGTTCATGTATAGGCCTGTGGAATCAATCCACTGGCGCAGCTGAACCTCGAACTTGGCCTTTTCGCCAATGAGGCCGATAGAGTCGATGCACTTGTTCATGCCGATAGAGTTCTTCCAGTAGTTGGAACTTTGGGCATATTTCGAGTCGTACTTGATGCGTACGGCTTCGGAGGCATCCATATGGCGCTTCATCACCTCCTGCTTCACGCCACGCACTTGTGCCATGATGGCATTGCGGGCATAGCGCTCACGGATGCCGTAGCTCGACAGGTAGCGGCTGGTGCTGCCTGGGTAGCCCATCGTCATGGCGAAGTCGTTGGCCTTGTAGCCGTCCATCGACACCTTGGCCCAGTGTTCAGGATGGTAGGGCACGTTGTCCTTCGAGTAGGCTGCCGGACCATTGGTTTTGGGGTCGGCATAGATGCGGAACACAGAGAAGTCGCACGTTTGGCGCGGCCACATCCAGTTGTCGGTCTCGCCACCGAACTTACCCATCGACTTGGGAATGGCGAACACCAGGCGCAGGTCGCGGAAGTCGCGATAGGTAGTTTGGAAGTAACGGTTGCGCTCATAGAAAGCGAGGATTTCCACGCGGAGAGTGGAATCCTGTACCTTGATCTGCTTTGACAGGGCATTCTCTATGCTGTCCAAGTACTGCACGCGCTTGTCGCGGGGCAGTGTGCCAAAGCCCTTTGGCAGCTGGTCGGTGATGTCCTTCTGCTCCACCATGAACGAGACGAACATGTTCTTGTTCGGCAGTTCCTCCTCGTAGCTTTTGGCGCAGAAGCCGTTAAGCATGTAGTCATGCTCCACGGTGCTGTGCGAGCGGATGCTCTCGAATCCGCAATGATGATTGGTGAAGACGAGGCCGTCGGGCGAGACCACCACACCGGAGCAGTAGCCGGAGAAATTGACCACGGCCTTCATAATAGCGTTGTCGGCATTGTAGAGCTGGTCGTAGGGCAGCTGGTAGCCCTCCAACTTCATCTGCTCATACACTGCCTGTGGCAGGTTGTAGAGTGTCCACATGCCCTCATCGGCCTTGGCGCCGAGAACTGCCATACAGGCAAGTGTCAGAATAATGCTTTTTGCTTTCATAGATATTATGTATTATTTCTTGATAAACTTTCGTCCATTGATGATATAGATACCCGGTCGCAATGCACCCTGAACAGCCTGTCCTTTCAGGTTATAGACCTGCGTAGAACGTTGCTGGGCCATCATCTCATGTATACCATTCGTCATAACTGTTTGTTCAATGGGATACGAGTAGCTGCTTGTCCTGTTGGCCTTGCCAATGGTAGGCACATTCATGCTGACGACGTCATTGCTGCCGTCAGGATATCTGCCAACGCTTTCGTCGCCTTTCATCTGCGTGTAGGTGAGTTGATCGCTCCAGCTTTCGTCAGCTGCCGTCAACAGCACATCACCACCTTCATCGTCAATCTTGAACGAGGCGTGCAATTGCAACAATGGCTCCAGCTTGTCGCACCAGACAATAAGGTATCCGTATGCGGGGATGACAGTGGAAGCCCCTGTAATTTGGTACTTCTTGGGCTTCTTTGGATTATCGCTCAAGTACATGCCTTCGACGTCGATTTCTTCGTCAGTCGTGTTGTAAAGCTCAATCCAGTCGTTATGCTTGAAATACTCATTGACGTAAATGCTGTTGTCGGCACTTACCTCGTTGATGCGTATGGGCGTAATGCCCTGAGCCTTGCGCTCAGCATTGTCCATCGGAGTGAAACAGGCAGTCAGCGCAAGTTTGCCGCTGGCTCCTGTTCCTTGTCCGCCAACCTCCGCCAGGTTGATGACGGGGTCTTCTATGATGGTCTCACCGCTGCTTGTGCCAACTGATGTGCGTAGCTCGCCATCCCAGTAGAGGTCGCTTGAAGTGTAGCTAGTGTTGTGTACCTCGACGGCAATGACATTGTTGCCCTTTTTGAACAACTGCGCATTCAAGTCGAGTATGCCTGTCATGGGAGTGTCGCCGGCGTAGGTGGTAGAGAACGTCGTGTAGCTGATGGTTCCCTGTGGCATATTTATGCGCCCGGCTTCCTGGCCGTTGACCCAAACGACGCATCCATCGTCAACCAGATAGTGTAGCTGGAACACGTCGGTTGCTTTTGGAGCCGCGTTGAGAGTGAACGTCTTGCGGAAGTAGGTCGTAGGATTCTTCCTTTGGGAGTCAGTACCGTAGCTGACGGTGGTCTTGATGCCACTCATCTTGTAGCCAAGCGGTGCTACTCCTGAGCTCCACGAAGCGTCGTTGAAACCGTCAGTTTTCCAACTACTGCCCGTCAGTCCTCCTTTATCATAGTATTTCCATGTTCCATTGGTGCTGAAGACTTGGACTGTGGATCCCGAGGACAGCGACCATCCTGTAAAACGGTAGCCGGCAGGCGCCTTGGCCTCAATGATTGCGGGCTCGAAGAACTTCCCGTCAAACGCAGCGTATGGGATCTTGATGCCGTTGGCATAGATGTTGGCGCCATCGGTATCGGCAGCGAGCTGCACACTGACTTTCCTCACGCCGCTGAGCTGCATGGGCCGGTACTGCTCCAACTGGTTCAATGTGACATCTAAGCGGGTAGCCAGTTTGTTCTTGATGTTGTTGGCCGTATTGTCAGGATTCCGATTGTCGAGTTTCTGCATGGGGCGCATGGCATCAGCCAGCTCGTCGACAATGGCGGTGGCACGTTTCTTCTCAAAGACACTGCCTGCCATTATGCAAAATGTATCAATGAACTTTTTGCGATACTCGTTGTGCTTGAGCAGGTTTTTGAACAGCTGCACCATCTTGACGCTGGAAAAGTTGTCGATGGAGGAGGTGATGGTATGTCCCCACGCGTTGAAGGGTTGGTCTAGGTCGAAGATGATGAAGCGGAAGCGCCCGTCATACTGGCTGCGGTAGGCCTTGACATTATTGTTGGGCCAGTCGTCGTTGCCAAGAAACAGCTCGGCGGCCATGTAGTTTGTGAACTCATCGATGTCGAGCAACTGTTTCACCTCGTCGTAGACACCTTCCTCGTTGATGCGGCTACTCAGATTGACGAGTTGCTGATAGACCTTGTTATTGCCATTGGTGAACGTTGAGTTCTCAAACATGTCTATTTCATCGTCGTCGTAGCCGTAGTTGGCATAGACGAATTTGTCGTTATTAGGTTCGCGGAGGTTAAGTATGCCCTTGAAGGTGCCGTTAATGTATTCTGCCACCTGCACCATGCTTTGCACGTCAAGATCGATGCCTGAACGCTGGATAACGGTGGTCAGCGCAGGGTCCATGAAGCGCGAATAGGAGTCGTTGCCACCATTGCGCACCAACAGAGCTTTGCTGCGGATATTGGGCTTCTGCGGGAAGAATGAGTAGTCGAGGTGGTTCTGGTCATCAAACACTTTGTTCGACTTGAGTTTCATGGATCGTGGACTGTTCATCCGCGACCAGCCGCCCGACACGCTGATGTTGACGTCCTGATTGAAGAGCATACCCTCTGTTGGGCTGATATAGCTGAAGTTGACGGGGCGGTCCCACGGCTGGTTCCAGTTGACGGGGTCGTCGCGGCCGTTGCCTGAAATACCGTTTTTGCCTACCACGTCGATGCCCCACATGGCGTCGGTAAAGTATCGCTCATCGCCGACAATGGAGATGACGGGAATGGTATATTGGTTGTTCGTCTGAATAAAGCTGCGGGTGACGGGCACGCTGGGCAGGTAACCGTCTTGGAAGAGACGGAACACGTAGTTGGTGGTTCTCGTAACTGTGAACGTCCCGTCTTTACTCTGACGGCTTGCACTGTTGGCGCTAACCGGAAATGTAGGCATGCTGCCGTCTGTGGTATATATCAGTGTGGCGTCCGAAGGGAAATCAACCTTGACGGTGAGCGTTCCGTTGAAAATCTGACTGCCCTCGCTGACCGTTGGCGGGTCGAGCCGCTTGCTGGCAAAGACAGAGTTTGCGTTACTGGCTCCAGGTGTTGGGTTAGCCGTCCAACCCCACGTATTGCTGCCGTCGGTGGTGCGAGCCCAGGCAGTGCGGCTCATGGCCTTGGGGTATTGCGCACTGTTGATGAGCTGTCCGTCACTGTCGCTCAGATAGATGGTACCGCCGTCGCAGTCGAGTTTGAAGGGAGCCTGATTGCTGCGGATGTCATTGGAGCCTAACCAGATCACACGGAATCCCTTGGCGGGGACGGTGCCGACAGATGCGGGCATCCGCCAGCTCTTCAGGTCATCGGCCTGTCTGCTGAGATACATGCCGGTAAGGCTGACAGGTTGCTCCGTAGGATTGTAGAGTTCAATCCAGCTGTCGAAGTTATAGGCAGGACTCATGGCGGAGCCTGCATTCGATGCCATCAGCTCGTTAATAATAAGTACAACGCTTAGGATGTTTGACATCATGGGCTTTAAGTTATTTTGTGTTGGTCTTTCTGAATTTTTTTCCAATGACAGGAAGACTTGACAGCGGCAGGTCTTTTTTGATGACTACGCCCAAGAAGCCGATGATAAGCAGTGTGCTAACCGTGAGAGAGGCCCATACAGGCAGGTGGGACTGTGCCCAATACATGGCACAGAAGGCAGCCAATGCTCCCAGTACATAGAGCGCGATGTCCTTCATGGGGTAGGGGATGGGATAGTAACGCTGCCCGATGAAGTAGGAGAGCAGCATGGACGTGGCGTAGGCAGCAAAGCCGGCCCAGGCACAGGCCATGTAGCTGAATCGTGGAATCAGCAGGATGTCTATTATGATAAGTACCACGGCGCCGATGCCGGAGAAATAGGCTCCCCAGATGGTGCGGTCGGTGAGTTTGTACCAGAACGACAGGTTGAAGAACACGCCGAACATGATTTCAGCGGCCATCACGATCGGCACAACCTTCAGACCTTCCCAGTAGCTCTCGCCGATGATATACTTCAGGATGTCCAGATAGCCCATCACCACCAAGAACGCCAGTAGCGTGAAAATCAGATAGAACTTCATGGCTTGGGCGTAGGTTTCGCGGTTGTCTTTGTCCTTTGACTTTCCGAAGACGAACGGCTCGTAGGCAAAGCGGAAGGCCTGAGTAATCATCACCATAATCATGGCAATCTTGATACAGGCACCGTAGATGCCGAGTTGTTCGCGGGCCTCCACTTGCGAACCGTCGAAGAAATAGGGGAAGAGTATTTGTGAGGCAGCCTGGTTCAGCTGTCCTGCCAGTCCCATGACTAACAGCGGCCAGGTATAGCTGAGCATCCGCTTACAGGTGGCTTTGTCAATCTCGAAGCGCTCTGAGACCCACTCCTTCCAGAGCATCAGTAGCGTAGCGCAGGTACAGAAGAGGTTGATATAGAACACGAAGGCCACGTCAAGCGTGAACTGTTCGTCGTAGATGCCGAAGGGGTTTAGCTTCAAGGCTGGCAAGACAATCAGGTATAGGATGTTGAGCGTGATGTTCAGCAGGATATTGATGATCTTCAGCATGGCAAACTTCACCGGCTTGTGCAAGTAGCGCAGGTAGGCGAAGGGAATAGCCATAAAAGCATCAATGGCTACTGTGATATACATGACTATCACATACTCGGGGTGGTCGGCATAGCCAGCGGCGGCGGCTATCGGATGCAAGAACGTCCATACCAGCAGTGACGATATCAGCGAGGTCATCATCACCATTGTCAGCGTGGTGGAATAGACCTTCTTCGGGTCTTCGCCCTCCTTGCTCATAAAGCGGAAGAAAGTGGTCTCCATGCCGAAGGTCAGCAGGATGATGAGCAAAGAGACGTAGGCATAGACATTGGTAATGATGCCATATTCACCGCCAGAGGCAGCAAAGCGTGCTGTCTGGATGGGCACCAACAGATAGTTGATGAACCGGGCGACGATGCTCGACAGGCCGTAGATGGCTGTGTCCTTGGCGAGGGATTTGAGGTTTGCCATTTCTAAATATTCGATATTACGTTATTACGATATTACGTTATTACGCAAAGAACAGATAGGCGATGGCGATGGCGGAGATGATTCCGGCGAGGTCGGCCAGCAGGCCGCAGGCGACGGCATGGCGGGTATGTCGGATACCGACGCTGCCAAAGTAGACGGCCAGGATGTAGAACGTGGTGTCTGTGCTACCCTGGAAGATACAGCTCAGGCGTCCGATGAACGAGTCGGCACCGTAGGTCGTCATTGCGTCCACCATCATGCCGCGGGCACCACTGCCGGAGAGCGGTTTCATCAGTGCCGTGGGCAGCGCGCCTACCCAGTCGGCGTCAAGGCCGATGGCTTTCACTACATACTCGATGCCGCCGATGAGCATGTCCATCGCGCCGCTGGCACGGAACACGCCGATGCCTACGAGGATAGCCACCAAGTAGGGGATAATGCGCACGGCGGTAGTAAAACCGTCCTTGGCGCCCTCGATGAAGGCGTCGTAGACGTTCACCTTCTTGCGCATTCCCGCCAGAATGAAGCCCACGATGATGGTCATGAGCAGGATATTGGCCACGGTGGTGCTCACCGTTCCCATGTGCTCGCTGTCCATCTGCGAGAAGCCCCAGATGATGGCGGCCACCGCCACGCAGGCACCGCCGAGCGTCAGCAGCAGCGTGCGGTTCAGCAGGTTGATGCGCTGGTAGAGCGAGGTAACGATGATGCCCGCTAATGTCGAGAAGAATGTGGCCAAGAGGATCGGAATAAAGATGTCCGTAGGCTGTGCGGCACCCATCTGCACGCGGTATACCATGATGGAGACGGGAATAAGCGTCAGGCCGCTGGTGTTCAGCACCAGGAACATGATCATGGCGTTGGATGCCCTCTCCTTCTCCGTGTTCAGCTCCTGCAGCTGCTCCATCGCCCTGAGGCCGAGGGGGGTGGCGGCATTGTCAAGTCCAAGCATATTGGCCGCAATGTTCATGAAGATGCTGCCGGTGACGGGGTGTCCCTTGGGCACCTCAGGGAACAGCTTGGTGAACACAGGACTGAGCAGGCGCGCCAGCACGTTGACCACGCCGCCCTTCTCGCCAATCTTCATCACGCCGAGCCACAGGGCAAGCACGCCCGTCAGACCCAAGGAAATCTCAAACGCCGTCTTCGACGAGGAAAACGTCGAATCCATCATGGCGGGAAACACCTCGTAATCGCCAAAGAACACCAGCTTCACCAGCGCCACGGCGAAGGCCACGAGGAAAAACGCAATCCAAATGTAATTCAGTACCATATCTGTGTGCAAAGGTACGGTTATTTCATTTAATAACCAAATTTCTTGCATAGAAAAAGAGCGGTTGCATCACGCAACCGCTCTCTCACTATTCATGTGATATACAAATTTAGTATTTGATGATTCTAATTATTCCTCCCAATCAATCGAAGCGTCTTGAACCCAAGCTTTGAAACTCTCGTACTTGGAGTCAATAGGCACTCGCTCTGCAGGAATCTCGAAGGTCGATTTTACCTGAATCTTACCAGGAGCCTTGCCTTGGTCTGCCTTCAACTCAATTTTTTCATTATTCACAGTAACCTTCTCACCTTCTTCGTTGGTGTAAGTGAAGTTGCGAACTGCATAAACCTCAATTTCAACAGGATATTTTGTGCCTGCACCAGCACTAGGAGCGAAGGAGTTCTTAGCGGTAACAGACTTTCTTGAACCGAAGGTCTTAGGTTCAAGATCCAGAGCATCGTGAATTTCCTTTCCGTCAACATAGATGTCGAACTCAGCACCTGTGTGGATGAGGTCAATCCATGTTACCTTGCCGTTCTCGTCGAGTGTCAGGTCGAACACGGCATCGTTGAAGTCGAAGTCACCCTTCTCTTTAGCAAACATATCCTCGCAGATAACGCGAACCTTCTTCACATTGGGCTCAATCCAGTCAGCACCACACCCATTGACTTGAGGAGTTACAGTAAGCTGGCCATAGGGGCACTCAGTTCCTTGCAGGTCAAGTACGGGGTAGTCACCACTGCCCTCACTCTGAAGCTGAGCTTCAGTTACAACTGAACCGTTTCTAACAATTTCAATCTGGTTGATAGAATAAGTAATACCAGGTTCAATAGAGAGGGTCTTCTTGTGGCTGTCAATGGTCACCTTGCCACCAATCAGCACATAGTTGGTGGTGCCAAAGCTCTTGAAGCCCTGGAAAGTGCCGTCGCCCTGAGCAATGATTCTAACGTTACCCTTAATGTTGATACCACTGTTGCCACCCATGTTCACGATGAAGTTGTCCATCTCGGCTGATGCTGCCTCCATGTAGCTGTTCGGCATGAGGTTGAACTCGCCGTCATACATGTGGGCATTTTCCTCAACAATCAGCTGGCAATAGTTATAGAACGTAGAATTCTTTGCGCTCCAAGTGATAGAACCAGTGGTATAGTGTCCGTTGTTAATCCAAACGATACCGTCCTTGGTAACAAAGGTCTCACCCTCAATATCAACAACACCATCGCTGAAGAAGTTGCAGGTAGAGTTGAGGGTCATGGAGGGAGCTGTCAGACGAACGCCTTCACCGCGATTGTAGAACCATGCAGTGTTGCCTGCACCAGAATTATAAGACAAAGCACCGCTTACAGTAAAGGTCTTCTCATTGTAGAACTTCACGTTGTTGCCGATAGCGTAACAATAGGTTTCTCCGTCAGTTACAACAGGTGTAGTATTAGTGGCATTGTAAGTACCGCGGTTGTAAACCTTAATGCCGTCATTGTGGGCAATGTGGCTCCTCTGGTCGTTGACCGTTGCACCGCTTGCCACAGAGATGATGCCACCGCACTCACCGAAGTCCTTATCAATGGTAATGTTACCGCTCAGGATATAGAAGTTTACGTGCTCAGCACCATTACGCTTCAGCGTCAGGTTATTACCTTTTCCAACAGAGATATACACATTATATACCTGATTTGCTGGGTTAGCGTATGAATGACCAACAGTATATTCACCAGGTTCGGTAACCTTGATGTTTTTAATGGCTATACCAACCATGTTTTTATAGATGGCAAAAAGGTCCCACATCGTGACTGGCCATCCATAAGCTATGATTTCGTTGCCAGCTTCGTCTACAGCATTTTTTCCCTTCCATTCTGTTTCAAGCTCTGCATCAGTCTTTGCGTCAGCAGGAATTGCTGCGGGGAATGCAGCTGCCAGCTCTTCAGTGGTGGGGAAGGTGAAGGAATCATAAGTGTCACCATTGATGGTGATAGAACGAGTAGTTGCCGTGGGCATTTGGAATCCCCAGGTGTGGTTCTTGGCAGGCTCTCCGAAGGCATTGATAAATGCCTGCTGGTACTGAGCATACACCATTTCTTTTTGGTTCTGAACGTACTCCTCTTCGCTGAAGGTGAAGTCGTCGTGTGAGCAAGCAGTGAAACCTGCGCAGAGTGCGAGGGCTGCTACTCCAGTCATCAAATACTTTTTCATTGTTTTGTTTGGAATTTAGTAAGTGTTAAACGTTTATTTAGATTTCTTGGGTGCAAAGATACAAAAAAATATTGCAAACACGTTCTTTTTTCCAGAATTTTTTTCAAAAAAATACGAAAACGTTTACATTTACAAAGATTTTGTTGCTTTTTCGCACCGTATCACCCTGCAGCAGAGTGAAATAATAAAGAAAAAAACAAAGAGGCGCCTGCTCACGCGGACGCCTCTCCCCATTAAAACCTTATTTTAATTCGTTTGTATTTGATTCGTTTAAATTACTCTACAGTGACCTGGCTGACGTTCAAGCCTATGAGATCCATCTTCATGCCATGAGCCTTAAACTTAGCAATCAGATCTGATGTCAAGGTCAATTCTATGCAATCTCCATTCTTGGCATCAGCGGTAGAGGCGAGATGCCCCCAGTTGTTTGACCAGTTTGTAGTGGTCAAGCCACTAAAATTATCGCCTTCTTCGAGGAACCAGATCTTAACACTCCAATAATTGACACTAAACTCGCTGGAATAGATACGTAAGGTCATACCAGCCATGTCGTCAGTGAATTTGCTTCCAGCAATTTCCAATAAGCTGGTTTCTGAACTTGTTTCCTCTTCCGGCCACAACTGCGTTGCGCTGCCACCACTGTTAAGATCTATCGTCTCGTTATAGGGAACGTCTGCCCAGGAGTTGTAGCCAAGGGCTTTGAGGCCAAGGGATTCGAGCTTGGAGTCGTCGGTGTAGTTCCATGCGTAGACCCATTCGTTCTCCGTGTCAGGTGTCTGCCAGGGGTTGGTTTCGGGGTCTTTTACGTATTTTTCGAAGTCGGGATATGCTTCGTCAATGGCGATGCGCTCCTGCGGCCAGCGAGTTCCGATGGGTACGCAAATCTTGTGGGGCACGGAGCCAAGACGCTGGTTAGTGAGGTCGAGCACTTCCACATTGTTGAGCCTTACCATGATGGGAATGCTGTTCAGATCGGTGTAGTTTGTATTCTTCAGCGTGATGGTCTTGACTTCGTTGAAATTCGTGAATTTTACGCCATTGTAGGTGGTTTGATCCTCAGAGTTGACCAACGTCTTGTCGCCCACGGTATTGATCATGGTCGTTTCGGGCGTATTGTTGAAGAGAGCATGGATATTTTCGCCTGCCACGGTGATGGGCAGTGTTCCACCAGCTGCGAGCACCTGAATCTCGGTGTTCTGCTTGCCGTCCTTGGTAACGATAAAGACGTCGAACACCACGTCATTGAAGTCGATATCACCCTTGTCTGCTGCTCTGGCCATATCCTCGCAGAATATACGTCCGCAGATGACGGTATTGGTGGTAGGATTGATGGGGTCTGGATCATCGGGATCAACGGGGTCTCCCGGGTCTCCCTTCCACGTAGCTTTACATTCGCCCTCTTTCAGCGTGAAGCCAGTCTCGGAGAAATCATCTGCGGGCACAATCTTGGCATTGTAAACATTCCATGTGATGCGGCCGTCTTTGTCGCCTGCCAGTGCTTCTGCGGATGTCTCGTCGGAGTATGTAACATCATCAAAAACAGAGTGCAGACCAATATTTGCAACTCCCAGGGTGTTGTAGAACTTGATGTTCTCACAAGCCAGTGTGAGGTTGGCACCCTTTGCATGGAAGGCAGCCCCATTGTGGGAAGGAACAGAGGTCTCGCCTGCCAAACGGACGTATACCTTCACATCGTCGTTCTTGGCCTCGAAGCCCTGGAAGGTGCCTTGGGCTTGACGGCCCCATTTGGAACCTCTCAGAACGTTGAAACCGGCATTGTCGTCCAACGTTACATAGAAGTTGTTGAACAGGCCAGTTCCGAACTCTGCATAGCTATTCTTCATCATGTTGAACTTGCCGTCGGTAAAGTTACAATTGTTTGTGACAATGAGCTGGCAGTAGTTATAGAATGTGCCGTTATAGGCGCTGAACACCATGGAACCGGTGGTGTAATGTCCGTCGTTCACCCAGATGATGTTGTTCTGTGTGACTTTTGTCTCACCAGTAATATTCACCTTACCCTGGGTGAAGAAGTGGCAGGTAGAGTTCATGGTCATGGAGGGAGCTGTCAGAACGGCATCATCACCTACATTATATAAAAAGGAGGTATTGCCGGCACCTGCTGAATAGCTGAGCGGGCCAACACACCTAAAGTTCTTCTGGTTGTAGAAAGCAGCATTGTTGCCAATGTCAAAACCTGCCTCGTTGTTGGCAATGTATGTACCATTATTGTAGACGGTGATACCATTGTTAGCAGCCAGGCTGGTGCGGTTGTCGATGAGGGTACCTTCCTCACAGACGTAAATGGAACCTGCCTGCTGGCCATAGTCGCTGACCAAGTTTGCCGTACCGCGAATCACGTACAGGTTGAAGTGGGCAGCACCGTTGCGTTTCAGCGTTACCTCTTCTCCATCGTTAAGATAGACATAGATGTTGTAGAGTAACAAGTTGCCTTGAGTGTCTATGTTCTGCCAACTTCCGCCAATGTTGTATTCGCCGGCCTCTGTGATTTTGTAGTTCATGCCTTCGCCATTGTTCACGTAGTAGTCATAATTACCGTTGGTGGGCAGTTCTTCTCGAACGTTTCGACTCACGAAAGCGCCTCCGGGGTAGTCAACATTTTCAGGCCAGTAGAATTCGTTATAAACGTCCGAACCCACTGTAATTGCACGCGTAGTGCGCGCTGTAAAGGTCTCGGGAGTGGCAACGGTCTTAAAGCCCCAATTGTGCTGAGGAGCCGGTGTACCGTAGACATTAATAAAGTTTTCTTCGTAGGCTTTCACCTTGGCTTCAGCCAGTGAGCCATAGTCTTCATCGTTTGAGCAACTGGCAAACATGCCTCCGAGGGCAATTGCCACGATGCTGGGAATCAAATACTTTTTCATTGTAAAAATAAGATTTTAAAATATTGTTGTTACGTAACTTTTTATGCTTGGAAAGATAATCCGCTGCAAAATTACGTAAAATATTGGTAACTTGTGTCGTTTGAGAGTTAAATTCTGTAAAACTACGCAAATTTTTTTGTTATTGAACGTTTTTTTTGTGTAATTTTGAAACGAAAAACGGATAATGATTAGGAATATGTATATGCGTATTTTTCTGAAAGCCGCCGTTGCGGCTGCATTTGCGGGCACGTTGGTTGTCGCTTCCTGTAGTAGGAACGTGTATGACGAGGAAGAGTATAAGAAGATATTGAAATACCTTTCTCCGGTGGACAGTATCGACCAGCAGCACGAGTGGGAGTTGTGTAAGCTTCGCACTTATACCTTTACTGCCAGCAGGAACAGCGACGCTGTGCAGGTGCAGGTGTATACTGAAAATCCGCTGACCAGCAAGTCGGCGCAGATGATGGGCAATACCTATATTAGCGCCGGTCAGCAGGCGCAGTTGGCACTGTCGGTACCTCTTGCTAGAACTACGCTCTACGCTGCGCAGGTTGGTGCTGATGGCCGCTTGACGGTGACGCAGTTCTATTCCACCGACAGCAAGATTGATTTTTCCGGCGTCTCGAACACTGGCGAGTCGCTGAAACTCTCTTCCCGCCTGGCGGCTTTCAGTTACCTCTATGAGGAGAGTTGCCCCGTGCCCGATGACTACGATTACAACGATGTAGTGTTCCGCATCTCTCAGGAACGGACGGGTGAGAAGTGTATCTCCGTGACGGTGACCTTAGTAGCTGTCGGTGCTAGCAGTCAGTTGGCTGGTGCCATCCATCTGTCCGGCTATCAAAAGGCGGACATCGACAGTGTGACCACCGATAACGGAGTAACGTTCAACGACGGTCTGCCCTCGTCCTTTAACTATTACTTCGACGGACATACTGACATGCTGATGGAAGGGCGCAACGGCGAGGCCGTCATCCAGCTGTTCCAGGATGCACACTGGGCACTCTATCCTGACGTCGAGGTGGAGAACGGCATCTTTACACGTCTCTATCTGAACACTTCGATGTCCAATGGCGGAGATAGTAAGTTCGTGCCCCGCCGCAGCATCACCTACCACGTCTATTTCAAGAGCGAGAAAGACCTGAACCTCTTTACGCTTGACTCGCTGGATCCTTTCGTAGTGAACAACTACAACGGCGGCTTCCTGGAGATTCATACCTATCCCTACCGCGACGCGCAGTGCATGTATAATTACTCACTGCCTGAAGTAAAGGATCTGCCCTGGGCGCTGAAGGTGCCCTACACCAGTTTCCGCCACGCCCTGGAAGGCTCCAACCTCGGTTTTAAGCGCGACGGTGCTATGTTCGGTGCGTATATGACCGTGGGACATGGCTTCGGCGAGTGGTGCGAGGACCGCAACAGTGCCCTCGACTGGTATTTGTACCCCACGCGTAGCTACATCTACTAATTCCTTCTGATGTATTTGCGTCCTTTGTCAATGACAATTCCCTTGCGGCTGCCAGCTTGTCGTCCGTCGGGGGAATATTGAACGTTGGACGTTGGACGTTGAACGTTGGACGTTGAATGTTCAACGGGCAAAATGGCATTGACCTCGCCGGTGTTCTTTAACGCTTTGACATCGTCAGCGTTGAGGGCGTAGTTATAGATGCGTACGTCAGCCAGCCATGCAGAGAGCTGGACACTTGACGTCTGTGCGCGCCCTAAGTAGTTGAGCGCAGGGCGTATGTCATTAGGCCGAATGGTGATGCCGGTGCTGTGCGCCCGGCGCTCGCCGTCGACATAGATGACAGTGCTGTCGCGGCCAATGGTCACGGCCACGTGCTTCCACTGGCTTGGGGTTAGACGGGTGACACAGTCAAGGGTCTGCTCTTTGTCGCCGTTCTTGATGGCAAAACGCATGACGCTGCTCGAAGAGGGCGTGAGGTAAAGGTACTGGTCGGCACCGTTGCCAAAGTCGAAGAGACGCTGCAGGTTGGCAGACGTTGATTGCCAGTTCACCCACATGGCGATGGTGAGCTCTTCGCTGTCGGCTATCTGATAGGGTAGCTGTACGAAATTCTTTCCCTTTGTAAGGTCGAGAGCCTGCACGCCCTCATGCGGCCCGTTGACGTAGGCGGCATCGGCCATGGTGACGGCATCGAACTCGTTGGCCGTCTGGTCGAGCAGGTTGCCGTTGAGGGGCCAATAGGCTATGAGGGCGTGCTGGCCTGTGGGCTGTGCCTCCACGACATCGGAGCATTCCGACAGGTTTTGCGATTGGTCAACGGTCTTTACCTTATATATATAGCTGACCCCCTGACGGCAGGTGTTGTCAACGTAGCGGTTGGTGGTGAGCTGGCGGGCGATGGTGTTCCACTGCATGGTGGACTTCTCGGCGCGCAGCACCATATAGCCGCCCAGGTCAGCCTCGGCGCTGGCATCCCAGCTCAGGGCTACGGAGGCTTCCCGTGGCTCGGCCGTCAGCGAAGTGGGCGCTGCCGGGGCTTCGGTGTCGTAAGTAACATTGGCAGGCAGGATGCGCCACAGCTGGCGACGGCGGTTGCTGTCGCCGTCAAGCAGGACGGCCTGCTGCACATTGCTGTTGCTACTGGTAACGGTGAGGTAGAGCGCACTCTCGCGGTTACGGATGTAATAGTAGCCGTTAGCGTCGTACTGCAGATACCACTGCTGGTTGCTGGTGGGATTGTCCGGTGTGTAGGCTATAACGTCGGCATTGTTTCGGGTGGAGTAGTCAAGCACGTCCATGCGTGTCTTGCCGTTGCTGGCCAGGGCGAAGTCGTAGAAGCTGTAGTCGCCGCCAATGCGGGGGTTGCAGGGCGTGATGATCCACTGCTTCGTCTTCGCGTTGTTGTCTTTCTGCGTGAGCACGTTGTTGCCCGACACGGCAATCACCTGCCCGTTAGCTTTGCTGACAATCTTGTAGGTGCCAGGTGTGACGGCACTGGCGGGCACATCGTCACCCCAGGTGATGTCGATGACGCGCTCGGCGTTCGTCTGCCCTTTCTGATAGCTGTTCAGTGCTCCTCCTGGCATCTGCATGTAGAAATGGCGTGTGGGGCCGTGGCCGTCGAAGTACACCTCGTGGTCCATGGCCACCAGTCCGTAGTCGGTGGTGGCGGCCTGCCGCTCCGACGAGCCGATGAATGCTTTTACACGGCCGTCGTCGTGCTGCCATACCGAGGCCGACGTCCACCGGTTGCGGTTCTCCACGTAGCTGAGGCGCCGCCCGTGTCGGCTGATGTCGCAGAACTCGCCGCGTGTACGGCTGTCGAAGCCCCACCAGATGCCCACCGTCATGCCATATTCAAGTCCTATCATAGCCTCGGCCACGTTGTGCATCTCGTCGTTGTAGCCCACCTTGCCGTCCTTGGCCAGCTGCTGGTAGAACTTGATGTAGTTGGCCATGCTGCCTGCCAGCTGGTGCGTGTTGCCCCAATCGTAGTACTGCTTGCCTCCGTTGTACCAATCCAGGGCCTTGTCGTTGTTCAGGGTGTTACCGCCCACGATGGCCACGTCGGCACAGCGCGGATACTGCTCCTTGAGCGCCTTGGCCACGTCGCGGCTCTTGGCAATGGTGGCACCCTCTTCTACCGACCAGTAGTCGGGCTCGTTGAAGGGCGAGATACCCGCCACGGGATGCTTGGTGTTCTGCTGCAGCCAGTGTACGTGGCTGTTGATGTTGGCTGCCCAGTGGGCAGTGTTGGTGCTTTTGTTCTTCACAAAGTACTCATCGGCACCGGCTTCTTGGTCGGCGGTGAACACCAGCGGGAGCGTGGTGCTCAGGATGTTGAAGATGCGGTTGCGTTCGCGTAGCATCGCCACGGCATCGCTGCCCAGCACAGAGTCGTTCGTGAGCGGCTGTGCAAAGCGGTAGCAGGTGCGGCCAATGCCGATATTCTCCTTTCCCATGTGGTTGACACCCTTGCGCAGGTTCTGCTCGCTGATCCATGCCTGGTCAAGACCCCACGTAGGCTCAAAGCGCCGTCCTTCGCTGAGCATTGAGAACGGCAGGGTGTTATGGGTCAGCGTGTCGGCATGTAGGAACAGACTCGATGACGAGTGCTGTGCATCATCCTGTGCAGCTGCAGTCAGCGCGCAGGCCAACAGCGTGGCGATGACATACGTTGTCATCGTGCGTTTATTTCTATTGTCCATTTTATCTCCTATTTTGAATTTTGCGCTCGAGCTTGCTCGCTTCGTTTGCGAAGAACTTTGAATCACGGTACAAAGATAGTCATTTTTTACGAGATACTATCATCTGGCAGAAGAAAAAATTCTTTCACTCCTCTACCTCAAAATCCGTACGTTAGGTCGCACGTCTCGCATGTGACACTTAACTGCCTAATTATCAGTACCTATTTCCTGGGGGAGGTTGCATGATATTTGGCTAAACACAGGTATTTCCCCCTGTGCCGCTTTGTGAAAAAAAAGAGGATGTGCCTATTTTGACACACCCTCAATTATAATAATCTTGAGCGAAAGCTCGTTCACGCTCGAGAGAGCTTGAGCGAGCTCAGCTTTATTCTCACTTATTCACGACCTTTTCGGTCTTGATGGTACCGTCATCCATGTGCTTGCGCATGATGGCGACACCCTTGCGGGCAGCGTTGATGCGGCGGCCATTGAGGTCGAACAGCTCGATGCGGCGTACCTTAACAGGTGTCACCGTGCTGACGTCAATGCCAGAGAGTACATCCTCGTAAGCCTTGCCATAGTCGAAGCCTTCTGCAGCAGCGGTAAGCAACAACTGCGTATCGTTGAAGAATGCGTGAGAGCTTGCACCGGCCTGCACACCAATAAGCAGCTTGCCGTCAGTCACCAGGATATTCTCAATAATTACATTCTTTTCGGGGAATGCCTGTCCAACAACGGGGCAGTCAGCCTTCAAGGAATCATCCACGTTAGTGGAGGTGGCAGCAAAGATGTAGGAGCCTTCGGCACTTGCCTCATTGTCGCGCTCGCCAAAGCCCATCTTCAGTGTGTAGACACCTGCAGGCAGGTTCTCAACGTTCTGGCTCACGGTGAAATCGCCACCCCAGTTAGAGAACATGATGCCACAAGGAATCTTAGCGGTACCCAGGTCGCTCCAGCCGGTAGAAATGCCTCTGAAGTTCTGAACTGTCCAACCAGGAACGTTCTCCTCCGAGTAGTTGGTAGTAGGATTCAGGTCGTACAAGCACGGGTTCTTAATGAACGTAGTCATATTGTAGGTAGGAGTAACCTCTTCCAGAGTTGCCTCGTCAACAACACCGGTAAAGAGTGTGTTGTCAGCATTCTTCAGCTGGCTATACAGCTCCATCGTGATGCGCTTCTGGATACTCTCAGCCAGCGCGTCGTCATCGGTAAGTGCGTTGTCGCCAGCAACGATGAGTGCATCGTCCTCAGCTACGCCTAAGCTCTTCAGAGCCTCCACGCCCAAGCGAATACGTTCAACCAGTACAGCAACACCCGTGCAAGTGGCGTTCCAGTCACCCATCTTAGGCTCACCTACGGTGAACATACCCTTACCGCTGCGTGCCACCTCGCCATGACCAATAGCCCATGCAATGGCATCCTTCAGTTCTGCAACAGCATCCTTCAGTTCTGCATCGTCCTTCAGGATCTTGAACTCTAACGACTCTTCATCACTCTTTGTGATATACTTGTCGGCCATAGCCTTCACATTAGCAAAGACGTCGGTAGTGGCAAACTTTGTCTCACCATAGGTATTGATGATTTCCTGGATTGTGGCAGGCAGTTTGTCGTAGTCGTCGCAGAGCGAACGGTGATCGTTCATGAACTTTGTAGCTGCTTCAAGCTCAGCAGCAGCTTTCTGACAAACAGAAGGAGCCGTGAAAGTCACGCCGTCATACTGCTTGATGATATTGTCAAGCGCCGTGAAGGCAGAGCCATCGTAACGGGCGTCACTGTTAGCCTCGCGGGAAGCCTTGGCAGCATCCAAAGCACCGTTCACCAGTGCGAGTTCCTCTACACCAGGCACATTGGGCACATACTTCACCAGCACGTTGGCCAGCAGAGCTTCCACATAACCACCAGTCTGCATTTCACCGCTACCGTTGGTGACGGACCATCTCAGGATAAAGTTGCCGGAAGTCTCGGGGATGAAGCTCTCGGCGAATGCAGTAGAGCCCTTCACAGCGTTCTTGCTACCATTCACATCAGGATTGTTCTCAATCTTCCAAGACTTCACAACTTCGCCGTCAGGATTGATGATGTCGAATACGAACCACTGGCCAGAAGCCTTCCAACGTGCGGTGTTGAAGGAAATCTTATACTTACTGTCTGCTACCAGCGGCAGCTCATAGCCTTCAATGCTACCATACTCAATGTAGGTGTTACGGGTATAGAGACCCTTGGTGAAGTCACCACCCTCGCCAAAATTGAATGTGCGGGGACCGCCGCTGTAAGCACCGCCTTCCGATGTACGTACCTCACCTTCCAGACCGTCGACAACCACCTTGAAGCCAACAGGGATGTAGCCCTCTTGTGTTTCGTTCATGTAAGACAGAGGCAGGATGTCTCTCGGCTGATCGTTCGGGTCAACAGTCACGGGACCGAAGCTCAGGGTCAAGGTATAGGTACCCGACTCGCCAAGATCCTTGTCGCCCTTCACGTTGGAGAGCACCAGCTTGTAGATACCGTCAGCCAGGGCACCAGCCGCACGGCTCAGGGTGATGTTCTTCGAATAGCCCTCTGCAGGCGTCACAGTCAGCTTCTCCTTGCCGAGCTTAGCGTCAAGGGCCTTCACGTCAACAGCGTGATCGAAGGTAAACTTGAATTCTGTCAGGTCGTTGGGCAGGTTGAAGCCGCCGTCCTCAGGATCAGCAGAAACGATGGAAGGTGTACCATAGAGGTAAGAGAAGTGGTCAGCAATCTGCGTACCGTCTTCAGCCGTTTCGTCATTGTATACTGCTACCAAGCCGGTGAAGCTGGGAATGGGCTCACCCGCATACTTACCACCGGTGAACATAATCTTGTGGGCATCGTCCTCGGGGTTGACAAAATTGACAACCACCAAGTCCTGACCCTCCTGCTCGGGGAATCCCTCGTCAATAAATACCCAGAAGTATCCATCAGGACGAGCCTCGACAGACATCAGCGTCGTGGGTTCTCCGTTCACGGTGATGGTAACACAATCGTTCGGATAGATCAAGCGCTCACCACCAGCTGCCTTTACAAGATCCTTGATGTTGTTCTCCTTACCAAAGGTGAAGCGAAGCACGTCTGACTCATATTCAGCTTTCACCTGAGCCAGCGGAGTGGGCTCCTCATATACCTGGAAGAGGATGTTGTCGAAGAAGAAATTGTTAGATGTCTCCTTGTCGTTATTAAGGTCGAATGCTATACTACCTAAGGCACCAATACCATTGTTACCAAAAGCCTCGTTGTGAGTAACTACACCCGAGAACTCATAGGTAGCCCATTCGTTGGTCACGTCAAAGCCGCCAATCGAGTTGTCGTTCTCGAAACCACTCTGCCAGTCGCGGGGGCGTCCCTGTGCACTAGTCGTAATACGTGCAGCGCGATCAGCCTTAATGTCCATGATGATTCTCCACTGTGTACCCTCTGCCAGAGGCTCGTTGGGCTTCAGGTAGAACTGTGTAGACCAGGTCTCAGTTGCATTTTCGTCGGAGACCACCTTACCAGCACGGCTACCGTCGGGACCTGCCCCGGCAACGATCTCAGGACGGTCGTTGGCGGTATTGCCGTTGTTCGGGCCATTCTTTGAAACGGGGAAACTCTCCAGGTCATCGCTTTCGAAGTCGCCATTGTTGATCATGTCTACCCAACCAGTGACAGGACGTACAGAGCCTTCCAGCTCAATCTTGCGGATGGTGCCGGCAGGGCTACCCCAACCCAGCTTGATGGCATTGATGTGAACAAACTCCATTGACGAGACGTCGAGCACAGCCTTTCCGTCTTCGCCAATCGTCACGTTCTGCTCAACCGTCTGTCCGCCGTGGGGATCGGTACCGCCTTCAGCAGGTTCGGGACGATTCATCAGCACGCGAAGCTGCAAGCCGGGCGTACCCTCAAAGGTAATAGTCTTCGTTCCGGTTACGTCGGCATACCACAGGTAATACACGTTCGTGTTACCGTAAACCATGCCGCCTGCACCAAGACTTTCGTACAGTGCATAGGAGCAGCCGAAGGGACTGGTGGTACCGTCGTTGTTTGGACAGGGCTCAGGGTCGGCTACTACCTTGGCATCCTTGCCGAAGCCGTCCCATGCCTTGAACATGGCGGGATCGAGATCGGCCGTAACTGCCATTGCATTCGTTGCGCCCAGCACTATCATTGCCAGGGCAAGAATCATTTGGTAAGTTTTTCTCATGTTAATACGTTTTTAGTTTATAAAATAGTAATGAATTAATAAAAGATTTTCCGAAAATTCGGTGCAAAGGTAAAACGCATTGTTGAGAGCGGCTTTCTTTTTTGTCTCATAGTGTTTCTTTTTCGTACAACATATTGAAAAGAGTAAAAAATAGTGCAATAAGGAATGAAAAGCACCGAGTTTCATTCCTAAACCAGTGGTTTGCGTTTCTAAACCACCGATTTACGATTCCAAACCAGTGGTTTGCGTTTCTAAACCACCGATTTACGATTCCAAACCAGTGGTTTACGATGCTAAACCACCGATTTACGAATATTCCACCCCGTGGAATAAACCTGGGGCGCCCGTGTCTGAATGCCGAATTACGATACAACAAATTATCCGTTTCTTTCGCGCGTGTGCGCGCATTCTATGAAAGGAAACACGAAAACATCCCACCCATCCAACCCATCCTACACCTAACCCCAGGTGTAGGATGGGTTGGATGGGTGGGATGTTTTTGGATTAAGCTATATATACGCGCGCGTAAGAGTGCAGCTGTTTGTGTGGAATTCGTGCAAATTTTGGGGAATCAGCCGGTTTTTGTTCTGATGACTGTTTTAGGATTCGTTTCCGTTGGCATATTCCGAAGGCGCCACACCGAAATGTTTGCGGAAGAGGGTGGAGAAGTGGGCCAGGTTGGAGAAGCCTACGGTGTAGGCCACCTGGGTGATGTTCAGCTTCTGCTCTTTCAGCAGGCGGGCGGCCTGCTCCAAGCGGATGTTGCGGATGAATTCGCTGGTAGAGATACCCGTCATCTCCTTCATCTTGCGGTGGAGCTGGGCGCGGCTGATGCCAACCTCCGTAGTGAGCATCTCTACGTTGAAGTCGCTGTCGGCCAGGTTCTTATTGATGGCTTTCATGATGCGTTCCATGAGCAGCTCGTCGTTGCCTTTCACTTCGGGTGCTTCAATCTTGTCTGCCTGCTCCTGGGCGCCGGAGTATTTGCCTTTCAGTCTTTGTCGGCCCTGGATGAGGTTCTCTATGACCATGTGTAGCTCGTCCATGTCGAACGGCTTGGCCAAGAAGGCGTCGGCACCGTTCTCGAGACCCTCTAAGCGGTTGCCCACCTCGGCCTTCGACGTGAGCATAATGACTGGAATATGGGCGACGTTGATGTTGGTCTTGATCATTCGGAGCATGGTGAAACCGTCCATTTCCGGCATCATCACGTCTGAGACCACGGCATCGTAAGGGCCGCCGGTGAGTAGCTCTTTCAGACCATCACGACCGTTGGAGCAAAGCGTGAAGCGGTAGTAGCGGCCCAGCTCGGAGGAGATGTAGTTGCCAATCTCTGCGTCGTCATCAACGAGCAGCACGCGGTGCTTGGTGCTGGAGGATTGGCTGTTTCTGATGACGGCTGTCGGCTGGGTGGGCTGGCTTTCGGTGCTGGCCGTCTCGAGCTCTTCGGGCTTCAGGTGAGCGTTGCCCAAAGGCAGGGTAACGGTGAACACTGAGCCGGTGGCATCTGTGCGATTGGCGGCGGCAATGGTGCCGTGGTGCATGTCCACAATCATCTTGCAGAGGTTCAGGCCGATGCCTGTGCCGCTGATGTTAAGCTTGCGGGAGTTGCTGCCTTGATAGAAGCGCTCGAACAGGTGCTTCAAGTTGTCCTCGTCCAGTCCTCCGCCGTTGTCGGTGACGATCAGCTGGAGAGATTCGCCGCTTTTCAGTTCTACGGCCACTTCGCCGCCGTCGTTGCTGTATTTAAAGGCGTTGGAGAGCAGGTTTGTGACAACCTTGTCGAACTGTGAGCGGTCAACCCAGGCGTTGAGCTGGTCAATACCGTCGTGCAGGAAGGAGAAGCTGATGCCACGCTCCTTGGCGTTGAACTCAAACATCTTGCAGATGCTGCCGATGAAACCGACCATTTCTGTCTCCTGACAGTGCAGGTGCATCTGTTGCTTGTCAATCTTGCGCACGTCGAGTATTTGGTTCACCAAATTCAGGATGCGCTGTGTGTTGTGCTCTATCGTGTCGACGGCCTCGCCTGCTGTCGTGGCATTTTTCACCTTCTTCAGTGCAGAGAGGATTATGGTGAGCGGCGAACGGATGTCGTGGGTGGCGTTGATGAGGAACTTCATCTTCTCCTCGTTGAGTTGCTGGTTGGTGCGCCTGCGCCACAGCCACCCGATGAAGCCTAATAGTCCGAGGAATCCTATCGTATAGAACATATACGCCCAAGTGGAAAGATACCACGGCGGCGTCACCTTGACGGTGAGGGTCTTTACGCCAGAGTAGATGCCGGCAGAAAGGGCGCGCACCTCTATCTGGTAGCTGCCGGGCTGGAGGTGGCTCAGCTGGATGGCGTTCTGCCCCTCGGGTGTCTGTGTCCAGTCGCTGCCGCCAATACGGTATTCGTAGATGATGTTCGAGGGATTGGTATAGTCAAGCAGTGAGAACTCCAGGCTGATGGAATTGTCGAGATAAGACACGCGGAAGTGGTCACTTTCAATGACGGCGCGGTCAGTCACGCCGTCTCCGTTCGACTCAGTAAGCGTGTTCACAGGGTGACCGCCGATGAGAAATGCCGTCAGCTGGACATCGGCCAGTTCCTTGAGATTATTCTTCACCTCACTGGGACGGAAAACTGTGAGGCCGTCATTGTTGGCAAAGTAGATGGCATCGTCGTTAGTATGCAGACCTACGCTGTTGACATACTCTTGGGTAGTAAGGCCGTTGCCGCTGATGTGTCCAATAAACTTGTTGTCCTTTACGCTGTGCTGCCAGAGGCCCATGGGGGTGGAGCACCAGAGGTCGCCGTTGTTGGCCTGGATAATGTAGCCCACTACCTTGTCCTTCAGGGCATCACCCTCGTTGAAGAGGACTGCCTCCGTCTGGCCTTGCTTATAGATGTACAGGCCTTGGTCGGTGCCGATGAGGATGTCACCGGAAGCCGTCTCGCAAAGCGAGCGGCACATGACATTGTTCAGCAGCTGGTGCCAGCCTAAAGGATGGAAGTTGTCACCCTTGGGGTCATAGCACGACACGCCATTGGACGTGGCTAACCAGATGCGACCAGCCCTGTCGGGCATCATGGCCAGCACCCAGTCGTTGCAGATCCAGCCTCTAACGGAGTCTCTCATGTTGATGCTGAAGTTGCGCAGCTGGCGGGTCACAGGGTTATAGATGCAGAAGCCGCGGCCATAGGTGGAGATGTAGATGTTGCCGTCATCATCGCAAGTCATGTCGTTGAAGCGGTCGCAGTCGAACTCCACCTTCAAATCGGAGTGGCCCGTGAGTGGGTTGTAGGCATAGAGTCCGTTGACGGTGCCTATCCAGTATTGCTTCTGGCGGTCGCGGAAGATGAATTCTGCCGATGGCGGGCACGCTGGACGTGCCACCACGCGTCCACGCTGGTCGAAGCCGAACACGCCGTTTCCCTGAACGGTACACCAGATGATGCCGTTGTCACTTTCGCATACTGATGTGACAGTGGAGCTGAGGCTGATGCCCTGAGCGGCAAAGCTCCATGTGTGGAACTGTGGCTGCTGGTGGGGTAGCACCAAAAGGCCCTTAGACTGGCATCCCACCCAGATGTTGCCCTGGGCATCCTGTGTAATGGCCCATACTTTGGCGGTGTTGAGGTCCACTTCGCTGGTTACGCAGTCCACGCGTTCCAATTTGTGACTGCCCTGCGGCAGGCGGAACAGCCCGTCGCCTCGCGTACCTAAATAAATATTGTTCTGGCTGTCTTTATAGGCATTGCTGATGGCGAAAACGTTATTGCCCATGACCGTCAGGTCGAAGTCATTGGCTTCAAAACTGTTGTTGCGGTACGTGTAAATACCACGCATACAGATGATGAGCACCTCATTGTCGCGTTCAATGATGCGTACGGCATTGCCATAGTTGGAGGTGAGCTGATGTAACTGGCCTCTTTGGTCTTTTACAGTTACCTTGTTGTTGAAACCTCGTTTCCAGATTCTGCCTCGTGAGTCTTCCATCAGCTGACTGTAGTAGCCGTTTTCCTCGGGGTTAGTGTAGAGGCTGTCGGGGTGAACCATCTTTCCGTCAATCAGCTCAAACAGGCCGTAGCCAGAGGTACAGGCCATCAGGCGCCCGTTTTTCCATTCGGTGACGTCCGTCACGCGTGGTCGAAGCCCATTAGGGAAGTCGAAGTGCTGAAAAGCCTCGGTGGCGTAGTCGAAACGGTCAAGGCCCTTGGCCGTTCCCACCCACAGCTGGCCGTTGCTGTCGATGAACAGGCTGGCCACGGTATTGTTGCTGAGAGAGCCGGGTTGGTCGGTGTAGTGGAGATAGGTGGTGAAGCGGTAGCCGTCGAACTTGTTCAGTCCGTAGTCAGTGGCTATCCACATATAGCCGTAGCGGTCCTGGCAGATACCGTTGATCAGTCCGCTGGAGAAACGTGAGGAGGGATAGAAGCGTCCTGTCTGGGCGAAAGCCGTCGTCCAGACAATAAGACATATCATTAGGAGTTTTGCTCGATGTTTCATATAGTTATGGTAAGTATTTTGCAATATCTGGCGGCAAAGTTACAAAAAGTTGTGAG
This sequence comes from uncultured Prevotellaceae bacterium, assembly GCA_900318585.1. GTDB lineage: Bacteria > Bacteroidota > Bacteroidia > Bacteroidales > Bacteroidaceae > Prevotella. Next base: position 61,806 of record ONKY01000083.1, read on the forward strand.
AAGAACAAAACAAATTCGTTTGTTTTTTCTGCCAAATACTGGTAAGTTCGTTTTTTTACCGCAAACATACAAAAATATACAGCAGAATCAGAGGAAAAACACGGAGAAACAGGTAGGAGTACTACTGGGAGCGTTGTTTCTTATCTTTTTCTATTTGTCTCATGATCCAAAAAAATAACGGCTGCCGGTATTCTCATACGGGCAACCGCTTCATTAGTTTTACCATAACTAACTAAAATGTTTGCAAAATACTAACTACTAACTCGCTTGGCAAAGCCAAAATCTATAACTAACTTGTACTTATGAAGAATACGAATATATAATTGTTACATTACAATGCGCCCGCTGGCGTAAGTAAGAAACAAATTCTTTAATACGGTGCAAAGGTACATTGTTTTTTTGAATAAGACTATTTTGCATGTATCGTGTATTTTATTTTTCGTAAAAACGCTATTTAAAAAGATTAAAGAATGAAAAGAAGAAAGAATTTTAGATAATTTGATGGCTTTTTTCTGTCGTGAAAGAAAAAAACTGAGTACTTTTGCACCGCGAAATGAAACGACAGACCCTTATACTGTTACTGATGCTTGTGATGACTGCACCAAAGGCAGCCGCACAAGGGAAGCCGACCGGAGAGGCCGACACGGACAGCGTGCCCTCGCTGGTGCCGATGGTCAAGGTAAGCAAGGTGCTCGACGGCAAAGACAGCATACAGTATGTGGAGTACAATTACGTCTATGTCTATCCGGAAATTACTTTCAAGAGCCAAAGGCAGAAGCAGGCGTATATGCGCTTAGTGAACAATGTGAAGAAGACACTGCCCCTGGCCAAAGAGGTGCGGATGCTGCTGACGGAGACGGCAGAATACTTGGAAACGCTGCCTAACAAAAAGGCAAAGGAGGCGCACATGAAGCGTGTAGAGCAGGACATTGTACGTACCTACAAGCCGCAGATGAAGAAGCTGACCTATTCACAGGGAAAGTTACTTATCAAACTTGTGGATCGCGAATGCAACTCTACTGCCTACGAGGCCATGCAGGCTTTTCTCGGCCCTGTACGCTCAGGCTTCTGGCAGGCCTTTGCCTGGATGTTCGGTGCCTCGCTGAAGAAAGGTTATGACGCTGAAGGTGCCGACCGCCTGACGGAGCGTATCATCCTCATGGTGGAGGCAGGACAGTTGTGAAATTCTTCACTCTTCTCTTAAATGACACCGAACTGGTGGGCAAGGATGAGCAGGATGCAGAAAGGCACGATGTAACGAACCAGGAAGAGATAGATATGGAAGAAGGAGCGGGAGGTGGTTCCCCAGTTGGTGAACTCGTCCTTCACGACATGGCGTGGCACGAACCAACCCAAGAGCAGACTTGTCAGCAATGCACCTAAAGGGAGCATGACCTGTGCAGTCAGCAGGTCGCAGAAGTCCATGAGCGATATGCCCAGCAGGCCTATGTCCGGCCTGGCACCCACGGACAGGGCACAGAATACACAGATGACGCTGCACACCACGGTCAGGATCCAGGCAGCACGGCTCCGCCTAATGCCTAACTCCTCGTGGAAGAAGGCTGTACCGATCTCGTGCATGGAGATGGTGGATGTCAGTGCGGCGAACACCAACAATGCATAGAACAGAATGCCGATGATCCGGCCAACCAACGGAGCAGAGGCGAAGGCTTGCTGGAACACGTTGGGCAGGGTTATGAAGATGAGCGACGGACCGCTGTCAGGCTGTACGCCTACGGAGAAGGCGGCGGGGAAAATCATCAGTCCTGCCATGATGGCAATGGCACTGTCCATGAGGGCTATCTGCGTAGCCGACTTCAGCAGCGGCGTGTGGCGGGAGAAGTAGCTAGCGTATGTGCAGAGACAGGCGGTGCCTAACGACAGGGAGAAAAATGCCTGCCCCAGTCCTTCTAACAGCACGCGGCTGGTGACTTTCGAGAAGTCGGGCTTCAGTAGGAACTCTACGCCCTTCATGGCACCAGGGAGCGAACAGGAGGCAATGACGATGATGACAAGAAGGAAGAGTAATAGGGGCATGAGTAGTTTTGATGCCCGCTCAATACCGCCCTGTACGCCACGGACGATGATGAAATGGGTAATCAGGATGAAGACGATGCCAAGGAATACAGGCTTCACCGGGTCGGAGGAGAATGTCTGAAAATAGGCCAGCACAGCATTGGCGTCGCCCTTGAGCTGACCCATGACGGAGATGCCCAGGTACTGTAAGCACCAGCCGGCAACGACAGCATAGAAACCGAGGATGATGGCAGAGGTGATGACGCCTAAGAGACCGATGACTCCCCAGCCACGACTCTTACTGATGTTGGCGTAAGCCCGGGCGGCGTTGGCCTGGGAGTGGCGACCTACGATGAATTCGCTCACCATACCAGGGACACCCAACAGCAGGACACAACCCAAGTAGACCAAGATAAAGGCTGCGCCTCCATTCTGGCCGGTCATGAAAGGGAAGCGCCAGATATTACCCAGTCCGACGGCTGAACCGGCTGTGGCCAGGATGATGCCTAAACGGGATGCGAAACTGCCTCTTTTCTCCATACACATAAACTCCAAAACTTAAATCAAATTCAACTGGTGGAGGAAGATAAAGAGGATACAAATAGGACAGACATATTTTACCAGGAAAAGGAACAAGTGGAAGAAGCGGCCACGCAGCGTGCCCCAGTTGGTAAACTCGTCTTTCACTATGTGGTGCGGCACGAACCATCCTATGAAGATGCAGGTCAGGAAACCTACCATGGGCAGGAATATCTGCCCGGTGATGAAGTCGAACCAGTCGAACAACGGTTTGCCAAACAGTGTCAGCGCGTCTGTGGCACCGAGCGACAGCGAGCAGAAGGCTCCGATGATACAGGTGGATACCGTGACGATGAGCGCAGCCTTCCTGCGGGTGATGACCATCTCTTCCTGGAAGAAGGCTGTTGATACTTCATGCAGCGAGATGAGCGACGTCAGCGCCGCCATTGACAGCAACGTATAGAACAGTAGCTGAATGAAATAGCCTATGGCGGGCCATTGGCTGAAAGCCTGCTGGAACACGTTGGGCAAGGTAATGAAGATGAGTGACGGGCCGCTGTCTGGGCTAACACCTACGGAAAAGGCTGCCGGGAAGATCATCAGGCCGGCCAGAATGGCCACAATACAGTCGATGATGCCAATCTGGACGGCAGAGTTCGTCAGGTTCGTGCTACGTGAGAAGTAGCTGGCGTAGGTGCAAAGGCAGCCCATGGCAATGGAGAGCGAGTAGAACGACTGCCCTAAGGCGGCCAGGAAAACGTTACTGTTAATCTTTTCAAAGTCGGGTTTGAAGAGGAACTCTATTCCCTTCTGTGCGCCAGGCAGCAGGCAGGAAGCAACAACGATAATGAGTAGCAGGATGAACAGTGTGGGCATCATTATCTTCGACGCGCGCTCAATGCCGTCGCGAATGCCGTGCGCAATGATCAGATAGGTAATGAGTAGAATGATGACGGTCCAGAAGATGGGCTTCACCGGGTCGCTGCTCAGAGTGGCAAAATACTGTAGGAAATAATCAGGTGAGCCACTCATCTTGCCGATGAGCGAAGCCCAAATGTATTGCAGGCACCAACCGGAGACTACGGCATAGTAGCCCGTGATGAGAAATCCCGTCAGGACGCCCATATAACCGATAATTGACCATGCCGTGCCGCCCGACAGCTTGCGGAAAGCCCTCGCAGTGTTGGCCTGTGCATGACGGCCGATGATAAATTCGCTAATCATGCATGGGATACCCAATAGCAGTACACAGACAATGTAAATCATAATAAAGACGGCACCGCCATTCTCGCCTGTCATGTAAGGGAAGCGCCAGACGTTGCCTAAGCCCACGGCAGAGCCTGCCGTGGCCAGGATGACGCCCAGTTTGCTGCCGAAATTTGCTCTTTTTACCGTACTTTCCTGTCTTGCCATATTCACTTTTCTCGTCAATCGTTTGCAAAAGTAACAAAAAATATCTACTTTTGCACCATAATTGACAGTAAAAATGAAAAAAACGCGGCAATTTGCAACATTTCTCAACAGCGTTATCCGGAAATATCCGTTTTCCGTATTTTGCTTTGCCTGTATCTGGGTGCTCTCACTTGTACCCTTTTTCCCTGAGACACCTCTTGACAATGTGGAGTTCATTGACAAGTGGGTACACTTCGTCATGTATGGCGGCTCCTGCCTTGTGCTCTGGTTAGAATATTTACGTCGCCATCGTAAGGCCGACTATAGGAAGCTCTTCTGTTGGGCGTGGCTGATGCCCTGCCTTATGGGTGGGCTATTAGAGCTGATGCAGGCTTACTGCACGACGACACGCAACGGCGATTGGCTCGACTTTCTCGCTAATGCAACGGGCGTGACGCTGGCAGCTGTCATTGGCCTCGGATTATGTAAGGTAATTGGTAAAAGTGAATAGTGAATAATTTGCTGCCGCCATCCCTTCTGCTGAAATGGGACGGCGGCAGCAAATTATTCACTATTCACTATTACCTATTCCTTTATTTCATCGGCAGGTACCAATTCTTTTCGTCAAGAAGGGAGACAGTTGGATGTTTGTAGGCGAGTTTGCGGGCGAGCCACTGGCTGCCGAAGTCGCTGGCATACAAACCTGCATGGTTCTTGTGACGGGCTATGCGGGTGAGGTCGCCGAATCGGTTTCCTTCAAATGCGAGCTCCAATGCCATCTCGTCGCATATCAGGTCTTCCACCGCATTAATGGTGTCGGCCTTGGTATACTGTGCGTTGATAGAGAATTGTGATGTCAACTCTTTCAGCTTGCGGCCTACGATAGTGTAGTACTGATAGGGTGAGAAGGAACCCTGAGTATAATATGTGCCGCGGCTGTGAATACCCCAGTTGTCCTCAAAGATGGCGATGTTTTCGCGAGAGAGGAAGGGTATGGTCGTGCCGAGCATTTGAATGGTCTCCGGCTGCAGGTAGCGTCCTGCTTCGATGTCTGTGCTGTCACCCTCAACAACGTATGAGGTGAGGTCGTCATTGATGCCGTCCTTCAGGATGGCGAACGCAGCATCGGGATACCCCATACGGTTAAGAGCCTCAGCCAGTCGCAGGTAGACGGTGGAGGTGCGGTAGATGGGGATATTGGCACTAGTAAACTTGATCATGACAGCGAACGCGGAGTCGTTCTTGGCTACCTGTCGCATGGTGATGAGCCGCCGCAGGTCGCCGAAGTCGGCAGTACGCACTACGGTGGTACCTCCCATTGGTGCTGTGGGGGTGTAGTAGTACTCCTGTGCATCTGAGAGGGTGATGTAGGAAGCGGAGGCATCTATCTGCCGTTCCACCAAGTAACGTTCTGAGGACGAGGCTGAGCCGCCCGTGGTGCTGTAGAAGTCGTAGCCGAAGTATCGGGGCAGCTCTGTCACCACACCGCGCAGCTTGTTGGCTGCCAACGGTATGTAGGTGATGATGTCGTTCGTGCTGGTGATGTTAAAGATAGAGGACCAGTTGTAGCCTCTCGTGGTCATGGAGAAGGTAGGCGGCAGCTTGTCGTCCAACTGTCTGCGCAGGTAGCTGTCCGTCAGGTCGATGTAGGCCTGTTCCATAGGCCACTCATTGGTCTTGAGGAAGTTGAAGTAGTAACGGGCAGCCTGTTCATACTGATGGGTTTCAAGGAAGAGGTCGCCTAATACCAGGTCAACAGGCATCATCGTGAGGCTTGACACCACGTTTTTCTCCTGTGGGTTGTCGCTGTCGCTACTATTGAGCACGCCGGCACTGATGTTCCCGTATGTGGGTACCGGGGTACCGCTGAACTTGATGAGCTCTGGTGCCAGTGCGTCGCAGATGCCCTGCAAGTCCTTGGTGGGCAGCTGTGCATTGGCTTCGCTGATGCTCACGATGGGCTCGGTGTAGAAGGGCACTTCGCCGTAGTTCTTACAGAGCTGCATGTAAGCCCATGCCCTGATGGCCAATGCCTGCACATATTCGGGTATCGCCACCACGCGGCTCCCTGTCCGCAGGGTGGTGTCGCGGTGGGCAATGAAATAGTTGCAGTTGTTGATGACGCGGTAGTATAGGTAGGTGGAGTCGTACTTGTTGGTGGCGTCTGCCGAGAAGTCGGCCAGGCGACGAAGGTCGGTCTCCGTGTAGGTGTTCGTGGCAGTGAGGTCACCGCGCATCTCGCCCGTCATGACATACTGGTCGGCCAGTTGCTGTAGGCTTCTGAGTATACCCAGCGTGTAGAACATGGAGTCCGTCTTCTCGTTGAGTTCCGGGTCGAAGATGAGTCGGTCGCTGTCGGCATCAAACAGATCCTCACAGGAAGAGAGCGCTACGCTAAACAAGAGTGCTACGCTAAATGATAAAGAATAAATGATAAATGATAAATATCTGAGTCTCATAACCTTTACTTCATTTATTTTATATTTCATATTTTTTCTTTAAGGCGAAGCCCGCTTACAGGTTAATCTTCATTCCAAGGGTGAATGTACGTCCCAATGCCACGTTGCCTGCATCAATACCCTGATAGAGTACGGCATTGTTGACGGACATTTCCGGGTCATTGCCTAAGTAGCGGGTGAGGGTGAACAGGTTGTTGGCCTCTGCCCAGATGCTCAGTCCCTGCAGCCACGAGAGATTGACGGGAACCTTGTACGTGAGGTTGATGGTCTTCAGCCTCAGGTAGGAACCGTCCTCTATCCATCGGTCGCTGAAGCGTGCATTACCCATGGGGTCGCCATAGCTGATACGTGGAATGTCCGTTTGCTGTCCCTCGGCACGCCAGCGGTTGGTCATGGCTGTGGTTTGGTTGAAGAAGTTATAACCTCCCTCCAGCAGCGAGCGCTGGTAGTTGTAGATGTCGTTGCCCAAGGAGTAGTTGAAGCCTACGTGGAGGGTGAGGTTCTTCCAGCTGACATTGGCGAAGATATTGCCGTAAAGGTCGGGGTTGGGATTGCCGATGATGGTTTTGTCTGCCTGACTGATTTCTCCGTCGCCGTTGAGGTCAACAAACTTCATGTCTCCTGCCAGGAACGGCTGGTGTGCGCCCGTCTCGTCGGTCAGGAACAGGTATCCTCCCTTGCCTGCCGAGGCGGCTTCCTGGTCGGTTTTCAGTACACCGTCGGTCTTGTATCCGTAGAACACTCCCACAGGCTGTCCAATGATGGTGGCAATGTTGTCCGTTCCATAGATGCTGTTCGTATAGCCCTGTGCCGACAGCTGTCCGTCCAGGTAGATGCGAGCGTCGTTGGGCAGCGATTTCACCTTGTTCGAGTAGTGTCCGGCGCTGGCACCCACTTCTACGTTGAGGTCACGCGTGACTACGGGCTTTGCCGTCAGTGTCACCTCGAAGCCCGTGTTGTCAAGCGACCCGCCATTGCTCCAATAGCTGTTGATGCCGGCTACGGGATTGTCGAACGACTTCAGGGTGAGCAGGTTTTTGGTGTGATTCATGTAGTAGTCGAAGTCAACGCCTACGCGGTTGTTCAGGAGCCACGCCTTCACCCCTACGTTCATCTTGCCGGTCTGCTCCCACGTGATGCTGTTGTTGCCGATGTTGTCCAGCACGGCAGCCGTGGAACGGTACAGGTATTTGGCCACGCTGAACGACGTGCGGGCGGCATAGTTGTTGATGTCATCGTTGCCGCTGATGTCGTAGCCCGCCTTCGCCAGCAGGTAGTTCACCACGCTGCCCTTCGGGAACCACTCCTCGTTGGAGAGCACCCATCCCAGTTGCAGGCTGGGGAATACGCCCCACGACACACCGCCGAGCTTGAATCCCCCGTCGGCATCCTTGCCGAAACGGCTGCAGCCCTCTACGGTGAAGGCCAGCTGTGCGAAATACCGGTTGCGATAGTTATAGTCCACATTGGCATACCACGACAGCGTGCGCCAGGCATCGTCGGTACCCGTGGCGTCGATGAAGTCCATGTTGGTCGATATGTTCGGCGTCTTGTCGTTGCCCGCCGAGGAATACTGTCCCTCTGGCTGGTTATCGTCGAAAGCAAACGACAGGTAGCGCACGCCGCCGTAGGCATCGACGAAATGCTCTCGCAGCTGCTTCGTCCACTGCAGGCGCAGGTCGCCTGCCACGCTCACCTCCTTGGAGAACATTGACATGGCCATGTTCTGCACGCGTCCTATGCCGTCGATGAGGAACGTGGGCATACCGCCTGCGGGCCTATAGTATCGCTGCGACACGCGGTCGAGCGTATAGCTGAAGGTGCCCGTCAGGCTCAGCGCGTTGCTGAACACGTAGCGGGGCGCTATGACCGTATTGAAGTGCGTCATTTCCGAGCGGTTCTTGTTGACGGCGCTGCCGTTAGCCAGCAGGGCCGTAGGATTACCCAACGACAGGTCGCTGTCAATCATCGTCAGGTAGTCGTCGGCATCCGACAGCGTAGTAGAAAGCTTGCGCGTCACATTATTATAGGTATAGGGATTGAGGAACGGCGACTTGATGAGCGCCAGGAACGTGGGCGACGCCACCGTTCCCGTCAGCAGGCTTTCCGGCGCACCGTTGTCGAACACGTCGCGGTTGATCTTCGTGTATGACATGTCGAAGCGGGTGGTCAGTCGGTCAATGATGGTGAGGTCGGAATTGAACCTCACGTTCAGGCGGTTGAAGCCGTTTTCGCGCGCCGTGCTCTGTCCGTCGGTATAGCCCAGCGACAGGTTATACATACCGATGTTGTCACCGCCCTGCACATTGATGTTGTAGTTCTGATGGAGTGCCTGATGGTACACCTCCTGCTTCCAGTCGGTTTGGTTATGGTACTTGGAATAGTAGTACTTAGCGGGGTCATCTATCAGGAACTTGAACGTCTCCGGGTCGGAGAAGAGACTGATGTCCGGGTGGGTGCCCAACATCTCTGTGGCATAGATGCGATACTGCTCGGGGTTCATTACGTCGGGCGTGCGTGGCACCATCGTCACACCCACGCCTATGTTGGCATCTATGCGAGTGGCCATGCTGTGTCCGCGTTTCGTTTCAATGAGTATCACTCCGTTGCCGCCCTTAGCGCCATAGATGGCGGTGGCATTCTTCAGTACCGTCACCTTGTCTATGTCCTCAGGGTTGATGTTCAGCAGCATATTGGTATAGTCGCCGTCATGGAGCGAAGACCGTGTCTGCTGCATGTCCTGGATAATACCGTCAATGACTATCAGGGGCTGGGCATTGGCCGTCAGCGAGTTCAAACCTCGAATGAACATGGCAGAGCCATAGCCGGGACCTCCCGAACGGCTGATACTCCGTACGTCGGCACCCAAGGTTCCCTCCACGTCGGTTTCAATCGTTTGTGCCGTGGTATTGGGCAGTGTGGCCGTCGCCTCCGCGCCGATGTGTGTTGTCTTGTCGTACATGACACGGAACTTATCGCTCAGCAGTTCTATGTGCAGTTCTGTGCCCGGGCGTCCCAGTCCCACATGCTGGCTCAGGTATTCCGGTGCATGGACATAGAGTGCGGTGGCAAACGTGGGCACTTTGATGACAAACTTGCCGTCCTCTTCGGTCATGGCTGTGTAGTTCCGGTCATTAAGCGCCTGAACCATGATGCCCGCCAAGGGTTCCTTGGTAGCTGCATCGATACAGATGCCCTTCACCTCCATCGTGGGGTAGGATGGCACCTTTGCCACAATCTTCTTCTTGACTTCCACCGTCTCGTCGTCAAAGTCATCGTCCTGAGCAAAGACAGCCTGGGAACCCATCACCAACAGACAACAACCAACGATGGTTATCTTACTGGTCAGTATTCTTATCATAGATTTCATATTCATCTGCAATCCTATATTGTTATGTAATATTACCTATTGTCTCCCGTGTCATATTTATAGTCAGGATGCTCCTTTATGTAGGCATCCATCTCTTTCGGTCGCAGTATCACACAGTCTATTCGCAGTGTGCGGTCATACTTGGCACGTTCTCTGGATGGCACCATGCTGTTGATGCGCATATAGGGATAATAGTTGCCTGTTCCTACGTAGGCCATGGGGAAGGTAAAGTCTCCAATATAGACGGTATCAATCTGTGTGGAGTCATTGCTGAAATAAGTCTCTACTGTCCACGAACGGTCGGAATCCTTGTTTTTTCCGTTTTCCTGAGCATATCCCATGGAAACATTGAAACGGTTGGGCTTGGTTTCGCGGCTGGGACTGTCGATGTTGGCGGGCACCATCACGATGTAAACGCTGTAGGTGGTGGATCGTACGCCGGGCAAATAGAACACGATGCCGGGGTTCGTGCTCGAGTTGAGCGGTTGCACTTCCACATAGCTATTTTTCGACAGGCGTCCAGTCACCTCAGGGTTCTGTGTGCCTAAAGGAATGCTCACTCGTTGTGGCCCTGTGGCTACGTTCACCCAACTGGATTGATAGGCTGTGTTTTCTGCCTCAAGGATGAGTTCGGGATTCCATACCGTCCAGGGGAACAGCCGAAGGCTGTCAGTGATGAATGCCACACCGTTGCTCTTGTCCACCCGAGTTGAACCCTCAAACAGTCTTGCAGCATCTTCACTGAAGATTTTGCTTCTGGTAGTGCCGTAGAGGGAGTCGCAGCGCAGCGTCTCACCCGTCTTCAAGTTTCCCAGCTTCTTGTTGTCGTAGAGATTGTTGTTATAGAACAGATAGCCAGTGAGCATCAAGTTGACAATAGAGTCCTGCAAGTACTTCACGTCTGCGAGGTTGATTGTTACCAGTTTCTTTTCACTGTCAGTAGAAGTGTTCTCCATAAACTCGAACGAAGGCCGGTAGTTGTAATACTGTAGGATCTGATTCTTTGCCTTGATCCAGGCCTCATTGGTGGGCACAATCATGGAGTAGTTACTATCTTCGCGGTTGATGTATGCATTATAACGGAGATAGAGATCATTGTGCTTGTCGAAGATGGAGTCGAGATAGGTGATTTTTCCGTCCACAGGAGGGCCTTGAATACTCAGCTCCTCATTGAGTTTCTTGACGTCATAACTATGGAAGAAGTTACTGACGGAGTCGATGGGATAATCATAGTTATTGAGCGACTCGTAGATGTTCTGCATAAAGGGAATCTTGCCATCGATGGTATGGATGATTCCATTCTCCGATGCCAGGTTTGCTTGGGAGACATTGACGCCCTCAATGTTATAGCTTTGTGAGCCACCGAAAGACATCACCTTCTCATTGAGTGTGCAAATGCGCTTGTTAATGGTGCCTGATGCCTGGTAGTTGCTACGTGCTATGTGGTTCTCAATGAACTCCCTCTGCAGTCGGTCTATGCTCAGTGCCGACATCGCCTCGTAGTCGAAGCTCCCGTTGACAGGAGCCCACACCGTGTAGGTCTGTGAGGCACTCAAAATCTCGTCGTACCCAGCCTTCTTCAGCAAGGAAGCAAACTGCGAGAGGTTGCCGTTGCGCTCAATGTTCTGCCAAATGGTGGCCTTCTGAGTGTCAAGCAGCATCTTGTCTGCCTCATAGTGGTCATCCCAGTCGGCACAGGAAATGAGCGCTACACTAAATGATAAATGACAAATGATAAAGGATAAACCTATCAGAAGTCTTCTATATTTCTTGGTAATCATAATTCTCATTTTTCAATTCTCAATTGTCAATTATCTTTAATACATGTCCTCTACATAACGGGTGTTATTGTAGACATTCTCCGGGCAGAACTCAATGTAGTCAAGATGGAACTCGCCTTGCGGGTTTTCGATCACACTTTTGCAGCGCAACCAGTAATCGCCCTGTTTGAACTCCTGGCGGCTAATGATACGGCGCAGGTCTTGTGAGTGGTTACGTGCAGGGTTGCCATTGAACGTATAGAACAATGGTCCGCGCATATATCCGAGGTTGCGCATGTTGGCATCGCTCTCAACGCCCTTGTCGTCCATAATGTTCCAGTCGCACCAGCCTGTTACGGGATCGGGGTCTCCGTTGGCATTTTTAACTGGTTCGTGACGCATGTCGAGCGGGATGTCAAGAGCCTTCATCGTCGACAGGTCAGAACTGCTTCCTAAGTAGAACTGTAACATGCCTCGCTCAGGATCCTCAGCGGTATAACCTACGCGCAACTCGTATGTTCCGTCGGGTACAGGAGGAAGTCTGAATGCGAAGTCGTAGTTACCCATGCAGTTGAACTCATCCCACTGGTAGTTGCTCCAGCTGTCAGAGGTATGAGCAAAGTAATAGAAGCGGGTATCCTCTCCATTGTAAATGGTCATGTACTTGAAGAAGCCGGGCGGGATACGGATATAGTCAGCTGTATGTCGTCCATCCGGTCCTCCTACCTTGCCGCCGTTCAGCGCTCGGACTTGAGCTTCGGTGATGCCTCTGAAGGAGTTGGACATCATCTCGCCGAAAAGAGCAGTATCGTCTATGCGGATGCGTTCATTCAGGGCGCCACGAGGCACTTTTTCATCATAGATCAGAATGTCGGTGACGGGATGGATGTAGCCGTTGATGGCGGCGATTTGGTCTTTATAGCCAGAAATATCAATACCTTCAAAGAGTACGGTGTGCATGGCTGCTGTTCCTAACTCAGCCACCAAGTCAGTGAGCGAATTGTTGGCAATCCACCTGTTTAGTTTCAGTTTATTGCTGTTGCGTGTGATTTTCACCATGGTGTAGGGCAGCATGGTCTCGTAGTATTCCACAGCCGTTACCTTGCTCACCTCGTTACATCTGCGCACCAGATCGTTGTATGAGATTCTGCACTCCAGGATGTGGTAACGCAGATACATACTCAAAGTATTCCATGGGTTTCTGAAATCCTCGCCTGTACTGATTTTGATGTTGTGGTTGCGTGCATAGTCATACCAGCCGTTCTCCTTGTCGGCACACTTGCCATAGACCTTGTTGGCGTAGGCTTTCAGGTCGTCAATGTTGTTGATTCCCTTGTCGGCCAGGGTCTTGTCTGACTCAACGAATATGGTATAGCCCAATTCGCATTTGTTGGGTGTGTAGAAATTGCGCCTGTTGTCCACTTTCCCGAAGTCTGTCGTGCTGATGGCGGTTAGTGAGTCTGCCAATCCTGTCAGGCTCAGTGCCTGTGAGAAAATGGTGAACAGTTCAGGTCGGCTCTCTATCTCACCTGCTATGAGCATGTTGGAGCGGGTGATGACGTGGTCAATCTCGTGAAGAACGCCGTTTTCCAGTTCGTTGTCCATGCTTGTAACGGTAGAATAGCGGCTGATGAGCAGCTCACCGGAATTGGGGTCAATCGATGTATTAATGTCTCGTCCCAACATGGTCTTGATGGTCATGCCGTTGCCCATGTTGACACCCAGGATCTTTGTGCCAAGAAGGTGGAACAGGGCGATGTCCTCGCAGAGCGAGTCTGCCTTGGGGTTGTCAGGTCCCAGTCCCTCAATGCCTGGTGCCGTCAGTCCGTTGTGAGGTACGTTCACATTGATTTCGTCGTAATAGAGACTATCTAAGTATTCTGCTACTGCCTCATTGGTAGGGGCGAAGCAGGTATAGGTGCCGTATGCCGACAGGATCTTGTCGTAACCAATCCTTGACAGGATGTAATTGAAAGAACTGAATCGTTCACTACGGTTTGAAAGATAGTCTTCGATGGTCTCGCCTGTAAATGTATAGAGGTTCGACTCGTCAATATCTTCTTTGCACGAATAGATACAGCCTATGAGGCATGCACCCAGTAAATAATATTTCAGTTTCATCATAACTATTATTTGTCCGTTCGGCTCCGCCTTTTGGCATCGCCAAGAATTATCAATTCTTTGAAGTGGTTTTTTCCTGATAGAATACAGGATTCTGCTTTAGCAGTTTGTTGACTTTGACTTCACTTTCCTGTATCGGCCAATAGAGATAAGGCTCGGTCTTCATCTTATAGGAAATGGCATCACCACCATTGTCACTATATTTCCTGATGATAAAGGTTAGCATGGGCTGATAGAGCTCAGGCCATGTTGTTGTGTCGGCCAGCCTTTGACTGATGTTGACGCCTTCCATGTGGCGGTAGCAGTAGCGCATGAGGTCGAACCACCGTTTGCCTTCAAAGCAGAGTTCACGTTCACGTTCGGCAAGTACCAGAAGTTCAAAGTCAAGCTTCGTCTTGAAATCCTCAAACTTCAGGGTATCCTTGGCATTCTTATACATAGAGCGTTTGTTCACAGCCTGCACCAGGTTGAAGGCATTTTTCAACGTTACCTTGTCGCTGTCAGAAGCGGCTGTCTCTACCAATGCTTCGGCTTTCATCAACATGACGTCGGTAAGTCTGTAGACAATCCAGTTCTGTCGGAACTCCTTGAAATCGCGGCTGTTCGACTTTGACGGGCCTACATTGTTTGTCACTTCGATGACTGTACCGGAATTGTCTACCATCTTGCGGATATTCAACTGTTCTGCCTCATCGTTGTTGGCATCGTAGACATTGTTCCAGAAACGGTAGTCGTTTTTAGAAAGGTACAGCTTCTGTGCCTGGTCGGTGTTGGCATCGGTGGCTACGGAGTTGAAGATGGACGAGGCCATCAGGATTCCCGTGCGGCTATAGGCGTTCTCGTTACCCGACTGGTAATAGTAGTTCTCCAATGCCTGGTTCGAGTTGTCGCGGCCGTTGTACTGCCACTCGAGGATGCTCTCGTGGGAATTGCCTTGGTTGGAGTTGAAGATGGTGTAGAAAGCAATGTTTCCTTCCTCTAAATGGTAGATGTCCTCTTCCTGTTCTGTCAACTCGCGCTCTTGGTAGAGTTTGTAATAGTCGTCTTTGGCTTTGATGACGTAGTCACTATAGGTGATGACCTGCTGGTAGTCGCTGTTGCTGTGCGTCATGGCAGCGCGCCACAGGTAGATGTCTGCCATCAGTGCGTAGACGGCATCACGGGTGAAGTAACCCCAGTTTCTCCAGTCAAACCGCCCGTATGCGCCTGACTGCATGATAATCTGGCTGGCCTCCTCCAGGTCGTTCAGACAGTTCTGCAGGACCACTTCCGGCGAACTCTGCTCGATGGGTTCAACCTGACTGTCATCCTCAAAAGAGTGAGTGGTATAGGGGACATCGTGGAACGCCCGCACCAAGTAGAAATAGCACAGGCTGCGCAGCGCCAGCATCTGGGCCCGCACTACCTGGCTGTTACCCAAGGTGAACTCCGGGTCCTCCTCCATCACCTCGTCGATGTGGTTCAGTACGATGTTACAGTTGTTGATAACTTTATAGAAGGCGCTCCAGTCGTTGTACCTGTTGGTGGGCAGCAGATTGACGGCGTTGATGTTGTCCAACGTATTGTCGTTGTAGTCTTCCAGCTTGACCAGTTCGTCTGAGCGGAAGGCTCCCCACATGATGGCGCGCTCCTGGATGCTGTAGCTGAGCATACTGAGGTAGCAGCCGTCCACCATCTGGTCAACATCGGACTTGGTCTTCCAGAAGTTATCTCCCACGATGCGGTCGGTGGGGTAGATGGTCAGAAAGTCATTGCAGCTGGTGAGAACTGCAATGGCACCACAGCAAAGCAGACCTTTGACCACATTTTTCTTTATATTTATAATCATATCCATGATACTATTTTTCATTTATCATTTATCATTTAGGCCGAAGGCCGCTTTAGAATCCTACCAGTATGTTCATTGTTACTGACTTTGAACGTGGTGTCTGCGAGTTGTCGTAGGCAATACCCCATGATCCAGGAGAGTGCTCGGGGTCAGTGCCGCTGTACTTGCTCCAGCAGATGAGGTTCTGTCCTGACAGGCTGACAGTCATTCTGTTCAGTCCCAGCTGTTTGAGTGCCTTTTTCTTGAAGGCGTACGATAACTGGATGTAACTCATACGGACGAACGAGGCGTCCTCCACATAGCGGTCACTGCCTAACCAGTTGTAGCCGGTGTCGAACATGGCACGCGGTATCTCGGTGACGTCGCCGTTCTTGCGCCAGCGCCAGTTCACGGCAGAGCTCTGGTTGTAGGCATTGAACATCTCCTCCAGCCCCATCTTGGCTGAGTTGACTATCTTGATGCCCTGACGGTAGTTGAAGCTGGTGCGCAGCGACCATGCGTCGTACTGCACGTTGATGCCGAAGCCTCCGTTCAGGTGGGGGTTGGAATTTCCTAGGTAGACAATGTCGAGCGAATTGATCTGGCCGTCGTTGTTGATGTCCTCGTAGATGGCGTCACCACCCTGGAACTCGTAGGTGGAGATGCCCTCGTCGAAGTTATAGACCATGCGGATGGGCTCGCCCAGGGCACTCATCATTACACGGCCCTCGTTGTCGAGGGCTATCGGGGCGGTCTTGCCCGAAGCCAGGAACTCGTTGTTGATGTAGTCACGCAGCTGCTCGCCCGTCCACTTCTTGCTCTCCTTCATATTAAGAAGGTACTCGTAGGTGTACTGATAGACGCCCTTGTAGCGCAGGCCGTAGATAGAGCCCAAGGGGTTACCCTTCTGTATGCGGTTGAGGTACTGGCCTCGCTTACTGGAGTCCCACTCTGCATTGATGCTCTCGAGCACGCTCTCGTCCATGTCCACGATCTCGTTGAAGTTCTGTGAGATGTTGAAGTTGGCACTTACCTTGAGCTTGCCGAGGTCAATAAACTTGTTGGCGGAGATGTTCAGCTCCCAGCCTCGGTTGGTCATCTCGCCCACGTTGGCCGAGGCCAGCTGGGTGAAGCCGGAGGAGGAGGGAATGCGTACGCCGTTCATCAGCAGGTCTTTGGTGCGCTTGAAGTAGTAGTTGAAGTCACCGGTGATGCGGTCGCCGAGGAAGCCGAAGTCGCCACCGAGGTTATATTGTGTAGTGCGCTCCCACTTCAGCTGGTTCAGCTGCAGGCCTTCCAGATAGGTCACGCTGTGCTTGTTGGAGGCGCTGCCGTAGACGCCCTCCGTGTTGTACTTGGCATACTGCAGGTACTGTCCGTTGGGCTGACGGCCTACTATACCCCAGGAGGGGCGGAAGGAGAGCATGGACACCCACTTGTGCGCCCACTTCATGAACGGCTCGTCGATGATGTTCCAGCGGGCGGAGATGCCGGGGAACCAGCCCCACTTCTTGGAGTCGCCGAACTTAGTGGTGCCGTCAAGACGCAGGGAGAAGTCGAAGGCGTAGCGTGAGAGGTAGGAGAAGTGGCCGCTGTAGATGCCTGAGACTGAACGCCACTGGCCGTTGCCGGTGCTCATTTTCTCTATGGAGGTGTCGACGGTGGGCGATGTGGTGCCGTTCGGTGCGTTGCGGTTCACTACGGTCTGGCTGTTGTCGTTGCCGCTGGTCAGCTCCCAGCGCAGCAGCATGGTGGACATGAGGTCCTCGTTCTTGAAGTGCGGGGTGAAGTTCAGCGTGTGGCGCGTGGTGAAGGCCAGGGAGCTGTAGTCGGAGGCCTCGCTTCGGTTGTAGTCGCTGTCGTTCCATCCGCGAGTGGAGAGTGAGCCGGGCCAGTATTTGGGCTCGCTCTTGGAGAAGATGTCCATGTAAACCAGTCCGCTGTAGTTCAGCTGGGTGGCATGGTCGTCCTTGCTGAGGAGGTAATAGTCCAGTCGGAACTCCGGCGAGATGCGGTAGGTCTTTTCGTTTCGCCATGCCTGGTTGGCTATGGCCACGGGGTTGCCCAAGTTGCGGATAGCCGATAGTTGGCGCGATGACGTGCCTGCCACTGACGAGCCAGCGTCGTTTGAGGCTCCCTCGGGTAGCATAATGTAGTATTCGTCGGTGTTGCTGCCGTCGGCTTTCTGGCGGAACACCGACATGTTGGGCGACAGCTTTTGGGCGCGTCCCAGGATGTTGTCGTCGTAGTTGCGCAGGTTCTCCGTGTAAGTGAGCGGGAAGGTGGTGCGGAAGGTGATACGGTCTGACACGAAATAGTCGAGTGCGAGCTTCGTGCTGAAACGGTCGAGCTTCTGCTTGATGATGGTACCGTTCTGGTGGTCGTAGCCTGCCGACACGCGGAAGTTGGCTTTCTCGCCGCCGCCCGAGATGGTGAGGTAGTGATACTGGCTCCAGCCGGTCTGCTGTACCTCCTTCACCCAGTCGGTGTTGTTGTTCCAGTTCTCAAACTCTGCCCACGAGCGGTTATAGTTGATCTCGTTGATGTTGGTCGTTGCGGTGGCGCTCTGTGAGGGGTTGTAGTACATCTCCTTTAGCATCATGGTGTAGTCGTCACCGTTGAGCAGGTTGTAGCCCTTGGGCTGCCAGCTGGCTTGTACGCGCAGGGAGTAGTCCACGCGCGCCTTACCTCTGGCACCGCGCTTGGTGCGTATCTGTATCACACCGTTGGCACCCTGCGAGCCCCAGATGGCGGTGGCAGCAGCATCCTTCAGCACCTGTATGTCCTCGATGTCGGAGGGGTTCACCGACAGCAGCGAGGCGTAGGTCTCCTCGTTCGCATTCTGGAAGTCGAAGTTGGCGTCGGGGGTATCGAAGATGTTACCGTCGACCACGATCAGCGGCTCGGCAGAGCCGTTGATACTGGTGACACCGCGCAGGCGCATGGAGGTGCCTGAGCCAAGGTTACCGGAGTTGGCTACGATGTCGAGACCGGCAATCTGGCCCTGCAGGGCTTCGTCTGCCGACATGATGGCCAGACCCTCTATCTCTTTCATGTTAAACGTCTGGGCTGCTACCGACACCTCGCGCTCGGGGATGGCCAGACCGCCCTGGTTGAACTTCTTCTTGGCGGTGATGGTCACTTCTTTGATCTGCGTGGCATCCTGCAGCTTGACGTTGAACTTCGTGCGGTCGCCAATGGGCAGCGTCTGAGTCTTGTAGCCCACGTATGAGATTCTCAGTTTGTTCTTCACGTTCTTCACCGTCATGGTGAAGTTACCGTTCAGGTCGGTCTGCGTGAAGGATATATTACGGTTGTTGCCGTCAATCTCGACCACGTTACACATCATCACCGGTCCCATGTTGTCGCTGATGGTACCAGAGATGCGTGCTTCCTGGGCTATTGTTATGCATAATGCATAATGCATCATGCACAATATCATGCAAAGTCGTTTGTTTATCTTCATAGTCAAATGATGCATTATGAATTATCAATGTTTGAGGTCGTCATCGTACCTTTTATATAAATAGGTATCGTACTGCTGTCTGAACTGCTTCAGGCGCTGGCGCGCTCCGCTGCCCGTCCAGGCACCGTCGTAGCGATCGGTGTCGGCATGGATGCTGAGAGGCGAGCTAATCTGATGGATAACAGCGAACGACGAGGTGTTGATGACGTGCTGGCGGGCGTTGATGACATAGTCGCGCGTCAACTGGTTCACCATCTTCGTCGAGCTCGAGGCATCGATGGTTACCGTCTGCCCGCGTTTGTCAGTCACCGTCAGCTGGCCGTTGCCGCCGCCTATAGTGAGCCGCTCGCGGACACCGAGCTCGTCAGAGCAGGCGGTGGGGTAGATGCCCGTCTCCACTACGTTGTCGGCAAAGACAGAATTGTCCTGGAAGTGGTAGCGGATGAAGGCGTTGATTTCCTCGACCATGGCCAGCGCCTTGTCACGGGCGGCCTGCAACTCATCGCTCACGATGCCCTCGGCAAACTGCTCGCTATACTGGTCGAACAGCACCTTGATGTCGCTCCACTTGGGCAGTCCACGCTCGTAGGCCTTACGCATGGCTTCGTTGTCGGGGGCATAGACGGTGTAGTTATACGAGTTGAAGTAGTTCACGTTGTCCGTCAGTCCGTTCTTGGCGGCGAAAGTGTGATAAGCCTCCATGCGATATTTGCCCGTCACTTCGTTCTTTTCCTTCATGCGGTCGCTGGCAAACTCCATGATGCTGTCCATCGCGAAGTCCGTACACAACTCCATGAACTCGGTGAAACGCGGGTCGTTCTCCAGCGCGCTGAGCACCGACTTCTGCGGGGCTTGTATGACGTGGTCTATGGCGTAGGCCACACCGTTGGCCTGCTTGTAGACCTTCGTGATTTCCGATGCAGGCAGCGGGCCGTCTATCTGTCCGCCGCTCCTGACGGTATTGCCATCGAACATGATGGCAGCGCCGTGCTTCGTCTTATAGAACTTGTTGGTACCCAGCTCGGCACCCGCGGGCAGCACCACGGTGTGGTAGTTCAGAATGTCCACAAACTGGCTGCGGAACTGGTCGGTGTTCACACGGCCGATGGAGTCGGTGGGGGCGGTACCCACGGTGCCAGTCTCCTTGTCGTACTTCCACGACGAGCAGTAGACGTAGGGCGACTTCTTCTGATAGTAGAACTTCAGGGCGCGCGGCTGCTTGTCGTTCAGCGAGGTGGGGTCTACATAGTAGCGTCCGAAGGCATCGTCCGTGGGGATAAAGAACGCGTAGTTGGCGCTCATAGCCAGCAGGTAGGCGTAGTAGTTCAGGTTGAGGGCCAGCGATGCGCGGCTCTTACCGTCGTTCACCGCCTCGTTCATGATTTTCATGTCGCTGCTCAGCGTCACGGGAGCCGAGACGGCAATCAGCGAGGGCGGTGCAAACACCTTGTTCAGCATATAGGCCACGCCGTTGTTGGCAATCTTCACGTCATACGAGCCCGTGCTGGTGCGGTTCAGCACATCGAGCGTCAGCCCCATCGGGTCGTTGGCCTCGTCCATCACGCGACCGAACTTTGAGGGTACGGTGCCCACGAACGAGCTCTTCATCAGGTTGGCCACAATCTGCTGTACGTTCTGCAGGGGAATAGAGTCGATATTCTCGGCCAGGTTGGCTTCATTGTTCTCCTTCTTTCCAAAGGCATTGATCAGGAACTCTCCCTGTCCACCAGGCAGGAAGTACTCCCTGATGGCCTCGTCGGTAGGAACAAACATGGCGGCAATGTCCTTGTTGGGGTTCTCGCCCGTGGCGCCGCTGTTATAGTTGTTCCATCCCGGGTCGAACGGCAGCACATACTGCGCCACGCTCCGGTTGGGATCCTGTGTCAGCGTACCGCCCTGCGAACGCTCGCTCATGTAGCGCTTCTGGAAGATGGAGTCTATCTGCGGCAGACCGTTCACCTGAGCATAGTCGTTGTAGTTCTTCGTCGTGGCAGCATCATAGTAGGGTGCGCTGAAACGGTCGAGCATACGGCTGAAGTAGTTGCTCTCACCGTTGGTGCGAATCACCTCGGCCAGATTGCCCGGCGGAACCAGCACGTCCTGCATCTGGTGGATATAACCGTTCTTGCAGGTAACGTCGGCATGGATAATCTTGTTCCTGAAGATGTAGGCCGAGTGCTCGTTCTCGTCGTAGGGCGTGCCCGTCACCACCTCGAAGTCGCTGTTGTCGCCCAGCGTGGTGATGTTGTTGTTCGTCATCTGCTCCTCGGTGAAGTGTACCATCATCGGGCGGGTGGCGTCCATCACCATGTAAATGCCGCGGTCGTAGTATTTCTCCCAGTAGGGATTGTTCGCGGGCATGTCAGCCTGGCCGCGCAGATGGGTAATGGTGTCGGTGACGTTGGCGCCCGTGGTGTGTTTCAGCGCCTGTCCCTGTGCTACCGACGTGGCACTCTCCGAGATGTTCGACAGCATCTCCACCAACAGCGCATTGTCGAGCATCGAGGCATAGAGCAACTGCCGTTTCATAGCGTCAGACAGGTCTTCATACCTTCTCACTCCCCATGCATTGTTGGCATAGAAACGATCGAACGCCTCGTCGTTGGCCAGGAACACGGTCTTCGAGCCAGTCCTCGACAGCGTCTCGGCATACCCCAGGTCATCAATCAGCCTCAGGTAGTTGGTGAAAGTACCGGTCAGAACGTTTCCCTGCGTGTTTGTCAGGTTCTCTGGATGCTTCATGGCCTCATAGATGCTCGAGCCGAGCCACGACGGATAGTTCCCCGGGTCGTCCAGGTCATAGTCGTCAGTACAAGCCATGAATAGAGCTCCAACGGTCATGGTCAGGCAAATGCCGTAGCAAGTCTTCTTGACCATTTTGAGAAAGCGGTAATTCATACTTTTAGTTTATTTGATATAGTTTTATTGAATAATACTAAGTTATTGGTCGCCAAGTACACTTGGTGTGTATGCCTATAATTCGGTGCAAAGTTAAATAAAAAAAATGAAATGACAAAATAAGTCAACGCCTTTTTATTGTCAAGTCATAATTTTCTTATTACTAAAATGCAATCGTAAACTGCATAAAGTCATCATCAAGCCTTTAGTGTATGCGCGTAAAGTGCCATTTTAGACGTGAAAAATGGCACTCTCTGCTCGTAGAGTGGCGTTTTAGGGATCTCCCAGTATATGGAATATCTGTCCTACCTGCTGCGGTGTAAAGGTACGGCTGTTTATACTCAGGAGCGGTCGTAGCTCGTTTTTGAAAAAGATACTCTATCCAACGTTTTCGACATGAAAAAAGGAGTTGCGAAGAATCGTAACTCCTTGATTTTCAGCGTGGACCAGCCAGGGCTTGAACCTGGGACCTCCAGATTATGAGTATCTTAAAGTGATATTCTATGATATATCGTTGTTTTGAAAGTG
>ONKY01000086.1 GCA_900318585.1 uncultured Prevotellaceae bacterium
CAAATGACAGTGTCAGATTTTGCATAGGGGAACGGAGAAAAAAAGTACAAAAATACTGCATATTCTATATAATATATATATTATATAGAATATGAAAATTTATCGAGGTTTTTCAGGCGCGGATTTTCTAATTGTCATTTGTCAGAATTGTCAGAAATGGGCTTGGGAGTATGGAAAAAAAGCGCTATCTTTGCAGGCAGCAAAAGAAAAACAAACAAGGAACGATGAACAGCAAGATCTTTAAACTCGACGCTCCCTACAACGTCATCTACGCTGGGGGCAAGGTTGGCCGACACATAGCCACACTGATCACATGGAGTGACGACAAGGACGGTGGCTGCGAAATCACAAACGCACGCCAGTACCCCATTATAGACCTGGGGGAAGAATTCCCTGCAGGCACACTCGTGACCGAGGCTGAGCTGGAGGACTGCCGCACACTCTGCCCCATCAGCAAGATAACGGGCAAGCCAGCCACAAACCTCTACTGGGTGGCAAATATCATTGAGTACGACTTCCAGCAGATGGAGCCCGCCGGAGCTGAATACATACTGGAGCGCATGAAGCTGCTCGACTGCACCATCAAGCTACCGACGGAAGAAGTGAAGGACGAGAATGGCAAGACCCTTTACGAAGAGGATGGTGAAAAACTGACAACAACCAAATACGACTATGAAGCCACGCTGAGCATCTCGCCCACCAAAGCCAGCTGGGAGAAGGACCCCGAGTATATTGTGAAGAGCAACAAGTACGAGGGCCTCTACTTCGAGGCATTCGGCTCACCGGAAGAAATCTACAACGACCTGTCCTATCAGCTGTCAGTCTATAAACAAAGCCTGTTCGACGGCATCGGCAGCGTCAAGTTCTGCACCAATGATGCCATGCTGGCCGACGTGATCAATCGTCTGAACAGGAAGCAGGGCATAGAATCGAACGCTATAGATATATATTAAGTACGCACGCGATGACTGACAATGGAATAACGCTACAGACAATCGTCAGCTACGCCAAGTCGCTGTCCACACCAGCACGCCGTCAGCCCTACGTGACGCTTATCAACTGGTGGGCAGAGCACGGCGGCGACCAGACTGCTGCCTTCGACGCCATACGCCAGATTACAGGCGGGCGAGCCATCGATGCCACCAACATGCCGAAGGAATTCTATCCGCGCTATCGTCAGCCAGAAGTGGCAGGACAGCTGATTGCCATCATTCACAAGATTGACACCGTCATCGCCAACCAAACCGAGAACTGGACGTGGGCTTACGTGATGAAGGTGATGATTGACGAAGGCATCATCATGAAGATGACCCAGAACAAGTTCGACGGCATCATCTGTTCCATGATACCAGGCAAGGGGCACGACACGGTCAGAAAAAGCGGCGACTACAGCATCCTCGAAGAAGAAGAGGCGTGGACATCGTGGACAAAGAACACCCTGATCAATCAGCAGCAAGCCCAGAACCGCACCATCTGCAACATGATCGCCGTCGAGTTCCAGCCCATCCTCGAGCGCAAGGTCATACTCGACTATTAGAACTCACCGCGCGGACGGCATTCTATAGTGTCGCCATTTAGTTTTGAGCTTCTTGCGGACGCCTCCTTACCCAAGAAAGTGCCGAAACAAATCCGAAAAACACCAACTCCTTTCCGACATTTTCCGACTTTTTTCCGAGACTTTTCCGAGGTGAGGAAAGCAGGGGGAAAACCTTTTACGCATAAAAAATTCTTTGTAAATTTGCAATGCAAAAATCCGGATTTGCAAGAAAAAATAGAAGTCGAATTTACAAAAGAATTATTTATGAACGAAAAAAACATTTCAACAATCAAGCAGAGGATTCTCTCCATGAATCCCAAGGTAGGTGCCAAGAACATGGCACAAGTGTATAACAAGACGATAGAAGAGTATTTCAGCGTCACCGAGAGCGAGGAGGTGAAGGCCCTCGTCAGCAGCATCCGCTCGACCAACAGCCAAGACGAACGCCGAAGCTGAAGAGCCAACTACCCTACCGCTGCCCCCACTACCGCGAGTTCAAGGATGGACGCCGCTGTCAGGCGTGCATCATCCCTGAGGCTTTCACGTGGCAGACATGCGTCGACATCGACGACATCAGCCAGGTAGAAGGAGCACTCGCTCGCGCGTACCTTCTTAATAACAATGAGGGTGAGTGGAAGGGAATGCTGCTCCACGCAGAGCGCTCTGCCTCCGGCAAGCTGCACCTTGACATCCTCCTGCCCATAGGCATGACCATCAAGGAAGCCCAGATGGCTTACACGAAGGAGCTGGGCGTAGACTTCGATGAAGACTGCTGCTCGCCAGAGCGAATGATCTACATCACCGATGCCGACTCGCAGCTCTACACCAGCGAGAAATGGTATGCAGAGCTGCCTGAGGAGGAAGTGGAGGCACGACGTGAAGCCTATCGCATTCGTGGGCTGTCCATAGATGGAAGGAAAAAGGGAATGGTGCATAGTGAACAATTGGCTGCTGCCTCAGAAACTGAGCGCCAAAATGAGCCCACATCGGAGACGCCACAGCCGAACAACCGACCATCATCGCAGGACTATCCCCAAGACTATACGGGCATACCCTACTCCTACATCGTAGAGGAACTGGCCGATCAGCTGGGAGGCACGCCAGAGCACGGCAACCGTAACCCCTTCATCTTCACTATGGCCTGCCATCTGCGCCACATCTGCAATGACGACCCGCAGTGGATACGACAGGTACTCCCCAACTACGGAGAGGCTCAGAACCGTGTGAACGCATCCATCGACAGCGCCTGCCGTCGAAACCAGTCGAAGAACATGCCGCAGAAAGTGAAGAACGCCATCACACTCGCCCGCAAACGCGTGAACATAGAGAAGGGAATGGACGAAGACTCGATGATGCGACAGCCAAGGATGCCAGCTCGGCTGCCTGCAGCCGTGCGACTCATCACCTCGAAGGCTCCAATGGGCTATTGGCCAGCCATCGCCAACACCACGTTCGCCGCATTTGCCACCTATACAGGAGGCGTGAAGGCAGAGTACTGGAACGGCACAATGATTGAGCTCACACAGGAGCACATGCTCATAGGACCCATGTCGGTGGGAAAGTCGAGCATCAAGGAGCCCATCAACCACATCCTACACCCCATCGTAGAGCGCGACAAGCTGTCACGACTAAAGGAAAAGGAATGGGCAGAGCAAACCAATACCAAGGGTGCGAACAAGGACAAGCCTGAGCGGCCGAAAGACATCTGCAAGCAGGTGGTCGACTCAGACATGACCAACGCCGCCTTTGCACAGATACTCGAGGATGCCGAAAGGGCAGGCGACAAGGCCATCTTCACCATCATGGACGAATTAGAACAGCTGAAGAAGCTGGCTGGAGGCTCGACATCTGAGATTACTGAGATACTGCGTCGTGACTTCGACACGGACGTCTACGGACAGGAACGAGTGGGAACACAGTCGGTGAAGGCACGCGCCCCCATGCGCATGAACCTCGTGATGTCAACCACACCCAACACGGCGAAGATGTTCCTGGGCAGTAACATCGACAACGGAACGCTGTCACGACTGAGCCTCTCAACCATCATAAAAGAGGATGTGGAGCGACGACCCGTGTTCAAACGCTACGACGAAGCCTTCGACAAGAAACTGGCCGTGTATCAGGCTCGACTGGAGAACGCCAAGGGCACCATCGTCTGCAGTCAGGCAAAGAACCTGGCACTACAGTTGCTCGACAAGGGCGAGGAACGTGCGCTGATGATGGGTAACGAGAGCTTTCAGCAGCTGTCCTACCGAGCCGTTGAGATAGCCTTCCGAAAGAGTATCCTGCTCTATATCATGAACGGAATGAAATGGACAAAGGAGATCGAGAACTTCATCATCTGGACATTCGAGTACGATATGTGGGTGAAAATGTGCCTGTTAGGCGAAGAACTCACCACGAAGCTGGAACGCGACAACCGCATCATGAAGCCAGGCGTATCCTGTCTGCTCGAACAGCTCGGCGACTCGTTCACACGGCAGGAGTTTGAAGTGCTCTACAAAGCACAATATCGCTCAACCGTCGAGTTCAAGAAGTCTGCCAGCAATCTGCTCTCGCAATGGAAAAAGCGCGGATGGATAGAAGAGGACAAGACGCAGAACATCTTCTACAAGTCGGAAAACTACTATCAGAAACATGCCGCATAAGCACATCATCTGACTCTACAAATCGGAGAACTACTATCAACAACATGCCGCGTGAGCACATTATCTGACAATTCTGACAAATGACAGTGTCAGATTTCGCACAATGGGAAACGTTCCTGTTGTGCGATTTTGCGATAAGTTTGCTACCGGCGACAATTAATTAGTGCCCATTAGTGCCAATTTGTGTCTCAAGTTGCGCAAAAAGAAAACGAGCTACATCTCTGTAACTCGTCGATTCTCAGTGTAGCGGGAGCCGGGATTGAACCGGCGACCTCATGATTATGAATCATGCGCTCTAACCAGCTGAGCTATCCCGCCATATTCCTGTTAAGCGGGTGCAAAGGTACAATTAATTTTTGGAAATCCAAAACTTTTCACAAAAAAAATGCTTTATATTCAAATTATTTTTGTAATTTTGTAGCCATAATATAACACACTAACCTGTCATACATGAATACAACCAAACAGAGGCTCAACATTGAGTATCCATTGACAACGAAATCGCCCAATATAGTCTGGGAACAGATTGGAACTGTCCACGGTCTCGGCAGATGGCTTGCCGACAGGGTGGAAGAAATAAGCGACGACGTCATTTCACTGACATGGGGCCAGTTATGGACTGACCAGCACACGTTGGAAGCCCGTGTATTGGAGTGTCAGAAAAACGACCATATCCGTCTGCAGTGGGTAAACGAAGACGATCCTGATGCTTATTGGGAGATGCGAATAGGAAAGAGCGACCTGACGGACGAGCTATGCCTGTGCGTAGTTGACTATGCCCTGCCTGAGGATATTGACGACCTTCATGACCTCTGGGATGGTAACATGGAGCGTCTGCACCAGGTTAGCGGCCTATAGAATGAGTTCCATCTTTATGGTGATTTCGCCTAAAGAATGAGTTCCATCTTTATGGATACTTTTCCTATTGATAGGATATAGATTCCCTTATTGAGGGAACCCGTCTGTAATACGGCCGCTCCGTCGGCATCGGTTTGAACTGACTGCATAAGCCGGCCGTCTGTATGAAAGACACGAACCATTGTTTGGGGGCTACAGCCCGTAATGGTAAGCATGCCTGACTGACGGTTTACTTTGGGAGATGCAGCCAATTGTTCTGAAACAGTTTTCTCGATGTCCACAGAGCTATGCTCTTCCAGCGTGAACTTCTTCACATCCTTTTTCTGATAAGTTACAGTTGCCTGTGTAGTCACAAGAACGTATTGTTTTCCGTCGAACGTTAGTCGTGGCTTCTCACTTATTGCATAGTCCACGGTGGTTCCAGAGTTCAGGTGAACCACGAAATCCCAGCCGCTGCCTCCAGCTGCAATCACACTTGAAGGTATTGCCAGTAACAGCACTAATAGCAGTTGTAACTTGTTATTCATCATTCGTACTTTGCGATGTGATAATTATTGAAAGAAAATCCCTGCTCCGGGCTACGAAGCAGGGATAGACTGTATAGTTTATACTCAGACTGTATAGTTAATACTCACACTAATTGTATTACTTCAGCTGCATCACAGCATTGGCAGCTTCGTTCTGCGGATCAACCTTCAACAGGATGGCAGCATACTCCTTTGCCTTGGCATTATCTGGAGCGATGTGGACGTAATAGTTGATGAAGTAGCCACAACCCTCAGTGATACGCTTGATGTCGGTAGCATCCTTCTCCTCCTTGGCAGCCAGCATCTCCACAAGCTTAGCATAGTGAGGATTAGCCAGACCCTTCTTGAAATCGGGATCCATGAACAGGCTGACGTGAGCACGCTGGAAGGCGATGAAGTCGTCGATGTCAGCATACTTGGTAGCCATGTCGGCATAGATGCCATCAGCCTTCTGCAGGGCAGCAGTCTTGGCTTCACCCTCCAACTGGTCAGAGTTCTTCACGTGGAGCTGTGCAAAGCTGTGGTAGTCAGAAGCGCTGGCCTTGGACACCTCGCCGAGGTACTGCTCGTAGTACTTAATGGCATTAGGATAGTCCTCAATACCCTTATAGGCATTAGCCAAGGTCTGGATGACACCAGCGCGCTTGTCCTTGTTGTCAAACTCCTGCATCAATGCCTTCTGGAACATGGCGATTGCCTCGTCGTGCTTCTTCAGACCATTCAGGGCGTTGCCGTAGTACACATAGTCCATGTAGGAGATGTTAGCAGAGTCAGACTTATTGAACAGGCGGTCTGCAAAGTCGAGCGCCTTGTCGAAATTGCCCTTCTCTGTGTTGCAGAACATAGCCAGACGGTTCAGCGTAGAGTTGCGCGGCTCCTTCTGCAAGCCATACTCAGCCATCTCGATACCCTTGTCGTACTTCTGGGTAAGATAAGCCGAGAAGGCACTCTCAATAATGTCCATCTTCTCCAGCTTATTCTGAGGCACCTTGTCATAGGAAGCAATAGCCTCGTCAAAGTTGTTGGAGATGTAGTTGATATGACCAATGATTGCATCAACAGGATAGTCTGGCAGCTGGGCACGCAGGTCGTTCAACTTGGAGATGGCACCCTGGGGGCTGATCTTACGATAGACAGATGCATACTTACGGTAGGCATCGGGATTCTTCGGGTCGAAGTAAATAGCCTGATCGTAAAGTGCAGCAGCACCACCGCCGTCATCGGCCAGTGCCTTGATATCACCTAAGATAATGTAGGCAGGAGCAGCGAGCGACTTGTCCTTGGAAGCTGCCTTGATGGCATTCTCAGCTGCTGTGCGAGCATTTGCCGTATCTTTCACTTCATAGAATGCGCGGGCGAACTCAATGAGGTTCTCCGGATTCTTCTTGTTCTTGTTATAGAACGGTTTCATCGACTTAGCATCAGTCTGCTTGTTGGCAATGAGGTTCTTAACTGCGGCAACATCTGCCTTGGTGCCATCCTGAGCGATGGCGGGAGTGCCGACGCTGAGCATCAGGGCTCCCATCAATACGTATTTCATCGTTTTCATAATTCTCTTCCTTTCTTTTAATTTAAGTTAGACATGTTTTGTTTTCTCTCGTTTTTTCACTTCACAACATTTTGACGTTACTTTACCTGAAAAGTTTATAATATTTACGATTATTAACCGAATCTATGATTTTAGTTTCACATTCGTTATTCCGTGTTCACCATGACATCGCGGACTTCTAAACCAGCCTGAATGGGAAGCAGTCCTGCCTTAAAGATAATGAGTTGTCCTTTCGGCAGACGGCAGAAATGGGCAAAACCGGATGGTACACCACTACGTGGTTCGTTGAGCAGGGCATAGATAGTACGGATGAGGGGATAGTTCCCGTTATATAGGTAGTACTGATAGGGTCGCCAACTATTCTCTGGAGTGGCAGTCTCCATCTTACTTACCTTCATGACAGTAATGTTCTTCTTAAACGTGACATTTGTCGTATCACGGCTGTCGTTCAGCCAGTTAGAGCCGATAATGCCAATAGCATTCTCGTGCTTTTCCACCCAGTCAACAACCTCGCTGCTCTTCTTCACTGCACCGATGTTCTTACTGTTGATGGGCAGGCCCCCGAGGATGGAATCTACACAAAATGTCACTGTGCTTGACTTGGGATTGTCAAAGACGACATCAATCTCACCCAGCTTAGAAGTAGGATAGATGTCTTTCCAGCTGGTGACTTCCCCGCTGAGAATACGTCGGAAGTCCTTCACTGTAATACATGTGTCAGGATTGGCATTGTTGACGATGATGGCCAGACCATCGTAAGCCAGAGGAATGACACGTGGGGTAAATTTGCGGGCTTTCAGGCTTTCCATCTCACGTTCAGAGAACTGGCGTGTGGTGAAGGCGAGCCATGATTCGAGTTTCATCAGCTTGTCAATAGCCTCCTCCTGATTGGTATATACCGCCTTCAGTTCCCCCTGTGCGTGGAGAGCGCCATAGACGGCCAACTGCTCATCCAGGATGGGATGGAAACTTTCGTCGGCATAGAAAGCCTTTGCTGCTGCCTCATAGTCGTAAGGCAGAGATTTAGGCTTGTTCCCACAAGCGAGGAACAAGCCTAAACTGAGTGTTAATCCGATAATCTTATCGAATGAGATTTTTTTCATACTTACACGTAAGTTACTGGAGACGGAAGGTTACAGGCACGGTGTACTTCACACGCACAGCCGAACCGTTCTGCTTACCAGGAATCCACTTCGGCATACCTTTCAGCACGCGGATGGCTTCCTTGTCGAGTGACGGGTCAACAGACTTCACAACCTTTACGTCGCTGATAGAACCGTCGCGCTCAACCACGAAGGTAGCGATCACGCGACCCTGGATGCCGTTCTCCTCTGCCACAACAGGATATTTGATGTGGGTATTGAGGTACTTCATCAGTTCAGCGTCACCACCGGGGAATGAAGGCATCTGTTCAACGACGTCGAACACCTTGGTCTCTTCTTCCTTCGGTTTCTCATCAACCACTACTTCCTTGGCTTTCAGCACTTCACCCTCGGCTTCGTCGTTACCTTTCACGTCGAACGTACCGATGGCGGTGTTGGTCTTGGAGAGGTCATCCTGAGACTTGATTTCGTCCTCGGGCTTCACTTCATCGTCCTTCTTGATTTCAGGAGCGGTAAACTTCACCGAGCTCTTCACCTTCTCAACGACTTTCTCCATCTCGACCTTCACGGGCTCTTTACGCTCTACCTTGGCTTCCTTCTTCTGTGCCAACTTCGAGAGCTCGATGTCGGCGGTGTTGACGGTCTGCTTCGGCATGGCGTTCTCAATGGCAACCTTTGCCCATACCAGCAAGAATATTGCTGCGATGGCTGCAATCACCCAGAGTAAAGCCTTAACATTACGTTTTCCAGTATTCTTACGGAGCTGATAGGCACCATAAGCCTGGTTCTTTCCTTCAAAGACGAGGTCGACCCAGCTATTGTCAATTAGATCTACTTTTGCCATAGTTCTTTTCCTTTCTTTTTGTCATTTACTTGATTCCTTTCAGAGCGAGAAGCTTCTCGTCGTCTTCATTAATCTTGTCAATGACATACTTACCAATACTGCATATCGTCATCTCGTCCAGAGCACCTACCATGTTGTTGTAATTGCAGGTGTCGAGCGGTTTGATAATGATGGTCAGAGTAGGAATCTTCTCACCATTCACGTTACCATTTCTCAGCTCTGAGAGCTGCTGCTGGTACTGCTCTTCTGTCATGGTGCTACCGAAGGCGGTCTTCTTGGCATCCAGATCCTGCTTGGCCTTCATGATACGAGCCACGGGGTTGATGCCCTCCTCAGTGGTATGCTTGATGAGCACGTCGCGGATACCCTTTGCGCCCCAGGAAGTTTCCTTGACACACTCGGGATTGTCGTACTCGGGCAGACCTGCGATGTAGTAGATTTTGTCTTCTGCACCCAAATAGATTGTAATGGTATGCGAGGCCTTTGTTACCGACTTATCCTCCTTGGTCATGTTCTCATCATTACTCGGCATGGTGAGCTGCATGGCCTGCGGCTTGCTCAGAGTAGTACAGAGCATGAAGAAGGTAATCAGAAGCATCATCATATCAACCATCGGCGTGAAGTTCACGCGGGTATCCATTTTTTTCTGCTTGCTTGCTTTCTTTTTTGCCATAACTTATTCCTCCGATGCAGTTTTAAGGTTCGTAATAAGCTGATAACGGTTCTCGTTCATATCCTGTAGCTCCGACATCATCTTCTTCACATACTTGTACGGCGTTGTTGCGTCGCACTTGATGGCAAGTTTCATGTCGGGATCGGCTTCATGGGCGGCTTTAATCCACTCCTGAAACTCGCTCATACCCCCATCGATAGAGTCAGTGGGGATACCCATAGTCTGGATCGCCTCCGCCATTTTCTCGGTACCAAGATCATAGTAAGCTGTGAACTGGCTCAGGGGAGCACCAATCATGGCATCCTCCTTGAAGTTCTTCAGCTGCGCACCATTGAGTGAGATGTTGAACTTGGCAGTCACATCCTGCATCATGGCGAGCATGGTGTTCTTGTTTTCCGTGCCCACGTATATCTTGCCTTCTGGTGAGACAAGGATATTGAGGACATTGTCGGGGATCTTGACTTCTGACACTGAACTCGGCTGATTGACCTTGATAGGCTCCGGCGTCAAGAATGTTGATGTCAACATAAAGAAGCAGAGCAACAAAGTCATCACGTCCGACATAGGTGTCATGTCG
>ONKY01000060.1 GCA_900318585.1 uncultured Prevotellaceae bacterium
CTCCCCAATTTGCTTTTAGTCCAAATTTGAACTTCCCCGTTCTTCCCCGTATTGCCTTTATTACAGGCCGAATTGCGTTAATCTTCCCAAATCGCTTCGCTTTTACAAGCTTTTTTCGTAACTTTGCCAAAAGAAGGCGAATTCCTGTTAAGTTTCTTGCGAATCTACCTTTATTACTTTCTCAGCATTCGGAAAAGTTCAGATTAATTTTTGCTTTTCCGACGTTTTTTCGTAATTTTGCACCCTGTTTATGAGAAAGAGATTGTTTTTGTGTTTGACGGTATGCTTGCAGATGCTGTGCGTGGGGGCTCAGGAGTCGCCCAACGAGCAGCAGGCACGTCGTATTTTCAATTTGGCTTACAACCAGGTGTTCGGTCCGCAGGGGGCGACACTCACCTACGACGTGAATATCATCGGCATCTACAAGACCCACGGTACCATTACCTATAAGGGGAAGAAGCAGAAGTTCGTGGACGAAAAGGTTAATACGTGGAACGACGGAACGACTGCCTACATGGCCTACAGGAAAAAGAAGACTGTGGAGATCCACGCGGCCAACTCTGACAAGAAGGATAAGTACAGCGGGAAGTTCAAGTTCCAGCCCGACGACTTCACCTATCATATTGAAAAGCAGCAGAACGGGCTGCTACTGACGCTGAAACAGAAGAAGAAGGCCAAGGGCAACATCAAGGAGGTGAAGGCGCTGGTGGACGCAAAGTCTTTCGCACCTATGCGCCTACGCATCAAAGTGGCCTTCGTCTGGACAACGGTCAAGATCTCCGACTTCCACTCGGGTGGTATCACCGACGATATGTTTGTGTTTCCGCGGGATAAATATAAGGACTGGAAGTTCGTGGACAAACGGTAAAGATTTAGGAGTACATAAGAAACAGAGCCCACCCTTGAGCGGACTCTGTTTCTTTTGGTTATCTGATGAACAACAGCTCACGGTACTTGGGCAGTGTCCATAGACCGTCCTCGACAATCATCTCCAACTTATCGGTCTCCTGACGGATGGCTTCCATCTTGGGGCATACATGATCGTGGTAGGCGATGGCTCGCTGGTGGATGCTCTCTATGCGGTTGGCTATGCGACGGGCTTCCGTCAGCTCCTCTACCAGCTGCTCAATGCGCTCCGTGCGCTCGGCAATCTCCTCAATGAGCTTCATATTACGGGCGGAAAGCCTTTCGGCGCGTTCCGCGGGAAAGACGTCCTTCATGCCCTGAACGTTCTTAATGAGTTGCGACTGGTAGTGGGTGGACACGGGGATGATGTGGTTCATAGCCATGTCGCCCAGCACGCGGGCCTCTATCTGTACTGTCTTGACGTAGGTTTCCCATTTCAC
Organism: uncultured Prevotellaceae bacterium; assembly: GCA_900318585.1. GTDB lineage: Bacteria > Bacteroidota > Bacteroidia > Bacteroidales > Bacteroidaceae > Prevotella. Next base: position 1,347 of record ONKY01000060.1, read on the forward strand.
TTCATTGCGGGCCTCAAGCTCTTTGCGGTTCATCACCTTCATGCTCTCAAACATAGCCACGCTCTCCTCGTCGAGGTAGTGCTCAAAGATGACGGGGCAGGATTTCTCAACGTCCAGCCCTCTGCGCGCAGCCTCCTGAACCCACTCGTCAGAGTAGCCGTTGCCGTCGAAGCGGATGGGCTTGCAGGTGCGGATGTCATCGCGGAGTACATCAATGATAGCGTGGAATTTGGCGGTGTGGCCGGAGCCTTCTGAATATTCTGCCATGTTGGAGTATTCAGAAATCTTGGCATCTACACGCTGCTTGAACGACGTGAGTGCCTCAGCCATTGCTGCATTGAGGGCTATCATGGCGGAGGAGCAGTTGATGCTGCTGCCTGGAGCACGGAACTCAAAGCGGTTGCCGGTGAAGGCAAAGGGCGACGTGCGGTTACGGTCGGTATTATCAACGATGAGGTCGGGAATTTGAGGGATGTCAAACACGCCAGACCTGCTCCACACTCCATCTTCCTTGTCCTTTGCACCTTGTCCCATGCTCCATGCTCCCTGCTCAATGTGATCAAGCAGTTCTGTGAGCTGCTTGCCGAGGAATGAGGAGATGATGCTGGGCGGTGCCTCGTTGCCTCCTAATCGGTGGGCGTTGGTGGCACTCATGATGCTGGCCTTGAGCAGCCCGTTGTGGCGATAGACCGCCATGAGGGTTTCTACGATAAAGGTCACAAAGCGCAGATTCTCCCTGATGAGCGTGTCCTTGTCTGCCGGGTGGTCTTCAGGCGTTTTGGCCGGAGCATGAAGCAGTATGCCGGTGTCCGTCGAGAGGCTCCAGTTGTTGTGCTTGCCGCTGCCATTGATGCCGTCGAAGGGTTTCTCATGGAGCAGCACGCGGAAGCCGTGCATACGAGCCACCCGTTTCATGAGCGACATGAGCAGCATGTTATGGTCGACGGCCAAGTTACACTCCTCGAAGATGGGGGCGAGCTCGAACTGGTTGGGAGCCACCTCATTGTGACGTGTCTTGCAAGGGATGGCCAGTTCCAAGGCCCTGATCTCCAGATCTTTCATGAAGGCCTGCACACGGTCGGGAATGGTGCCGAAGTAGTGGTCGTCCATCTGCTGGTTCTTGGCACTCTCATGCCCCATGAGCGTACGGCCTGTCATAAGCAGGTCGGGACGGGCAGAGTAGAGCCCTTCATCGACAAGGAAGTACTCCTGCTCCCATCCCAGGTTGACGCGCACCTTCATTACATCGTCGTAGAACAGCCGGCACACGTCGGTAGCCGCCTTGTCAACTGCATGGAGGGCACGGAGCAGCGGGGCCTTGTAGTCGAGGGCTTCGCCGGTGAAGGCGATGAAGACTGTAGGGATGCAGAGGGTGTCGTCAATGATGAAGACGGGCGACGTGGGATCCCAAGCAGAATATCCTCGTGCCTCGAACGTGTTGCGAATGCCCCCGCTGGGGAATGAACTGGCGTCAGGCTCCTGCTGTACAAGCAGCTTGCCGCTGAACTTCTCCATCATTCCTCCTTTGCCGTCATGCTCTACGAAGGCATCGTGTTTCTCGGCGGTACCTTCCGTCAGGGGCTGGAACCAGTGGGTGTAGTGGGTGGCGCCCATCTCCTGTGCCCACTGCTTCATGCCTGCTGCCACCTCGTCGGCAATGGAACGGTCGAGACGGGCTCCGTTGTCAATGACATCAATGAGTTTTCGGTAGACGTCAGCAGACAGGTATCTGTGCATCTTCTCCTTGTTGAACACGTACTTTCCGAAATACTCGTTGGGTCTTTCCTGGGGAACCTTTACCTCAACGGGCTTTTTCTTGAACGCTTCCTCTACGACCTGGAATCTTAAATTGTTGGCCATTGTGTATAATGATTTAACTATTTCGCTTTGCTCATGGGGGCTAAAGGGGAGCTCTTGAGCTTGCGAAAGCTATATATATTAGAAGGGTATGACGGAAATGCCCATCAGGAAATAAGCTTTCTGCATGTAGGGATTGGCATGAATCTCGGCAAAGACGGGAATCCTCACATCACCCAGGTTGAGATCCTTGGTGGCACGCAGGGCTGCCTTTACGCAGGCAGGACCGTCGGCATACATGTAGTCGTCCACGGTAATGGTTTCGTCGAAGAGCGACTCGCCTTTTCCTGCAGGGATGACCTTGTCTATCTTCTCTCCGGCACTCTTGAAGGGCGTCATGCCAGCAGAGAGCTCCCAGTCAACACCTGCCAGCTTGAAGGGCACGGCTGCCTCGATATAGGTGGAGTAAGCACGCTTGTGGTCGGTCTTGTAGCCGAGGATGGTGAAGTGGGGCGTATCGTCCACCCCCCAGAAGATGGTATATGCCTGCAGGCTGAAATACTTGCAGGTGAAACCGATGTTTCCCTCCAGTGTGTGTGCGCCTTCATCGCGGTCGTAGTAGAAGTAACGGTCCTCGTAGTCGATACCTTTCTTCCAATAGTCAATCACGCCGATGTTGAAACCTTTCAGCTTGTAGCCCAACTCCAGGTCGAACTCTTCGGGGTCGGTCTTTTCGAGACCTACGTTACCCATCGCCGTGAGCGATAGTCCTTTCCAGCTGATGCTGGCACGGGGCTGAAGGCTGATGCCGCCCAACTCTTTTCCTCGCCACATATATTTGCTGAGGAAGTCCGCCTGAACAGAGGCTTCCACTTCATCTTGAGCCTCCGCAGCCAGAGGCGTGCAGAGAATTACCAGGCTTAACAGAGCCCATTTCATTGTTTTCTTCATTTCCATATTTTTTTAATCTTAGTTTCTGAATCAATCTATGAATCTTCGTGTAATGTCACCGTAGCTGTCAATGCGGCGGTCGCGTAGGAAGGGCCACCAGCGGCGCACCTGCTCGGAGTGCTCCAGGTCAACGGTAAGGACGACGCGCTCCTCGTCAGTCTCCGACGCCTCGTAGAGTATCTCGCCTTGCGGGCCGCAGACGAAAGATGTGCCCCAGAATTGCTGAGAGCTGATTGTTCTTTCTGAGGAAGGCGTACCGCTGGGTTGAGCAGAGTGCTGTGTGTTGAGCAATGTCTCCTCTCCCACGCGGTTGACGGCAACGACGGGCAAGCCGTTGGCTACGGCGTGACCCCGCTGCACCGTCTGCCAGGCACGCCGCTGCCGCTGCTGCTCTTCGGGCGTGTCGTGACTATCATAGCCGATGGCTGTAGGATAGATGAGCAGCTCTGCTCCCTGCAGAGCCATGAGACGGGCTGCCTCGGGATACCACTGATCCCAGCACACCATGACGCCTAACCGGCCTACGCTCGTATCAATGGGGTGGATTCCCAGGTCGCCCGGCGTGAAGTAGAACTTCTCGTAATAACCGGGATCGTCGGGAATGTGCATCTTACGGTAAGTACCGGCAATGCTTCCGTCTTTCTCCAAGACAACGGCCGTGTTGTGGTACAGTCCTGCGGCACGCCGCTCGAACAGCGATGTGACAATGACTACCTGATGCTGGCGTGCCAGTTCGCCGAACAGCTGTGTAGACGGTCCGGGAACAGGCTCTGCGAGGTCAAAGAGGGCAACGTTTTCTTCCTGGCAGAAATAGAGCGAGTTGTGGAGCTCCTGTAGGATGATGAGCTCAGCACCGCGCCCTGCCAGCTCGGCAATGCCTTCGCCTAACCTCCGGATATTATCCTTTACGTCGGCTGTGTTATGCTGTTGCAGAAAACCAATCTTCAGTTCTTTCATGTTCTTGGGGTTGTTCATATTTATAGGGTTAATACACCTGCGGGAAACTGCATGGTACAGCAGTGCAGAGAGCCATGCTGACGGATGAGCGGACGGCAGTCGATACCAACGACCTCTCTTCCAGGGAAGGTTTCGCCAATAACGCTAAGTGCTTCGCTGTCAAGGTCTGACTGTCCGTAGGTAGGACAGAGTACAGCGCCGTTGATGATAAGGAAATTGGCGTATGTGGCAGGCAACCTGTCCTCTCCGTCGTAGATGGGGCGGGGGAGGGGCAGTTTCATCAGCCGGTAGGGCTGTCCGTTCTTTGTCCGTAGGGCATGCAGTTGCTCTTCCATCAGTTGCAGTTCTTCGTATTGCTCGTCGGCACGGTCTTCACAGCTTATATATAATAAGGTGTCATCCGGGCAGATGCGTACCAGTGTGTCGATGTGACCGTCGGTGTCGTCGCCTGTCAGCTGACCGTGTTCTATCCATATAACGTTTTCGGCTCCCAAAAACCTTACCAGTTTCTCAGAAATTTCTTCTTTTGTTAGTGGCTGGTTCCTCTTGGGGGCTAATAGGCAGTGGCTGGTGGTGAAGATAGTGCCCTTGCCGTCGCTCTCAATGGCGCCCCCCTCAAGCACGAAGTCCAGACAGTCCACATACGCTCCGTGCAGGCATCCCCGCTCGAAAAGCTGGCGGTTGATGGCATTGTCCTTGTCGGCAGGGAACTTCCTTCCCCATCCGTTGAAACAGAAGTCCAGGAGACGGAAATGGCTTTGGTCGTCGGTCAGCGTGAGGAAACCGTGGTCGCGTGCCCAGGTGTCGTTGGTGGGGATATCCTCGTTTCTGACTGTCAGCAGAGGCTCCCGCTTGCTGATTTCGTGAGCCATCGCAAGGTATGTCTGCGTCACCTCCTGTAGCATGGGTGCCCAGTCGGTTCCGGCGTGCGGCCAAGTCAGTTGCACACCGCTCTGAGGCTCCCATTCTGCAGGAAGCCGCCACTTCGGAGTGCTGTTTTTCTCGTCTTTGTTCATTTTTCGCTGCAAAATTACAAATTAATTCATAATTCATAATTCATAATTCATAGTTTTTTCATATCTTTGCACAAAATTATGGCAATATGCTTGAATTGAAGGATGCTGTCTTGGTAGTAGAAGACCGTCAGGTGCTTCCGAAGGTCTCGTTGATAGCCCGTGACGGCCAGATTACCTGCATTTCCGGTGCTCACGGTTCTGGAAAGACTTTGCTGGCCCGTGTCATGCTGGGGTTCCAGCCTCTGGCAGAGGGGTTCGTCACGATCGACGGGGAGTTGCTGACACCCCTGTCTGCTCCCGTGTTCCGTCAGATGATGGTCTATATCCCACAGGCGGTGGAGAAGGTGAATCCTGACTTCGTTCCCGACACATCCGACTTGGAGAGCGTATGGGGATATGAGGAACTGACGTCTTCGAATGCACAGCTTCTCTCTCCCTACGCCCCGGAGTTCGCTTCCCGTCGTCCTGCCACTGCAAAGACGCTCGTGATAGCCGATGACCCTGTGCCGTCGCTGCTCTCCATGCTTCAGGAAGAGGCGGAAGCCGGCCGGACTGTCATTGTTATGAGTCAACTTCCTGAGTTTACAAGCATTGCTCACCAACTAATCACACTCGAACCGTTATGACCCTATCCGAAATCCTGCTGTCGTTGTCAGGGCTGTTGCTCCTGCTCATCCCGTCGGTATTGTTTTTCCTGTTCTGCCGTCCGCTGTTCTCCCGGCTGTGCATGAATGTCTGCCGGATGCTGTTGCAGATGGGCTTCCTCGGGCTCTGTACTTGGGTGCTCTATCATGTTGACTCCCTCTGGCTTTGCCTGCTGTGGTTGTTGCTCATGTCGGTGGTCTCGGCTTGGGTAGTGGTGGGGCGTACCCATCTTGTCTGGGGACGCATGTTCCTGCCCGTGGTAGTGGGAACATTTCTCGCCGTGTTGATCATCGGCGGCTGGGGCGTACTGTTTACCTCCCGCCTTCTTCCGATTCCATCCTCTCTGCTGTTTGTCCCTGTGACGGGAGTGCTGTTGGCACATGTCCTCGTCACGAATACCCGCTCGCTGAGTGCCTTCTATGAACAGCTGAAGGCGGATGTTCTGACGTATGAGACCAGCTTGGCAAACGGGAACTCGCATATAAAATCGCTGCTCCCCTTCGTCGGCTACGGCCTGCAAGCCATTGTCCGGCCTGCCACTACTGCGCTGAAGGTGATGGGGCTATTTGCTCTGCCCATGCTGTTTGCGGGAATGCTCGTGGGTGGACTGTCTCCCGTCAAGGCAACGGTATTGACGATTGTGTTCACGCTGGCCTGCATGACCGCCTCCGTGCTTTCCTATCTACTGATTCTTCTGGCAGCTGACCGTCGCACGTTCGACCGACGGGGCAACCTGCTACTTGCTTTGCTTCTGCTGCTGACGCTCTCCTCATGCAAGAACTCTCCGGCTCCTGACACCTTCGTGTCTACCACGACGGCGTCTCTTAATGCCTCAGCCGAGAAAGGTGAAAAACGGCAGGACGTGCCCAGCTATGAGATACCTGCGCCCCTGAAAGACCGGCCGGAACAGATACTGCGCCGCACGGGATATACTGTTTCCTATAACCGGGAAACGCGATGTGCCAACTGGGTAGCCTGGCACCTGACAAAGAGCCATACTTACGGGAAGAACCAGCGTGCTCAGGAGAAGTTCACGGAGGATGCCGACGTACCGTCGCCCCGTGCCGTGGATGCCGACTACTATAACTCACGCTACGACCGTGGACACCTGTGCCCGGCTGGCGATAACAAATGGGATGCACAGGTCATGCGCGAATCGTTCCTCTTTACCAATGTCTGTCCGCAGAACCACGGGTTGAACAAATATGAATGGAATGACCTGGAGATTCTTTGCCGTGACTGGGCACGCCAATACGGAGCCATCGACATTGTGGCTGGCCCCATCTATGACCAGCCCCGCGACAAGCAGAAGACCATTGGGCGAAACAAGGTCTGGGTGCCCGACCGACTGTTCAAGGTCATTCTTTGCAGAAAGGGCATGGGACAGCCCCGCGCCATAGGCTTCATCTATCGTAACGAAGGCGTGAAACAGCCCATGCAACAGGCCGTCTGCACGGTTGACGAGGTGGAGCGTGTGACGGGCATTGACTTCTTCCCCGCTCTCGATGACGGAACGGAACGGCGTATCGAGGCAGAGGCAGACCTTGCCGACTGGTGAAATTCTTTTGTCCTTCTGTCCTTATTTGAAATTTTATGAGTACCTTTGCAGCATGATTGATTTAAAGAAGGTATTAGATAAGTTAGGCATCGCAGAACTCAACGCGATGCAAGAAGAGATGGCTGATGCAATGCTCAGTGGCCGTCAGGATGTGGTATTGCTGTCACCCACAGGTACAGGCAAGACACTGGCCTACCTGTTGCCGCTGGTACAGATGCTTCAGGCAGACCTTGACGAGGTACAGGCACTGGTGGTGGTACCGGGCCGTGAGCTGGCACTGCAGTCACACGAGGTGATGCGCTCTATGGGCACAAGCCTGCGCTCGGCGGCCTGCTATGGTGGACGGACAGCCATGGACGAGCACAGGAAATTGCGCGAGGTAAAGCCTCAGATAGTTTTCGGTACACCGGGGCGGCTGAACGATCACATAGACAAGGGAAACATCAACGGCTATGGCATCCGATACGTCATCATCGACGAGTTTGACAAGTGCCTGGAGATGGGGTTCCACGACGAGATGTCGCGCCTGCTGAAGAAGCTGCCGGGAGTCAGCCGCCGCTTCCTTCTCTCTGCTACCGATGCCGAGCAGATACCTCATTTCGTACAGTTAGACCGTGCCCGTCGGCTCGACTACCTTGTTGAGGAGGAACAGGTCTCCGAGCGTGTGGAAGTTTATGAGGTGAAAAGCCCCGTGAAAGACAAGTTGGAGACACTCAAAAGCTTGCTCTGTCAGATAGGCGACAGCCAGAGCATCGTGTTCCTGAACTACCGCGATGCCGTGGAACGAGTGGACAGTTATTTGCGCCGTCAGGGCTTTGCCACCAGCGCCTTTCATGGTGGCATGGAACAGAAGCAGCGCGAGGATGCGCTCTATAAGTTTGCCAATGGCTCAGCCAATGTGCTCGTATCAACGGACCTTGCGTCGCGAGGTCTTGATATACCTGACATCCAGAATATCATCCACTACCACTTGCCCCTCAACGAGCAGGAGATGGTTCACCGCGTGGGCCGCACCGCCCGCTGGGACAAGAGTGGACGTACATTCTTCATCGTAGGTCCCGAAGAATGTGCAACGTTCAACGTTCTTTGCAAGACCTCCGCAAAGCGCCTGAGCACCCACGGAGCGCAAGAAAGCGAGCAAGCTCGAGCGCAATGTTCAACGTTCGAAGTCCCCCTTCCCCGCATGGCTACTATTTATATCGGTAAGGGCAAGAAGGACAAGGTGTCGAAGGGCGACATCGTGGGCTTCCTCTGCAAGAAGGGTGGGCTGGAGCCGACGGAGATTGGTCGCATCGACGTGATGGATCGCTACGCCTACGTCGCCGTGTCACGCCCTAAGCTTCAGCAGGTGCTCCGGTTGACGAAAGGAGAGAAGATAAAAGGCATCCGCACCATCGTCGAGCCAGTAAAATGATAGGCCGACTTGACAAAATGCAAGGAAAACACTTCAAAATCATTAATTATTGTTCAAATATTTGCCCAATTCAAATAAAAAGTGTAATTTCGCGGCGCCTTTTAAAGGATTAAGAGTAAATCAGTAAAGATATAAACCATTTAAATAAAACTTAAATCAAAATGAAGAAGTACAACTTTAATGCTGGTCCCTCGATGCTTCCCCGCGAAGTGATTGAGAAGACCGCTCAACAGTGTCTTGATTTCAACGGCTCAGGTCTCTCGCTCATGGAGATCAGCCACCGTGCAAAGGATTTCCAGCCTGTCGTTGATGAGGCTGTGGCTCTGGTGAAAGAACTGCTTTCTGTGCCCGAGGGCTACTCAGTGATTTTCCTTGGCGGCGGTGCCAGCCTCGAGTTCTGCATGATTCCTTATAATTTCCTCATCAAGAAGGCTGCCTATCTGAACACCGGTGTATGGGCCAAGAAGGCCATGAAGGAAGCCAAGCTGTTTGGTGAGGTTGTTGAGGTGGCTTCTTCTGCCGATGCCAACTATACGTTCATCCCCAAGGACTGGACGGTTCCCGCTGATGCCGACTACCTGCACATCACCACTAACAACACCATCTATGGTACTGAGATTCGCAAGGACCTTGACGTCAGCGTGCCTCTGATTGCTGATATGTCGTCTGACATCTTCAGCCGTCCCATCGATGTTGCTAAGTACGACGCCATCTATGCAGGTGCACAGAAGAACCTGGCTATGGCTGGTGTGACCATCATCATCCTGAAGGACGAGAAGCTGGGTCGCGCACCCCGTGAGATTCCCACAATGCTCGACTATCGCACGCACGTAGACAAGGGCTCGATGTTCAACACACCTCCCGTGGTGCCCATCTACTCGGCTCTTGAGACCCTCCGCTGGATCAAGAAGAACGGTGGCGTAGAGGCAATGGACAAGCTGGCCAAGCAGCGCGCTGAGATTGTCTACGGCGAGATTGACCGCAACAAGCTCTTCGTCGGTACAGCCAAGGAGGAAGACCGTTCGCTGATGAACCTCTGCTTCGTCATGGCTCCCGAGTACAAGGAACTGGAGAAAGACTTCCTCGACTTCGCCGTTTCTAAGGGCATGGTCGGTGTGAAGGGTCATCGTTCTGTCGGTGGCTTCCGTGCTTCTTGCTACAACGCCCAGACCATCGAAGGCTGCAACGCCCTCGTCGCCTGCATGAAAGAATTCGAGGCAAACCACTAAATAATAATAACGACAACGGATTTGACGGATTAAACGGATTGCCAACAAAACAAAATCATCCGTGAAATCTGTGAAATCCGTTGTTAAAAATATAATCAATAATATGAAGATTCTTGTTGCAACAGAAAAACCATTTGCAAGTGCCGCTGTTGAGGGCATTCGCAAGGAAGTAGAGGCAGCCGGCAATGAGTTGGTACTGCTCGAAAAATATACTGAGAAGGCACAGCTGTTGGATGCTGTGAAGGATGCTGACGCCATGATTATCCGTTCGGATAAGGTAGACGCCGAGGTACTCGACGCCGCCAAGCAGTTGAAGATTGTGGTTCGCGCTGGTGCCGGTTACGACAACATCGACCTCGCTGCCGCTACCGCCCACAACGTGGTAGCCGAGAATACCCCAGGTCAGAATGCCAATGCTGTAGCCGAGCTGGTGTTCGGTCTGCTCGTCATGGCTGTCCGCGGTTTCTACAACGGTAAGAGCGGCTCAGAGCTGCTCGGTAAGAAACTCGGTATCCTCGCCTTCGGTAATGTAGGCCGCAATGTGGCACGTATCGCCAAAGGCTTCGGTATGGATGTCTATGCCTTCGACGCATACTGCCCCGCAGAGGTCATTGAGGCCGCCGGTGTTCACGCTGTAGCCAACCAGGACGCCCTCTTCGAGACCTGCGACGTCGTTTCCCTCCACATCCCCGCTACGCCGGAGACCAAGCAGAGCATCAACTACGCGCTGGTTGGTAAGATGAAGAAGGGTGGAATTCTCGTCAACACCGCCCGTAAGGAGGTCATCAACGAGCCTGAGCTCATCAAGCTGATGCAGGAGCGCGAGGACCTGAAGTTCGTTACCGACATCATGCCTGATGCCAACGACGAGTTCCTGAAGTTCGAAGGTCGATACTTCTCCACACCGAAGAAGATGGGTGCCCAGACGGCTGAGGCCAATATCAATGCCGGTATCGCCGCTGCCCGTCAGATCAACGCCTTCTTCAAGGATGGCGACACGAAGTTCCAGGTGAACAAGTAAACTATTAAATAGCAACGGACTTTACGGACGTGATGGACTTTATGCTGAGTCCCTGTCTGTAAAGTCCGTTATTTTTTGTTACACAAAGAGTTTTACCATTATACTACAAACTACTAACACTATATTCTAATGAAAACTGTCAATTGCAAATGGATGCAGGGAGTAGCAGAACTCCTCTCCACTTCTTTTCCTCGTTACGCCTGTCTGTTCGTCATCTTTTTGTTTTCGCATATCACCTTTTCGGAGAACTATCCCTATAGGAGCGACTTCCTGTGGCTGACGTCGCCCAACCATGCTGACTGGCTCTACCGGACGGGGGAGAAGGCGAAGGTAGATGTGGGGCTTTATCTTTATGGCGTGCCTCAGGATGTCGAGGTCAGTTACGAAATCGGCCCTGATATGATGCCGGCTTCTTCTCATGGCAAGGTGAAGCTGAAGAATGGAAGGGCGGTCATTGACATGGGGACGATGAGACAGCCCGGCTTCCTGGATCTGAGACTGACTGCTACGGTAGGTGACAAGAAGAGCCAGCACCACGTAAAGGTGGGCTTTTCGCCTGAACAACTGAAGCCCTACACGAAGAATCCGACTGACTTCGACGCCTTCTGGAAAGCGAATATTGAGATGGCCCGTCAGGAGGCGAAGAACGACAAGCTGGTCATGAAGTGTGAGAAGGTGGACAAGTATTCTACCGATGCGTTCGACTGCTACCTGCTGAAACTGAAGGTCGACAGCCGACACGCTGTCTATGGCTACCTGACGAAGCCCAAGGCTGCGTTTAAGCGAGAGCAGAGCGATGCTCCCATCAGCTCTGCCGAGCGTGAGCAGGCTCGCCCACAGGGCAACGCCGAAGGGAAATATCCCGTTGTGCTCTGCCCTCCAGGGGCCGGCATCAAGACCATCAAGGAGCCGATGCGAAACACCTATTATGCCCGCAACGGCTTCATCCGCTTGGAGATGGAGATACACGGGCTCAACCCCGAAATGACCGACGAGCAGTTCAAGGAAATCACCTCTGCCTTTGACTATGAGAACGGATACCTGACCAACGGCCTCGACTCCAAGGAGAACTATTACATGAAGCACGTCTATGTGGCCTGTATCCGTGCCCTCGACTATCTCATGTCGCTGTCGGAGTGGGACGGGAAGAATGTATTTGTGCAGGGCGGCAGCCAGGGTGGCGCCCTCTCGCTGATAACGGCGGGGCTTGACCCTCGTGTGACGGCTTGCGTAGCCAACCATCCCGCACTCTCTGACATGGCGGGCTATCTTGACCACCGTGCCGGCGGCTATCCCCACTTCAACCGTCTGAACAATATGCTCACCCCTGAGAAGGTGGAGACGTTGGCTTATTACGACGTCGTGAACTTCGCCCGTCGCATCACCTGTCCCGTCTTTCTCACCTGGGGCTATAACGACAATGTCTGCCCGCCCACGACGAGCTACATCGTCTGGAACCTCATCACTGCCCCCAAGGAGTCTCTAATCACGCCCGTCAACGAACACTGGACATCTGAAACGACCAACTACCGCCAGATGACATGGCTAAAGGAACAGCTCAAGAAAGACTAACTGCCTCGGAAACACCGGCTCCCGGTAATAGAACTAAAACCATTCATAAACAATGAAGAAAACCATCTTAACCATGATCCTTGCCCTCGTTGCATTGACGGGCTGGGCACAGAAAAACGAGAGAGTATGGAACGACGTGGTCGTTGGCAGCACCAATGTGGCGTGGAGCGAGGTCACAAAAGTAGGAATGTACGCCGACCGCACGGAAGTGGGCCTACGTATTAAATATCGAGGCGGGTCCTGGATCGCGATTGCCAAAACCACCTATCTGGAGGCCGACGGCAAGCAGTACCCCATCAAGGAGGCCACCATCATAGGCCTCGACAATCAATATACGCTGACTACCGATGTGTTTGACTTCACGCTCGTCTTCGAGCCCGTGCCACAGCGCACGAAGCTGTTTGACGTGATAGAACCGGGTGGATGGGAGTTCCGTCGTCTCCGCAGTGCCAGCGACCTGCCCGACGGCATCACCGACACCTACTGGCGCGACGAGGCTACGGGCGACTGGCTCATCGGCTTTGCACCCCAGCACGTTGTCTATCAGGACAAAGTGTGGGACATCGTCAGCCAGACGGAGAAGAAGGACGCCTATAGGCTGACGCTCGCTGGCGGCCCCACCGTCAATGTCAGCAAGATGAAGAAGGGCAAGCGCAGCATCACCATCGGCAACGAGAGCCCCATCGCGTGCAGCCCCATCACGACAACGGCTCTGCCCGACTATCCCACGAAGGACCAGCGCATGAGCTTCGTTGACAACGGCTACAGTAACGACAGCGTAACCATCATCGGCTGGCTGAAGGATATGCCCGAGCAAGCCTGGAAACACAGCCGCGAGTTTGAGGTCAGCATCACAAATCTACTCTTGGATGACCAACAGAAGTTCTATGTCAAGATGGACTCGCTGGGACGCTTCTCCCTCCGTCTGCCTGTGATGAACTCCACACAGGCCTACCTCGACTGGGGACGCTCGTCCGTAAGCACGGTCCTGGAACCGGGCAACACCTATTTCTTCCTGAACGACTTCAAGACGGGACAGAAACTCATGATGGGCGACGATACCCGTGTGCAGAACGAGCTCTTGGCTTATCCCGACCAATGGAACTATCAGCGCATTGAGGGCGCGATAAGTGCCATGCAGTTCAAGGCCCAAATGGACAGCATCTGCAACGCGCTGAGGGCTGAACTCGAGGAGCGCATCGCCCATCACCCCAACCTCTCGCAGCGCTATATCGACTACCTCAAGGGCTGTTACATCGTAGGACAGGGTGAGTCGATGATGCAGGCCCGCTTCGACTTAAAGCGCCAGCTGCCCCAGGAGTATATGGACTTCGTGACCACAGAACTGTGGCAGAAAGTGCCCCAACCCTATACGCTCTTCCGACCCTTCTCGACCTTCATTCGCGACTATATAGATCAGATGGCCCAGGCGGACTTTGCCGTTCCTGCCGGCGGATATACGGTGTATATCAGCGACGCCCTTTTCTCGTCTGTGCTCCGCAAGAACAGGACGGAAGGCAAGGTGGCTATTACCGATGACGAACTGGCTCTGTTCGACCGCTATGCTGCCAGCTATAAGGCGTTCTTAACCGCTCAATTCAAAGCGCATGCAGAAGCTGGCGCTACGGGTGAAGGCGTTTTTAGCATCGACAGCGTGGCAGCACAGCAGTTCAGCGAGCAGGACTTTGTCATGAAACGTAACGCCCTCTTGGGGCGCGAAGATGTGGCCAAGGTGCTGCAAGACGAAGCACCGTTTTTTGAGTTCTACAAGATTCAGCGCGTGTTCGACGTGACGGGTACCAACCAAAACCTGCGCGACATCGTGATGGCGCAACAGTTCTACCGTCAGATTGACCAGACGCGCAAGCCGCTCGCACCTGCCATGAAGGCCTTCTTCGAGCAACAGGTCAAGCTGCCTGCAGCCATTGCCGTCGTGAACGAAATCAACGACAAGTATGTCGCCCTCGAACGTTCTGACTTCGCCAATGCCGCCAGTCTGCGCCCGTCAACCGATGTGGAGGGCATGAGCGACGGCGAGAAGATTTTCCGCAAGATCATCGAGCCCTACAAAGGTCGCATCATCTATCTCGACATCTGGGGCACGTGGTGCGGTCCATGCAAGCGCAACCTCAAGGAATCGTGGAAGGTGAAGGAAGCCCTGAAGGACTACGACATCGTATATCTTTACCTGGCCAACCGCAGCAGCGACGAGTCGTGGAAGAACGTCATCAAGGAGTATAACCTCACTGGCCCCAACTGCGTACATTACAACCTGCCCGAAGACCAGCAGGCCGCCATCGAGCACTACGTCGGCATCAATGGCTACCCCACCTACAAACTCATTGACAAGCAGGGTAACATACACGACCTCCACTGGCTCCACCACGAGGAAATGGACAGCTTCATCGACACCATTGATAAGCTAAGTAAATGATAATAGTCATTTTACCGTTTTTCCTTATATTCGTGTATGTGCACGAGTATAAAGTGTTAGGAAATGAAAATCCCGCTACAGTCATAAGACTTTCGCGGGATTCATAATGAAAGGAGGAGTGGTACCTCCAGGAATCGAACCGGGGACACACGGATTTTCAGTCCGATGCTC
>ONKY01000087.1 GCA_900318585.1 uncultured Prevotellaceae bacterium
AACGGAAAAAAGAAGAAGGGCCACAAGATGGCTACCCACAAGCGCAAGAAGAGACTGCGCAAGAATCGTCATAAGAGCAAGTAAGCCAACGGCTAAGTCTTACTGACGAACAGGAGAAAAATGAAAGGAGTGTGCCTAACGACATGGGTAGTGGCACACCCTTTCTACTTGTTTTAAAGAAACTGATAATCAACGACAATGACAAGCGAAGTAATCATTGATGTGCAACCGAAAGAGATTTCCATTGCGCTTCTTGAAGACAAGGAGCTCGTGGAATATCAGAACGAACCCCGCGAGGCGTCGTTCTCGGTCGGCAACATCTACATGGCAAAGGTAAAGAAGCTGATGCCAGGACTGAATGCGTGCTTCGTCGACGTAGGCTAGGAGAAGGTGGCCTTCTTGCATTATCTTGATTTAGGCACTCAATTCAGCTCTTACGAGAAATACCTGAAACAGGTACAGAGCGACAGAAAGAAACTTTATCCCATCCAAAAGGCAGTCAGGCAGCCCGACCTTCCAAAGGAAGGTTCCGTACAGAACACGCTGAAGGTAGGACAGGAGGTAATGGTGCAAGTGGTGAAGGAACCCATCTCCACCAAAGGCCCACGACTGACCTGCGAACTCAGCTTTGCAGGACGCTACATCGTACTTATACCTTTTGGAGATAAAGTAAACGTATCTTCTAAGATTA
Source organism: uncultured Prevotellaceae bacterium (assembly GCA_900318585.1). Classification (GTDB taxonomy): domain Bacteria; phylum Bacteroidota; class Bacteroidia; order Bacteroidales; family Bacteroidaceae; genus Prevotella. The sequence continues at coordinate 692 of ONKY01000087.1, forward strand.
AACGCGGGGAGGAGCGAAGCCGTCTGAAGCAGCTCATCCAAATGATCAAGCCCAAGAACTTCGGCGTCATCGTACGTACGGTGGCCGAGGGAAAACGGGCTGCAGAACTTGACGCAGAGATGAAGATTCTGTACAAAAGATGGGAAGACGCCATCACGCAGGTACAGAAGACCACCACCAGACCACAGCTCGTCTATGAGGAGGAAAGCCGTGCCGTGGCATTGCTGCGTGACCTGTTCAACCCCACCTACGACGGCATCCACATCAACGACGCGCAGATATTCCAGCAGGTGAGCGACTACGTCGGACTGATAGCCCCCGAGAAGCAGGGCATCGTGAAGCAGTACACCGGCACCGTTCCCATCTTCGACAACTTCAACGTTACGAAGCAGCTCAAGTCGGGATTCGGAAAGACCGTCAACTACAAGCACGGCGCTTACCTCATCATCGAGCACACGGAAGCCATGCACGTCGTGGACGTAAATAGCGGAACCCGCGTAAAAAAAGACAACGGACAAGAAGCCAACGCACTGGAGACAAACCTCGGAGCAGCCGACGAGCTGGCACGCCAGCTGAGACTACGTGACATGGGAGGAATCATCGTAGTAGATTTCGTCGACATGAACCTTGCCGAGGACCGACAGATGCTTTATGAGCGCATGTGCAAGAACATGCAGAAAGACCGTGCCCGCCACAACATCCTGCCCCTGTCAAAGTTCGGACTGATGCAGATTACGCGTCAGCGTGTACGACCGGCAATGGATGTCAACGTAGAAGAAGACTGTCCCACCTGCTTCGGTAGCGGTAAAATCAAGTCATCCATCCTTTTTACCGACCAGTTAGAGAGCAAGATTGACCGCCTGGTCAACAAGATTGGAGTCAAGAGGTTCTACCTCCACGTCCACCCCTACGTAGCTGCCTACATCAATCAGGGAGTTATCTCCATGAAACGGCGCTGGCAGATGAAGTATGGACTTGGAATTCGTATCGTGCCCTCGCAGAAACTTGCGTTTCTGCAATACGAGTTCTATGACGATAAACGCCAGTTTATCGACATGAAAGAGGAAATCGAGACAAAAACAAGGGGGAACAACTAAAATTGTTCCCCTTTTTCTTGCAAATGTTGATTTTTTTTTGTTACTTTGCATCGACTAACCACCGAAGAGCATTCATTTACATGGTGACTTTGAAGATTCTTTTCTGGTTCCTTGTGGCCATTATCTTCTATACCTATTTAGGCTACGGGATGCTGCTTTACGCCATCTTGTGCGTAAGGCGACTCTTTGGCCGTAAGCCCCAGGAACCCCAACTGCCAGCCGACGACAACGAGCTGCCCATGATGACTCTCATGATCTGCGCCTACAACGAGCAGGACATCATTGAGGAGAAGATGCAGAACATCAGAAGCCTGGACTACCCCAGGGAAAAGCTCTGCATCATGTGGGTCACTGACGGTTCTAATGACCGCTCCAACGAACTGCTGAGTCAGTACCCCGAAGTAACCCTCGTCTACAGTCCTGAACGACGCGGAAAGGCCGCTGCCATGCAGCATGGGCTCAAGGAGAACAAGGCTCCTTTCGTTATATTCACTGACGCCAATACCATGCTGAACGCCAATGCGATAAGAGAAATTGCTCGACAGTTCATGAAGCCTGACGTCAGCTGCGTTTCTGGCGAAAAGCGAGTCATCGCAAGAAAGGAAGGACAGGTGGCTGCAGAGGGAGAGGGCATGTACTGGAAATACGAAAGTACACTGAAAAGGTGGGACTCGGAACTATACTCAGCCATGGGAGCCGCAGGCGAGCTGTTCGCCGTCCGCATGGAGCACTACCGCGCAGCTCCGTCCAATGCACTGCTCGACGACTTCATGATGTCAATGCTCATTCTGAGTGACGGCCACAAGATTGCCTATACCAGCGAGGCCTATGCCGCAGAGTTCGGCTCCGCAAACATGTATGAGGAGTCCAAGCGCAAGCGGCGCATTGCTGCAGGAGGATTGCAAAGCATCTGGTGGCTGCGCAGCCTGATGAATCCCTTCCGCTACCCTCTGGTCAGTTTCCAGTTCATCAGCCATCGCGTGCTCCGCTGGTCTCTCACACCGTTTGCCATGGTAGCACTGATTCCCGTCAACGTAGCACTGGTGGCAATGGGTGCAGGCACCGTCTACACGACAGTCCTCATCCTCCAAGCGCTATTCCATCTATCCGCTTTCGCCGGATGGCTCCTGGAGAAGAGTGGACACAAAAACAAACTGCTCTACATACCCTATTATTTCGTGTTTATGAACATCAACGTTTTCCGGGGAATCAATTATCTGCGCAGCCATAGTCATAGTGGTGCATGGGAAAAAGCAAAACGAGGTTAAAATAATCGCAAGACACAAGAAAAAAGAAAAAAAAACAGAAAATTTTTACAAAACATTTCGATATTTCAGGAATAATAGCTAACTTTGCAAATTGAACGTGTAATACGGACTCATGATACAGGACGAAAGAGAAATATTGCTGCAGAAGTTCGCAGAAGCTAACCAGAAGCTGATGCGAGCTAAGGAGCAATTGGAAACTGCTAACAAAAAGCTGAAGGAATACGAGGAAAAGGCGGAGAAAGCCGAGCAGGCCAGCCGCATGAAATCGTTGTTCCTGGCTAACATGAGCCATGAAATCCGCACTCCATTAAATGCTATTGAAGGTTTCTCACGAGTACTTGCTGAAACGGATTCCTATGAGGAGCGAATGGAATTCTATGAGATCATCGAGAGCAACAGCAACCGCCTGATGAGTCTCATCAACGAAATCCTTGACCTCTCACGCGTAGAATCCGGCGAAATTATCATTAAAAAGACTTCAGTAGACTTGGAGCAGATGGGCAAGAACATCAAGCAACTGTTCAAGTTCCGTTGTCCAGACACAGTCATCCTTGAGTTCAACAAGCCTGACATGAACGTCACGATGACGACTGACGAGAACCGTCTCGTCCAGGTACTCTCAAACCTCATCTCCAATGCGCTGAAGCACACGCCCAGAGGCATGATCAAGTTCGGTTTCCACCTTGACGAGGATATGCACAACATCACGTTCTATGTCAGTGACAGTGGTACGGGAATCGACCCGAAGTTCCTGCCCCACATCTTTGACACCTACGCATCGCAGGATGCCGACCAGCAGAAAGGCTATGGTCTCGGACTGGCACTGTGCCGCATCATCGTGGAGAAGATGGGCGGACACATCGCAGTAGACTCCACCTTAGGAGAAGGCTCCACCTTCACCTTTGAGCTGCCCTTCCACGGGACTATTGGAGGACTATCGACCAGCAACCACACCAATACTACTAACGTCCGCACCATCCGCGACGTTACCGGCGGAAGCCAAGGCAACATGAAGACCATCCTCGTAGCTGAGGATGAGGAATCGAACTATGAGCTAGTGCGCATTGTACTACAGAAGCGCTACAAGCTTATCCGCGCCCGTAACGGTATCGAGGCAGTCACATTCAACGAGGAGGAGAAGCCCGACCTCATTCTCATGGATATCCGTATGCCAGACATGAACGGACTGGATGCCACTCGCATCATCAAGGAGGTCAACCACGACGTGCCTGTCATTGCCCTCAGCGCCTACGCCTTCGACGAGAATATCCGTGAGGCCAAGGCTGCCGGTTGCGACGATTTCATGGCTAAACCCTTCCGAGTAGAAGACCTCATAGAAATCTGCGCGAAATACACTAAGTAATAATTACCACTCACCAAGACCAAAAACCAAAGACTATGGGTAAACTAGCTGTCTATAAGTACATATCCCTACTTTTCCTCATTGCCACCATCATCCTGGCAATTTTTACTTTCGTAGGGCTATTCGGCGGCGACGCCAATCCGGTAAAGAGCACCTTCTCTGCCATGTTGGTTTATGTCCTGCCGCTACTCATCATTGCCAACGTCGTATTCCTGCTTTTCTGGATAATCAGACGGCGCTGGCACTGGGCGCTCATCCCCCTGATTACCATTCTTTGCTGCATACCCTACATCGGAACTCTCTATCAGTTTGGTACCGAGTCCAAGGAAGCCAATGCAAAGGGAGGCCTGAAGATAGCGACGTACAATGTTGCCATGTTCCAACGCGAGACTACAGGCTTTATTGCCCAGGACATTCTCTCGCAGATGAAGAAGCAGAAGGTGGACATTCTTTGCCTTCAGGAGTATTCCGACAAGAGCGGCGACCAGATCAACTCGGAAAACTACAAGGAGTATTTCCCCTATATCGCTGTAGGCAGGCAGGACATGATCATCTTCAGCCGCTACCCCATCACCAAGACGGAGAAAAGGACCTTTGAACAGACGAACAACAGTACCATGTGGGCCGACATTGACGTCAATGGCACCGAGCTCCGCGTGTTCAATGTCCACCTTGAGACCACCGGTATCAACGGTGCCCTCCACCGTGCAGGAAAGGCGATTGCAGCCGGAAAGAAAGTGACGGAAAACCAGATTCTCAATGCCGTCTACGACAACTATGAGATTGGTATGATAGCCCGCGCCGGACAGGCTAACGTTGTAGCCAACGAGATGCGTCAGTCCGACAAGCCCCTCATCGTCTGCGGAGACTTCAACGATGTCCCCTACTCCTACGTATACAACACTATGCTCGGTGACCTCGTCGACGGCTTCAAGGAGTGTGGTCACAGCGGCTTTATGTATACTTTCCGTGGCGGAAGAAAGCCCGTACGTATTGACTACATCTTCCACGACAAGTCACTGCGCGGTATAACCTATTATAAATACGACCTGAGCTACTCCGACCACTTCCCCATTTTCATGAAGCTAGAAATATAGTTGAACAAATTGATAATGGGCAGACCGTTTCTCATTATTGGACTTCGATTCGAAGAAATGGTTTCCTGTCTTTCCGAGAGATCCTTTGCCGCGCAGGACACCCATGACGATCGGCTTTTTGAACTATATTCCCATGGGCCACATGAACGGGCACAGTTCGGAGAGTTCAAAATCCTTCCGAAGCAACTTGAGAAATACAAAGTAAAATAAACCTGCCGCTATCCGTTAGGAATGCGGCAGGCTATTTTTTGTGAAGTCTTCGCTGGCTCTTGCCTCTTACTTTGCAGGAGCAACGGGGGCATCAGCGGCGGGAGCCTCGGCAGCAGGAGCGTCAGCTGCAGGAGCAGCAGCATCCTTCTGCTGGCTTGCGCCAAAGCCGGGAAGAGTATTAGGATTCGCGGCGGGAATCTCGACGCCTTCCATGACGGAGTTGTCCGTCACTGCCTGCGGTGCGACATAAGCGCAGAGCACGCTGATGACAACCATAGCGCCGGCGAGGCCCCAGGTCATTTTCTCAATAAAGTCGGTGGTCTTACGTACGCCGCCGATCTGATTGTAGGAAGCGAAGTTGGAGGCAAGGCCACCACCCTTTGACTCCTGGATGAGCACAATGCCAATCATCAGCACGGCTGCAATCACAATTAGAATAACTAACGAAGTGTAAATCATTTTTACTTATTTTTTTTGTTGTTGTTTATAATCAATTTCTTTAGGAATCGGATTTGGTCTGCAAAGTAAGCATTTTTTTTCGGATTAACCAAACTTAATTGCTGAATAATTTCCAATGCCTTAGGATAATTGCCCTGTTTTATGTAAATTCGTGCTAAAGTCTCGGTATAATAGCTCTCTTCTCCCTCGTTTTGCTGGTTTTCCTGCTTCTCGGCCACTGGGGGCTTCTGCTCAGGATTATCGTTCAGCACAATCTTATGTTTGTCAATATTTATGAAAGAATCTATCAATTCCTGACCAACCATCTGCGGTACTTCTTCGGGGGCCGGTTCCTCCTCGTTGGCAGTGCTTTCCAGCAGGTATGCCACATAGTCAACCGCAGCATCGGCTGGTGTGGGTTTGCGCTGCGTCTTCTTCCGCTCGCCAGTCTCTGCAGGTTCTTCCTTGGGAATGTTGTCAAGGAAAGTATTGATGAGTGCGATGGTGCGGTTCTCCTGAGGTGCATCTTCCCCTACTGGTTGCTGATGGCGCGGCGGCTGGTAGTGCGCAGCCTCCACCATATTGAAGATTACTTTCCTATCGGTAATATAGATGGCGGCACGACGCAGTTCCTCGTCGAACGTGGGGTCGTGAAGCAGATACAGATTTTTCAGCATCAGCAGGCGTGCCGTCTGGAAATAGGGGTACAGGGCCAGCATGGAGCGCAACTCATAGAGGGTGTCGCGATCTAATTGCTCCGGGTGTTTGATTAGTTCTACTATGTCCATCTTTTACCAATTAGCTACGGTTGCGTTGAATATTTGGTCTGTGATATCCTTCACCATCTGCGTGACAAGCTCCTCTTGGACGGAGTTGAGCGACTGGGTGGTCTCGTAGGACGAGGAGGCGGAGAACTGCTGCTCGAAGTCCTCATCATGGTTGACAGTATTGGTGAAACGCACATTGACAGTCATCGAGAGCTCCGTCTGGGCGGAATAGCCCTCCGATGACACAGACTTGTTGCGCTGCTCATACCGGGTAATCTCGCCTTCAATCTTCAAGTCGCCATTCCGTTTCACCTGAATGAGCTTGGTATGGTTGGCGAACTGATCCTTCAGCTGGTTATTGAAGATGGCAGCCATGGGTCCCCACACGTAATTGGAGCGGATAGGGAAGTCGGCAATCTGGATGGTCTTCGTCTTGGTATAGTCAATGCTGGCCCCATTGAACTTGTAACTGACGGAGCAAGACGTCAGCAGCGTAGCAGTGAAAAATACAAGCGAAAGCAGGGCTGCGAGGCCGTACTGCTTCAAGCGACGATAGAGCGTACGGTCGCTAATACCCAGTTCCTGAGCGGCTTTCTTGCGGTTGCCGCCGTTACGTTCCAACGCTTTCTCCAACATCTGACGGCTCAGGTCTCCCAAGTTCAGGTTTTCCTTTTCCGGCTCTACATATTCCTCAGCCACATCGTATTCCATGGTGGGCTGTATAGGCGTCAGCTGGGTGGTAGCAATGTCACCTGGCCTATTCACGCCCGTGGTCTGTACGTCATTCATCTGCTTCTTCAGCTCGCTCATCTCACGGCGCATATCGTTGACATTACCTCGAAGTTCAAAAAGAATCTTATAAAGAATCTCGCGCTCACTCTCGAAGGAGTGGTCGCCTCCGTCATGATGGATGGTGGCCAGTTGAGTACTCTCCCTGTCCTCAGGAATGAACTGCCGGAGCACCTCAGGAGAGATGATACGTTCCTTGCTCAGCACGGAAATCTGCTCAGTGATGTTCTTCAGCTGACGTACATTCCCCGGCCACTTATAACGCAGCAGAAGATGCTTGGCTTCCTCAGTCAGCACGACCTTCTCCATTCGGTATTTCTCAGCCATCTGCATGGCAAAGAGGCGAAACAGCAAAATAATGTCCTCGCCACGGTCGCGCAAGGGCGGCATCTGGATGGGTATGGAGTTCAAACGGTAATAGAGGTCTTCGCGGAAACGTCCCTCGCTGATAGCCTGCCGTATGTTCACGTTCGTGGCAGCAACAATGCGCACGTCGGTAGTTCTGATCTCTGTGCCGCCCACAGGAATGTACTCGCCCGTCTCCAGCACACGCAGCAACCGTGCCTGAGTAGCCAGCGGCAGCTCGCCCACCTCGTCCAGAAACAACGTACCCTTGTCGGCAACGCCGAAATAGCCAGGAGAATCGTTGATGGCTCCTGTATAGGAACCTTTCACGTGACCGAAGAGCTCGGAATCAATGGTACCCTCAGGGATGGAGCCGCAGTTGATGGCAAAATACTTCTCGCGCCGACGGGGTGAATTGTCATGGATGACGCGCGGGATGATCTCCTTGCCAACGCCGCTTTCGCCGATGATGAGCACGCTCAGATCCGTAGGCGCCACCTGCAAGGCAACGTCCAATGCATGGTTCAACGCCTCGCAGTTACCCACGATGTTGTACCGTTGTTTGATGTTTTGAAGCTCAGAACTCTTCATTTAGCTGACAAAATTACACAATTTTTCCGAAACAACTGCAATTTTGGCAGAAATTAACTATGAAATATCCTTTTTGAACTGGTCTTTGGGCTTCACGGCAAAGCGAACTTTCTCACTATCGTCGCGTTTCTCCTTGTAAAGCTTTGGCAGCGGATTACCCATCGGCTCGTCATAGCTGACGCGATTGCGCCATACATCGATAGCGGAATAGATGGCACAGCGAAGAGGTGCGGCATCGACCACTCCCTTGCCCGCCTTCGAGAAATCGGCTGTCTCGGCAGAAGCGGTGACCACGTAAGGAAGGCCAGTTATCAGTAGCATACCCTCCTCGGCTGTTATGCTCTTAAAGGGTGTCATGCCCTGATCGTAATACATAGCAAGCACGCCGTCGAACTTCGTATAGGCACCGCTTCCGAAGAACTCGTCGGCGGGATAAGGGCCAAAAGCCTGGATGCCCTGTGAGGAGAGTTCCTCGACGGCAGGCAGAATCACTTCCTGCTCCTCAGCGTCAAGCGAACTCTGCCCCTTGACGATGGGGTTCAGCGAAAGCACAGCTATCCTCGGAGCAGAGATACGGAGGTCACGGCGCAGTGCCTGATGGAGTAGCGTAGCCTTCTCCACAATGCGCGGCTTGGTAATGGCATCAGCCACATCACGCAGTGCCAATGCATTCGTCACCAGCGAGACACGCAACTCGTCAGTCATCCTGACCACCAACGAACCTGGAGCTTTCAGCTGAGTGTCGTTGGCATCGGCAGGAACCATCACCAGCACATCCACCTTGCCCTCGCTCACGTCGGCGACAGCTTGCTCCAGTGACTTTCTGGCAGCATCGGCAGACTCGGGAGAGGACTGTCCTATCTCCACCTTGATCTCATCGTCGAAACAGGCCAGAAGGTTCAGCCTGCCCGCCTTGGCATCCTCCAGGCGGTTGACGACAGTGTAATTCGTCTCCAGGTCAAGAGCCTTACGGTGATAAGCGGCAATCTTGGGCGATCCGTAAATAATTGGTGTGCAAAGGTCCAGCATGGCGGGGTCATCAAATGCCTTGAATATCTGCTCATAACCTGTACCGTTAGTATCTCCGTGCGTAATAGCTACGCGAATTTTCCTTTCTTCCATATTATACCTTATTTATTATTTAATGATTCATTTCTTCTCTTTCATCTTCAGCAACACCGCTTCTAAGCGCTTCATGGTTTCCTGCTTGTCGCGCCCGGGTGCATAGACGAAGGCTTCTGCCACCACGATGCGCCTTCTCAGCGTGTCAACACGGCTGTGACTCACGAAGGGGCCGCCCATAGCGTCGCCTTCCATCTCCCAGAGTCCTTCTGTGCGAAGCAGTTGTCGTCCCTGCCAAGAGATCAGCTTCTGCTTGACAGGCACTTTCGACTCTGTGTGCATATACATATCCTCCACCTCGCCGCGGATATTCAGCTGCATGACACTATCACGCTTGCGAACCGACTCTTCGGCACGAAGACTGGTGCCTGGATAGCTGTAGAGACAGATGTTGCGCATGGTGGGCACATCGTCGTCCGACACCCAGATAAAGTTCTGCCCCACGTGGTAGTGTGTCATTCCTGAAGGCAGCTCTAACTGGCAGCCGAGCACGCTATCAATCTTCTGTTCCACCTCCGTCGTCGTGGCCATTGAGGCCGACCGCACATTTCCCCCACCCTGACAGGCGAGAAGTGTCAACGGCAATACCAACGACCACCACCATCCTCTCATCATAGCTCCTGTTGCTTTTTAGCCGTGGAGAGTAATCCGCAGGCAGCAAAGATGTCCTGGCCTCGGCTGGCTCGGATAGTGGTAAACACGCCCCTGGCCGTTAGGAAGTCGCGCAATCGCTCCATCTTCTGCTCGTCTGCACCGGGCAGGCTGACACCAGGTATCTCGTGGAAGCGAATCAGGTTGACGCGGCACTCCAGCCCCTCTACCAGTCTCAAAATCTCGCGGCCATGGGCCAATGTATCGTTCAATCCGCCGAAGCAGATGTATTCAAAGGAGCAACGCCGCTGATGAGTGAAGTCATACTGCCTCAGCAGCTCCACCACTTCGGATATCGGCATCTGCCGCTCGGCAGGCATCAACTGCTGCCGCTGCTCGTGCAGGGGGGAATGCATGGAAATTGCCACGTGACACTGGCTCTCGTCCAAGAAACGCTTCAGCTTTCCACGGATACCCACCGAACTGACAGTAATTCGCTTGGGACTCCAGGCATAACCCTCATCGGCCGTCAGGATTTCCGTGGCGCGGAGTACGCTGTCAAGATTGTCCATCGGCTCACCCTGCCCCATGAACACGATGTTTGTCAGCTGATCGCGTTCGGGCAGCGAGTATATCTGGTTCAGGATGTCAGCAGCTGTGAGGTCGCCTTCCCATCCTTGCTTGCCCGTCTGACAGAACAGGCAGTTCATCTTGCATCCCACTTGGCAGGAAACGCAGAGCGTACCACGTTCGCCGTCAGGAATGAACACCGTCTCTACGAACTTCGCGGGGTGCTCAGAAAGCTCAGCATATTCCGAGCACCTGACGGGAAACAGGTATTTCACCGTACCGTCCACGCTCCGATGGCAGTCGATAGGTTCCATCGCACCGATGGTGAAGTGTTCCTGCATCCGTTCACGGTTCAACTTGGAGATATTAGTCATCTCATCAATGCTTTTCACGTGATGCTGGTAGAGCCACTTCTGAATCTGCCCAGCGGTGAACTGAGGCATACCGAGCTGCTTCACGGCAATCTTGATTTCGCCTGAAGACATAGCCATCAATACCCTCTTTCCGCTCTCCATTTTATCTTTTTCTTGCAAAGTTGGTGCAAAGTTAGCAGAAAATAGCCGAATTTCAAAATAAAAATAGTATATTTGCACCTAAATTTATAGATTTATACGAAAATGAGAGAAAGAATTGACTGTTTCCTGCCTTGCAACGCGCCAGAAGTAACCGAAAAAACCGTTGCCCAGTTGAGGGCAAGCAAGGCAGTACAGAACATATACCTGCTGACATCTTCCGACTCGGCCGTAGCCGAAGGAATGGCCGACTGCCAGCCGCTGAAGGTTAGCAACCTGACCAGTAGCAACACGCTGATGGCCATAGCCGAGAACGCTCACGCCGACTATGTGCTGCTGCAAACGAAAGACACCGCCGTCACCTTAGGCCAGGGAGCACTCGACCGGCTGCTCCGCGTAGCTACTGAGAGTAATGCCGCCATGGTGTACGCCGACCGCCATCAGCATCCCGCTATCGACTACCAGTTAGGCTCCATCCGCGACGATTTCGACTTCGGGTCGCTCTGGCTCATCAAGACACCGCTGCTCCACACCTTCGCCATGCAGGCTGGCGAACACGACTACCAGTATGCCGGGCTCTACGCCCTGAGGCTGTTCCTAAGCCGCCAAGGGCAGTTGTTCCACCTGAACGAACCGCTATACTTAGAGCAGGAAACGGACACCCGCGCCTCCGGCGTCAAGCAGTTCGACTATGTGAACCCAGCCAACCGCGACGTGCAGATAGAGATGGAGCACGCCGCCACCGCACACTTGGAAGCCATCGGCGCAAAGATTGACCCGTCCTTCTACCGATGGCCGGACTTCTCCGAGCAGGACTTCGACGTGGAGGCATCGGTCGTCATTCCCGTTTACAATCGCGAGAAGACCATCCTCGACGCCGTTCACAGCGCACTGGAACAGAAAACCAGTTTCGCATTCAACGTCATTGTCGTGGACAACCACTCTACTGACCAGACGACAGCATTGCTTGACAGCCTGCACGACCCGCGGCTCATCCACATCATCCCCGAACGCCACGACCTGGGCATCGGCGGCTGCTGGAACGTAGCCATCAACGACGACCGCTGCGGGCGCTTCGCCGTACAGTTAGACTCTGACGATCTCTACTCCTCGCCACGCACCCTGCAACAGATTGTTGACGCCTTCCATAAGCAGAATGCCGCTATGGTCATAGGTTCCTACCGCATGTGCGACTTTGATCTGAACACCCTACCGCCAGGTCTCATCGCCCACAAGGAATGGACAGACGAGAACGGCCCAAACAACGCCCTGCGCATCAACGGTCTCGGCGCTCCACGCGCATTCTTCACACCGTTGCTCCGGCAGATTCAGTTCCCCAACACCTCTTATGGCGAGGATTACGCCTTAGGGCTTAACTTCTCGCGGCGCTACCGCATAGGGCGTATCTTCACTGAGCTTTATCTCTGCCGCCGCTGGGGCGGCAACAGCGACGCCGCGCTCTCCGTGGAAAAAGTCAACGCCAACAACCTATATAAAGACCGACTGCGCACGCTTGAGATACAAGCCCGCCAGCAGCTGCTTCAGGGTAAGCTCGACCTACTGCCCGACTCGCCGCTTCAGCGATTCTTCAACCGCCAACTGGAACGGTGGGAAGAAGTTCGGCAGCGCTATCGTGAGCTTCGCGGCGTCCAGACACGGGAGCTGGCAGTGGGTGCTTCGTCGGTCATGGTACAGTGGAACCCTGCCCGCATCGTGTCCACAGGCGCAAAGATTGATGCCAAGACGCTGAGCCAGCGTCCCTGCTTCCTCTGCGAGCAGAACCGCCCGGCAGAGCAGGTCAAGAAGACTGTCGGCAGCCAATATGAACTGCTGGTGAACCCCTACCCCATCCTGCCACAGCACTTCACCATTCCCTCTACCGAACATAAGCCGCAGCTCATCTACGATGTCTACGGAGAAATCTATAAGCTGCTTGACGAATACCCTGAACTGACGGTCTTCTACAACGGCCCGCAATGCGGCGCATCAGCTCCCGATCACGCCCACTTCCAGGCAGGCACCACGGGCATACTGCCGCTGCAACAGGCATGGCAGCGCCTGTCGAGAAATCTCACGACAATGATCAGCCTCAACGATAACGAGGACCTTTCACTCATAGACGACTATCCCACGACGGCCTTCGTCATCCGAAGCCGTTCGTCATACGGCGGGGAGCAGCTGTTCCGCAGGTTGTATGAGGCAATGCCCGGCAACCAGCCAGAACCCATGATGAACATTGTGAGCTGGCGTAAGGGTGAAGAGTATCTCGCCGTGGTGTTCCCACGGAAGAAGCACCGCCCCGACTGCTACTATGCCGATGGCAAAGCCCAGTACATTATATCGCCGGGAGCACTTGACATGGCCGGCCTCATCATTACGCCGCGTCAGGAGGACTTCGAGCGCATCACGCCAGCCGTGGCTTTGGACATCCTACAGGAAATCTCACTGTCAGGCGATGACCTTCAGGCACTTATCAACCGTCTGAAAGAGCAGACAACACCCCAACAGTCGCCACTCGCCGACAATCTCTCACCCCTCTCTTCCCACCTCTCCAAGGAGCCCAACGTCAGCGTAGGCATCGTGACTGCGCAGAAAATAGGATTCACCCTTAACGCACCATACACCGCCAAAGGCGAGACGCTGACGGGTGAACAGGCCGTCGAACTGTCGGAGGGCGGAATCCTGTGGCGCGGCCAGCAATACCGTGAGCTGACCTTCGTGCCCACGGCGCCTGACGCCTCTTTCTCGCTAAAGGACGTCACCATTGGCTCCGGCTTCCACTGGGAACGGCAGGAGATGCAGACGTTCTCGGGCGTGTTGCACCTCGTCGTAGACGCAGACCAGCTGGTAGCCATCAACGAGCTTCCGGTGGAGAGCTACTTAGCCAGCGTCATCTCCAGTGAGATGTCTGCCACGGCCTCCAAGGAATTCCTGAAAGCCCATGCCGTCATCTCCCGTTCGTGGCTTCTGGCACAGATGGAGAAACGCCGCCAGCTGAACGAAAACAACCAGACGGGATTCTTCTCTTTCCAGAAAAAGGACGACGAGATGATACGCTGGTATGACCGCGAAGACCACACCATCTTCGACGTCTGCGCCGACGATCACTGCCAGCGCTACCAGGGCATCACCCGCCAGACAAACCCACAGGTGGAACAGGCCATAGCCGAGACGCGCGGACAGATACTGATGTACGACGGAGATATCTGCGACGCTCGCTTCTCCAAATGCTGCGGCGGACAGACGGAGGAATTCCAGTACTGTTGGGAAGACACGCCCAAACCATACCTCATATCCTTCGCAGACCCCTACTGCGACACGCACGACAAGCACATCCTGGCGCAGGTGCTCAACGACTACGACCAAGAGACGCCAGATTTCTACCGCTGGACAGTCAAGTACACGCAAGAGGAACTGTCGGAGTTGATTAACCGCAAGCTGAAGGATGACTTCGGACAGATTACCGACCTGCAACCCATAGAGCGCGGCAAGAGCGGACGTATATGGAAGCTACGTATCACAGGAACGAAGAAAACACTGACTATCGGCAAGGAGCTGGAAATCCGCCGTGCCCTCAGCGAGACCCATCTCTACAGTTCTGCTTTCGACGTGGAGCGCACACCTGACGGCGACTTCATCCTGCACGGACGGGGATGGGGTCACGGTGTTGGCCTCTGCCAGATTGGTGCTGCCGTCATGGGCGAGCAAGGAAAAACGTACGACGAAATTCTCCTCTTTTACTACCGTGGGGCAGAAATCCAACAGATCTATTAACAGACAGCAGACGGCTTTCTTCTATTGAACCTCAATCGTATCAATTTCACCAACGATAAGAAAAAAGTATGAAGCAACGAAATCCCTGGGCTTGGGTGCCCACCCTTTACTTCGCCGAAGGCCTGCCCTACGTGGCTGTGATGACCATTTCCCTTGTCATGTATAAGCGGCTGGGATTGAGTAACACCGACATTACGCTCTACACCTCATGGCTCTACCTGCCTTGGGTCATCAAACCACTGTGGAGCCCGTTCATCGACATCCTGCGTACCAAGCGCTGGTGGATTGTGGCTATGCAGCTGCTTATCGGTGCCTCTCTCGGCGGTGTGGCGTTCACCATCCCCGGGCCTTTATGGCTGCAGGGCTCGCTCTGCTTCTTCTGGCTCATGGCGTTCAGTAGTGCCACCCACGACATTGCCGCCGACGGCTTCTATATGTTGGGGCTTGACCAACATGAGCAAGCCTACTTCGTGGGAATCCGAAGCACGTTCTACCGCATCAGCACCATCTTCGGCCAAGGACTGCTCGTCATGTTGGCTGGCAATCTGGAAGTGCTCACGCGTGACGTGAAATACTCGTGGAGCCTCATGTTCTACGCCATGGCAGGACTGTTCATCGCCTTCTGGCTCTGGCACCAGTACATCCTTCCGAGGCCAGAGCAAAGCCATGAAGAGGAAATAGTGGAGCACGCACCGCTGATGGCGGAGTTCTGGCACACGGTTCGCACCTTCTTCCAGAAACCGCAGGTCTGGGCGGGCATCTGCTTCATGTTGTTCTACCGTATGCCGGAAGGCCTGCTGGCAAAGGTCAGTGCCTTGTTCCTTATCGATGCCCAGCACAAGGGCGGACTGGGGCTCTCTCCGGCAGAATATGGACTGATTCAAGGGACGGTAGGCGTCATCGGCCTTACCCTGGGAGGAATCCTCGGCGGCATAGTGGCCAGCCGTGATGGTCTGAAGCGATGGCTGTGGCCGATGGTCTTAGCCATCACCCTGCCCGACATTGTCTACATCTACCTGGCTTACGCCCTGCCCTCCAGCCTATGGGTGACAGGCGTCTGCGTGTTCATCGAGCAGTTCGGCTACGGCTTCGGCTTCTCGGCCTATATGCTATACCTGATTTACTACAGTCAGGGCGAGCACAAGACATCGCACTACGCACTCTGCACGGCGCTGATGGCTCTGTCGATGATGATTCCCGGTATGTTCGCCGGTGCGCTGCAGGAGTCCGTTGGCTACCGCATGTTCTTCATTATCGTAGTGCTCACATGTTCCCTCACATTCTTTGTCACCTCGCAGCTGAAGATTGACCCGGAGTTTGGAAAGAAGAAGCAATAGGTTTCTACAGATACTCGTCGTATTAGGGTTGTTCCACTGGGTGGGACAATCCTAAACCAGTAGTTTAGCAGCGTAAACCAGTGGTTTAGCGTAAATACTCGGTGCTTTAGAAACAATACTCGGTGCTTTAGAAACAATACTCGGTGCTTTAGAAACAATACTCGGTGCTTTAGAAACAAT
>ONKY01000157.1 GCA_900318585.1 uncultured Prevotellaceae bacterium
CTTGCCCACGATATGGTCCTCAGGCACGAAACCCCAGTAGCGGGAGTCGGCAGAGTTGTGGCGGTTGTCGCCCATCATCCAGTAGTAATCCAGCTTGAAGGTATAGCTTCGAGCCTCAGAGCCGTTGATGTAGATTTTTCCGTCACGCACCTGCAGGTTGTTGCCCTCGTATGCGCGGATGCAGCGTTCGTAGATGGGCAAGTTCTCCAAGGTGAGCTTGATGTTCTTCCCTTTTTGTGGAATCCACACGGGACCGTAGTTGTCGCGTGTCCAGTGGAAGTTGCCATTCTGGGGATAGATGTCCTTGTCGTCAGCGTCGGTGTTCAGTGTGACGCTCTCCACCAGGTCCTTGCGTGCATGAAGCACATCAACGGCGTGCTTTGTCAGCGGCATGTAGTCAAACTGGTTGAGGTTCTTCAGGTCCTCCATCGAGATGCCCAACTCCTGCATCACCTCCTCGGGCAGTCGCTGTTTCAGCTTTACAAAATAGGTGTATTGTACGTTGTCGGGCTCCTTGTTCTTCTTTCCGTTGATATAGACGAGACGGTTCCTGATTTCCAGTGTCTGACCGGGCAAGCCCACGCAACGCTTCACGTAGTTTTCGCGGCGGTCGGTGGGACGGGTGGATATGCCGCCAAACTCCTGGAAGTTATTCTCGATGACCTTCTTTCCAGTGTCATAGACCGTCTGGTAGTACTTCAGCCGCATCTCCGGCGAAAGACTGTCGGGGTCGGGATGGTTGGAGTAGCTCTGGTAGCCCAGGCGATAGCACAGGCTGTAGTACTCCGTCTGGTAGTTCAGTGCGTTGCAGATGGTGTCGCCGGCAGGATAGTTGAACACGACGATGTCGTTCTGCTCCACCTTTCCCAGTCCGCTGACGCGTCGGTAGTCCCAGTGTGGCCAGGAAATATACGACTTACATTCAAACACGGGCAGCGTGTGCTGGGTGAGCGGCATGGTGAGCGGTGTCTCAGGAATACGCGGGCCGTAGCTCAGCTTCGAGACAAAGAGGTAGTCACCTGTCAGTAGCGACTTCTCCAACGACGAAGAGGGGATGACGTAATTCTGGAAGAAGAACAGATTGATGAAATAGACGGCCACCAGTGCGAACACTAAGGCATCGACCCACGACATGACCCACTTCACAGGGCCTTCCGATTCCTTCCACCACTGCCACTTGATCTTCTTGGTGATGTATATGTCGAAGATGAAGGGCACTACCAATAGTCCCCACCACGACTTGACCCAATACAGGAACAGCAGATAGAGCGCCAGCACAATGATAAACTTCGCCCACTGCTTGGCGGGATTGATTTTTTGTTTCTTTTCCATTGTCATTCTAAATCATTCACGTGGGTTGGACGCAACAAAAGCACAGATTGGTTGCGACGGGAAGGCATTCTTAACCTTCTTTATCCACTTTGTTAAAACTTGAACATGTCGCTGATGGTCAGCAGTCCACTGTGCTCCTTGGTGTATTCAGCTGCCAGCACGGCTCCCAACGCAAATCCTTTGCGCGAGTGGGCGTCGTGGGTAATGGTGATGAGGTCTGCCTCAGAGTCGTAGCGCACGGTATGGATGCCCGGCACCTCGCCGCGACGGATGTTGTCAATGCGCAACAGCTTCGGGTCAGTAGTGTCCTCGCCCCAGCCGGTCTTACGGTCCAGCTCGGCCACGATCTCCTCGCCCAGGGTGATGGCCGTGCCTGAGGGATGATCCAGCTTGTGGACATGGTGCGTTTCCTCTAATTCCACATCATACTGCGGAAACTGGTTCATAATCTTGGCTAAGTAACGGGTGACAGCGGAGAAGATAGCCACGCCCACGGAGAAGTTGGAAGCCCAGAAGAGCGTCTTTCCTTCTTCGTTGCACATACGGCGCACGTCATCGCCGTGTTCTTTCATCCAGCCAGTGGAACCGCTCACTACCTTCACGCCCTTGGCAAATGCTTTCAGGTAATTACCGTAAGCGGCCTGCGGTGCCGTAAACTCAATAGCGACGTCGGCGCTTGCAAAGGCTTCGCTCTCGAAGTCCTCCAAGTTGTCGATGTCGATGATACTCACAATTTCATGACCACGGTCGAGGGCTATCTGCTCAATCATCTTGCCCATCTTGCCGTAGCCTATCAAAGCTAACTTCATATTTATTAATCCGAATTAATTTTCAGGGTGCAAAGTTACGAATTTTTTTTCCTAAGTTTCTGCTGATAAAGTAGAAATATTCAAAAAAAACGTAAATTATCCCTCTCATCCAAAAGATTTAGGCTAATTTTGCAGAAAAATTACGCTGAAATGAGTTTAACAAGCATTGTCAGTAAGGTGTTCGTGCCAAGACAGCATGAGCTGGAGCGACATCAAAACGAAGGTGAGGCGCTGCAACGGGCAGTGCTCAGCCATCTGCTGCTGCGTGCCAAGGACACCGAATACGGAAGGAATCACGCCTTTGGGCAAATCCGGAAATACGATGACTTCGCCCGCTTGGTGCCGGTGAATAGCTACGAGGAACTGAAGGATGACATAGACCGTATGCGCCACGGTGAGGCAGACGTGCTCTGGCCTGGTAAGGTGAAGTGGTACGCCAAGTCGTCGGGCACTACGAACGATAAGTCCAAGTTCATCCCCGTCAGCGAGGAAGGCCTGAAGCACAACCACTACGGCGGCAGCCGGGATGTGGTGACGCTCTATCTGAGAAACAATCCCAAGAGCCGGCTCTTTGACGGTCGGGCACTTATCCTCGGCGGCAGCCATGCGTCGAACTACAACCTGCCCGGCTCGTTGGTAGGTGATCTGAGCGCTATCCTCATTGAGAACATCAATCCGCTGGCAAACCTGGTGCGCGTGCCGAAGAAGCAGACGGCACTGTTGAGCGACTTTGAGGTGAAGCGCGACCGCATAGCCCGAGAGGCCATCAGCAAGAACGTGACCAATATCTCGGGCGTGCCCTCATGGATGCTCTCTGTGCTGACACGCGTTATGGAGCTGTCGGGCAAGGAACATTTGGAGGAGGTGTGGCCTAATCTGGAAGTATTCTTCCACGGCGGCGTGGCTTTCACACCCTATCGTGAGCAGTACGAGCACCTCATCACCTCGCCCCGTATGCACTATATGGAGACCTACAATGCCAGCGAGGGATTCTTTGGTGTGCAGGACGACCCCTCCGACAAGTCGATGCTGCTGCTGCTCGACCGCGACGTGTTCTACGAGTTCATACCTACTGAGAACTTAGAACAGGTAACTGATAGTTCAACAGTTCCCCTGTGGGGCGTTGAGCCTGGTCGGAACTATGCTATGCTCATCTCTACGGCTTGCGGCCTGTGGCGATATATGCTGGGCGACACCGTGAGGTTTACCAGTGTCAACCCTTATAAGTTCGTTATCACCGGCCGTACCAAGAGTTTTATCAATGCCTTCGGTGAGGAGCTGATTGTCGACAACGCCGAGCAGGGGCTAGCTTACGCCTGCCAGCAGACAGGGGCGCAGGTGTCGGAATACACGGCGGCACCAGTGTTTATGGACGACAGCGCCCGCTGTCGCCACCAGTGGCTCATCGAGTTCAGCGAACGGCCCGCCGACTTGCAGGAGTTTGCCCGCCTGTTGGACCAACGGCTACAGCAAGTCAACAGTGACTATGAGGCCAAGCGCTACAAGGATATTACGCTCCAGCAGCTGGAAATCGTGGAAGCCCGTCAGGGACTGTTCAACGACTGGCTGCGTCTGCGCGGCAAGCTGGGTGGTCAGCACAAGGTTCCGCGACTGAATAATTCGCGTGAACAGATAGAACAACTGCTCAAGATCAATGATTCAACTATCGCAGGCTCAAGGGAGTAATAATAGGAGATAAAGTGGACAAATGTTGAAAGATAAAAGAAATAATAGAACGATGCGGATGCTGGTGGTGGCAGGAGTTTTCTCTTACCTCTTACCTCTCACCTTCTACCTTTTCACTTCCTGTGCCCGCATGGGAAGTCCCGATGGCGGATGGTATGACGATACACCACCGCAGGTCATCAACACGACGCCTGCTGACAAGTCCACCAATATCAAGGCCAAGAAGATTGTCATCCAGTTCAATGAGTTCATCAAGCTTGAGGATGCACAGAACAAGGTCATCGTGTCGCCGCCCCAGTTAGAGCAGGCGGACGTCAAGGCGGCGGGCAAGCGCATCGTCGTCCAACTGAAGGACTCTCTGAAAGAGAACACTACCTATACCGTAGACTTCAGCGACGCTATCAGCGACAACAACGAGGGTAACCCGATGGGAAATTATACCTACAGCTTCTCCACTGGTCCCAACATTGACACTATGGAAGTGTCGGGCTATGTTCTCAACGCCGAGGACTTGGAACCCGTCAAGGGCATCCTCGTAGGGCTCTACAGTAACCTTTCCGACACCATCTTCCGCAAGGAGCCCATGATTCGCGTCTCCCGTACTGACGGCAGCGGGCATTTCACAGTCAAGGGCGTGGCTCACGGCACCTACCGCTGCTATGCTCTGCAGGATGCCGACGGTGATTTTGTCTACAGTCAGAAGTCTGAGCAGATAGCGTTCAGCCCCAAGACTTACGTGCCATATTCCCGTCCCGACACCCGTCAGGACACCATCTGGCTTGACTCCCTCCACATTGACCGTCTCATCAAGGTGCCTTATACCCACTTCCTTCCCGACGACATCACGCTGATGGCCTTCACGGCTTCTCAGACCGACCGGTACCTGCTGAAGGCAGAGCGCCAGAAGCCGGAGCAGATCATCCTCTACTTCAGCTATGGCAATGCCCAGTTGCCCAAGATTACCGGTCTGAACTTCGATGCCAGCAGAGCCTTTGTTGTTGACCCCAACGAGAAGCAGGACACCATCAACTACTGGCTGCGCGACACCATGCTTATCAACCAGGATACCCTGCGCTATGAGCTGGAATATCTGATGACTGACTCTTCCGGCGTGCTCGTCAGCCACAAGGATACCATCGAGAGCCTGCCAAAGGTTTCCTACGAGAAGCGCATGAAGGAGAAGAAAAAGGAGTATGAGGAATGGCTGAAAGGGCAGGAGAAGAAAAGAAAACGCGACGAGAAAATTGACTCCATCATGCCGCGCGACACTACGTTCAAGATCAATATCGTGTCCGACGGCTCGTTGGATCCTGACCGACTATTGGAGATTGTCATGCCGGCCCCGTTGGAGCGGTGCGACACGTCGGGCTTCCATCTCTACTTCAAGAACGACTCCCTCTGGTATCGGACTCCCTTTGCGCTGCGCCCCGTCCGGGGCAACGTCTGCAAGTACCATGTCCTGGCGCAGTGGAAGCCCGGGATGGAGTACAGTTTGGAGATTGACTCCGCTGCCTGCCAGACCATCTACGGGCTGGTGTCAGATGCTGCCAAGAAAGGAATTATGGTCAATGCCCTCGACCGCTATAGCACGTTGTCGGTGACCCTGGCGGGTACGGAGGACACAAGCTATGTCGTGCAGCTGCTCAGCCAGAGCGGGGGCGTCGTCAAGCAGGCGCGTGCAAGGAACAACGTGGCAGACTTCTACTACGTCAAGCCCAACAGCTACTACCTGCGCGCCTTCCACGACCCCAATGGCAACAATCGCTGGGACACAGGCGACTTTGACGCCAACTATCCGGCCGAGGATGTATATTACTATTCCGAACTGTTGGAATGTAAGGAGAAATGGGACGTCAGCCGCTCTTGGAACATCAATTCACGCAGGCGAAACGAACAGAAGCCTGAGAAGCTTATCAAGCAAAAGGATAACCAGTATAAGAAGAAGCTGCAGAATCGTAATCTGCAGCGTGCCAAGGAACTCGGCATAGAATATGTACAGAAAGCCACCGGCATCTCGCTCGGCGGAAGTGAAAAGAAAGAAAAACAAAAGCAATGATGACGAAAAGGATTGTGTTAGCACTGACAGTGTTCCTGCTGTCAACAGGTATGTCCAGTGCCCAGCAGTGTGGCATCAATAATACTGCCTTCAAGGGAGGCGAACGCCTCACATACGATCTCTACTTCAACTGGAATTTCGTCTGGGTGAAGGTGGGATCGGCGTGGATGAACACCGACCTTACCACCTACCAGGGAGAACAGGCCTACAAGGCCAGCCTCGTCACCGGTGGAAACAAGAAGCTCGACAAGTTCTTCTGTATGCGCGACACCCTGCTTTCCTACTGTAGTACGAATCTCTCACCCCTCTATTTCCGAAAGGGAGCACGCGAGGGCAAACGCTACTATGTGGACGAGCTGTGGTACACCTATCCCAAGAACACCTGCAAGCTCAAGATGCACCGCATTGACGCCGACGGCGAGCAGCACTGGAAGGATGCACAGTACAAGGACTGCATCTACGACATGATGTCCATCTTCCTCCGTGCCCGCAATTTCGACGCCTCCACCATCAAAGTGGGCGACCGCATCCCCATGCCCATTAGCGATGCCCGTCGCCTCAGCCATTCGTGGCTCCATTTCCGTGGTAGGGAGAACTTCAAGATGGACGGCTCGAAGGAGAAGTTCCGTTGCCTCGTTTTCTCGTTCATTGAGCGCGAAGACGGAGAGAACCATGAGCTCATCCGCTTCTATGTCACCGACGACGCCAACCACATTCCCGTGCGCTTGGACATGTTCCTCAAGTTTGGCTCTGCCAAAGCTTTCCTGCGCCATTACAAGGGTGTGCGTTCTGAAATGACTTCCCGCATCAAGTAATTTGTAACTCCACCCCGCCGCCGTGAAGTATTTACTGACCCTTCTGCTTGCATTTGCCTGTACCACGTCTGCTCTTTCGCAGTCGTTTCCCTCCATTCGGGGGAATGAGAGGGGAGCTTCCTGGCGGAAGGGTGAGGTTATGGTACTGTTGAGGCAGGATGCTGATGCTGCACGCATCTCAGGAAGGGCGCGGCGCGTGACGCCCGTCACCAGCCACCGTGTGCATCGGTTCATTCCCGTCATTGACCGGGAGACTGCCGTGGGGCGGGTCATGAAGCGGTTGGATGCCCGCGAGCTGGTGCCCCTGCACCAGCCCCATGTAGGCGCTCCTGCCCGTGCGCTCGATGACAGCCAGTCACCGCTGTCAGAACTGTTAGGGATGCCTGTGGGCGACGCCGCGCTGACCGCTGCGGAGCAGAGCCTGCTCTCCCGGCTCTTCCTCCTGCGCTATGATGCCGACGACATTGACGCTCCTGAGGCTGCTGCCCTCCTCAATGCAGCCGACGAGGTAGAGCTGGCTGAGCCTAACCTCGTCATGCACGTCTGGGCGGAGGATGAACCGACGTTTGTCGTCCCCGACGACTCCCTCACCACCGTCACTGCTGCCCGTCGGTCGGAGCAGTGGTGGCTTGACTCCCTCCGTGTGACCGACCTATGGCAGCAGAAACTCATTAAAAATATACGCGTAAAAATCGCCGTCATCGACACCGGCGTTGACATGAGCCATCCCGACCTACAGGGAAACCTGTCGGTGGAGGGTTACGACTTTCCCCGTGACACTACCGACATTATCGATCCCCACGGTCACGGCACCCATTGCGCCGGCATCGCGGCAGCCAATGGCAGGGGACAGGTGGCTGGCGCCTGCCCGGAAGCGCTTATCCTGCCCGTCACCGTGATGGACAAGGACGGCATGGGCTCCCTCTTCGGCATCCTCCAGGGGGTGATTTATGCGTTGAACCACAGTTCTCAAATCCTTTCCATGAGCCTTGGCGGCTACGGCAAGTCGGCGCTCTACGAGCAGATCATGGCCATTGCTGCCCGGCGCTCCATTGTCTTTGCGGCTGCAGGCAATGACGGTGTATGTTTCAAGGCCGACCACCGCGACCTCCACGGACAGGCCTATCCCCACCAGCCCAGCATTCCCGGTGCCTATCCGGGCGTGATAGCCGTCATGTCCACCGACCAGGACGGCAGTCTTTCTTATTTCAGTAACTTTGACTGCGACGGCCCGCTGCACTCCGACTCGGCAAAGGCTGCCAACTACGAGCTGCGGGTACCCGGTCGCCGCATTCTCAGCACCCTGCCCGACGGTGAGTATGGCTATATGTCGGGCACGTCCATGGCCACCCCTTTGGCCGCCGGCGCAGTGGCTCGTCTCTGTCTGAGCAGCCGGTGGGACGGAGTACCCCATCTGTTGCGCACACTGATCATGACACAAGACCGTATGCTAAATGTCATGGACGCGCTTACCGCCTCGCGCGACGAGCTGGAGGCCGACGCCTTCGAGTGGCGCACCGACAGTGTCGCCTATACCTGCGTGCGCATAGACACCTCTACCGTACAGATAGGCGACGGCCGTCATCCTGCCGTCACTATCCTTGATCCCGCATGCACCAGTCTTACCCTGCCCGACGAGGTGCGCGGCCTGGCTGTTACCACACTGGCCTCCCATGCCTTCGACGGTTGCACAAGCCTGCAAACTCTGCGACTGGGGCGCGCCCTCAGCAGCATCTCCGCCGATGCTGTGAGCGGCAGCACTTCCCTTGCTGACATCTATGTCACTACCGACGTGCCGCCGACGTGCGCTTCCTCGGCCTTCAGCAGCGAGCAGCTTCGGACGGTGCGGCTCAACATCATCAACGGCTTCACCTCTCCATACAATACCGCTCCCGTATGGCGCAGCTTCCGCCAGCGCCACGAGCTCGATCTGGTGACGGGCAACCGCTTCACGGGTTTTACCCAGCTGTATCCCACTAATAGCTCGGTCGTTCCCGTAGAGCTGCCCACAACTTGTTTCATCTACAACCTTGAGTCGCAGATAGGACAAGTGGGTGCTGGCGACCTTGCCATCGACGCGCGTACCAGCGGCAGGCTGACGATACCTTCCACCATTCACCCTTCATCCTTCACCCTTCCCCCGTTCCGCATAGCCATTATCGGCGACGAAGCGTTCTACGGCTGTAGCCATCTTACCAGCGTGGAACTGCCTGCCACCGTCAGTTATATTGACACGCGAGCCTTTGCCGGCTGTACCGCCCTCACCTCCCTCTATCTCAGTTCCAGCCTGAGCCACGTAAGTAACTATGCCTTTGCCGAATGTCCCAACCTGCGGCTCATCGTGGCACCCATGACCACCCCGCCCGAACTGCCTGTCAACGCGTTCATCACTATGATAGCCGGATGGTCGTCCGATGCCGACATCTCGCGCTACTCTGGTGTCTACGACAACGCCCGCCTCATTGTCCCCTACGGTTGCCGCGACCTTTATGCCGAGGCACCCGGCTGGCAGCTCTTCCGCCGCATTGAGGAAATGACGCCCGAGGGAGAGATAGTCGATGCTATCGATACCCCTTCCCTCTCTTCACCCTTCACCTTTCACCCTTCACCTTTCACCCTTCACCTTTCACCCTTCACCCTTCACTCCCTCACCGGTCAGCGCGTCCGTTCTGATCGTGCCCTTCCCGCCGGCATCTATGTGGTGGGGAGTAGAAAAGTAGTAGTCAAGTAGACAAAGGCTACGGGTTCTAGCATTGCAAGCGACCAAAGGTCGAGCGGGCGCGCCAGCGGAAATAGGGAGAGTGACATTTTTCTTTGGTTTTAATATTTTTTAATGGAAAAAACTCTTTGAGAAAGTAAAAAAGCATTACCTTTGCAACCGGATTAGTGAATATATGCATCGAAAAGATTTTATGTTGAAAGATTATCTATAGTTTTTTTGCCTTGAAACTTTTTTCAAGGATTTTGTGTTAAATGTAAATCCTCCCAGGTCCCGTGAGGGAAGTAAGAGAGCCCGAAAAATTGACCATAAACCTTCGGCCGTGAGGTCC
>ONKY01000091.1 GCA_900318585.1 uncultured Prevotellaceae bacterium
AGGTACGAATAAGCGAGGGAAATGCAAAAGGAAAACTTGTTTTTCTTTTCATTTCCGAGCGAAAGTACCTAAGGCCGCAGGCCAAAGATACGAAAAGTCGAGAGCAAAACAAAAGATTTTATTCTTTTTTTTGCCGAGACGGAGTATCTTCGCGACTTTTTGTCGCAAAGATACGAAAAGTCGAGAGCAAAACAAAATAAATCTGTTTGTTTTTTCTTCCGAGACGGAGTATCTTCGCGTCTTTTTGGTCCCCGCCGAGTGGGCCGTAAGCGCTGAGCTTTGGCTAATTCTTCGCAAGCGAAGCATCGCAAGCGCTGAGCGCATAATTCATAATTCGTAATTCGTAATTCGTAATTCGTAATTGCTCTGTGTGACATCATTGGAATCTCTTCACCGCCGACCCTCGATATGTGATCACAGCTCATAGCCAACGTTCAGAAGGATGGCCGCGTTCATGGGTGAATCGTCCCATTCACTACGGGTGATGCGACTGTCCATGACTCTCTTCACGCCCAGGTCTCCGACGATGGTCAGGAAGAAACGGTCAAGCCGAGCCATAGCGCCAAGGCGGATGCCCCAGTCGACGCGGCGCCCGTTCATCTCGTCGCCGAAGGTGGAGGGCTCGTCGCCCACGTGGTAGCGGTTGTAGATGTAGATGCCATCGGAAGCAGTAGTCTTTCCGCCAATGCCGTAGGCAAAGTATAGACCACACAGGGCGCTGACATTGAAGCGTGTTGCCAGGGGCTTGCCTGACAGCACGAGGTCTATGGGTAGCTCCAAGTAGTTGGCATCGAACTTCACCGTGCGCTCTTTCTTGTAGACTTCAAAATGGCTGCGGGCTCCTTTCTGGATATATAGCAGTTGCGGACGGACGCCCACCAAACCGCGTTTGAACATGGGGAATACAGCACCGCCGCCCGCATTGAAACTGCTTCGTCCATCTATATTTACGCAGAAATGACTATAGTTATAGCCCGCTGTCACAAAGGGAATGATGCGCCTGGCGGTCTCCTGTGCATGGGTTGGCAGCAGCGTGATGGAGACTGCTGCCATTGTGATGATGCGTTGTCTGAGGTTCATGGGTTAAGGGGCTTGTAGTTGTTCCAGTAGTCATACATGTCAAAAGGCAGGATGCGCTCGTAGGTGGCCTCGGCGAAGAACACGTGGCGGTCGTCCTCGTAGAACTTCTCCACCATACACATCTTGGATGCGGAGAGCTTCGTCAGCTGCATGTACTTCCATGCATCGCTGCGAAGCATGTTGGTTCGTTCGTCGTAGGTATAGGTGAAACGTCGGCGTATGCTGTCAGTTCCATTATAGGTGAACTGTGTCACGCTG
Organism: uncultured Prevotellaceae bacterium; assembly: GCA_900318585.1. GTDB lineage: Bacteria > Bacteroidota > Bacteroidia > Bacteroidales > Bacteroidaceae > Prevotella. The sequence continues at coordinate 1,339 of ONKY01000091.1, forward strand.
TCGGCTGTAAAAAAATAATGACTGGGAAACAGTCCGCTGGCTTCGTGGTACTCATAATCGTCGGCATAGCCTTCCTCGTTGATGATACGTGTGTCCGTCCGCCGCCAGCCATAGCCCACCGCCTGGTCTGCAAACTGCTCAGCAGGAATTGTCGTGAGATACTCATACTCTGGCCGCCCGTCGTCAGCATGTTCGTAATAGTAATCATTCGAGCAGCCCACCATCATACAGCCCAAGGCCAGCAGTCCAAATGTAAATATATTCTTCATCATACTTCGTAATTCGTAATTCATAATTCTTCGCAAGCGAAGCGTCGCAAAGCGCCGAGCGCGTAATTCGTAATTCATAATTCGTAATTCGTAATTCGTAATTCATAATTCGTAATTCGTACTTCATAACTCATAACTCCCCATCAGTTTTAGCAGCTCGGCGCGGTAGCCGTGAGGGTCGAAGCTGAGGCCCTGCTTCACGAGCTTGCGGGCGAGGTCGAGGGTGGCGTCGCCTTTGTATTCCGACTGGCGGAGGATCATCCCGTATGCGGCCACGCCGGCGGCAAAATGGAAGTCGTCGGAGGGTGTGTCCCAGATACCAAGTCTGCTCACAGCTAACTGCAGCGGGATGCTGCTGTCGTTCAACGAATGCTTGTAGCGGCAGTCGAAGGTGGCAATGGGGGCGTCAGCTGTGGACTTGTTCCAGACGTCAGCCGTGGGCACCAGTTCGTAAAGGGCTGTGATGGTCTGTCCCGCCCCGATTTCTCCGGCATCTTTTTTGTCGTCCTTGAAGTCCTCGTTGCTCATGACGCGGTTCTCGTAGCCAATGAGGCGGTACTGACTGACGTACTCGGGACGGAATGTCACCTGGCATTTCGTGTCGTTGGCCACGCTGACGAAGCGCTCACGCTCATGGACGAACACCTTCATCATCTCCTCCTCGCTGTCTATATAATGATAGGTACCGTTGCCGCTGTTGCTGATCTTCTCCATCATGGCATCGTTCAGGTTGCCCGTGCCGAAACCTAAGCAGGTCATGTAGATACCTTTCCGGGCATAGCTCTCCACCATCTCTACCAGAGCGTCGGTGCTGGTGACGCCGACATTGAAGTCGCCGTCGGTTCCCATGATGATACGGTTGTTGCACTTCGGGTTGTAGTTGGTCAGGGCTTCCTCGTAGGCCATCTTCAGCGCCGCGCCGCCCGCCGTGCAACCCTCGGCCTTCAGCTTGCTGATGGCGTTGCGGATTTTGTCGGCATACTTTACTGGCGTGGACTCTAATAGCTTCTCCACTTCGCCGGAATAGGTGATGATGGAGATGCGGTCCGTAGGACGCAGCTGGAAAAGCAGCGTATTGAGTCCCGACTTCAGCAGGTCGAGCTTGTCGCTTGAGTACATGGAGCCGCTGACGTCCACGAGGAACACGAAGTTAGCCTGCGGCACCTCGCTCTCCTTGAGCTCCTTGCCCTTCAGGCCGAGGCGCAGCAGCAGGTGCTCTTTGTTCCAGGGACAACGCCCTACCTCGGCATTGATGGCCACGGCGTTACCATCCGTGGGGGCAGGATAATTGAAGGTAAAGTAGTTCAGAAACTCTTCTATGCGCACGCTCGACGGCTGGATGTCGAAGCCCTGCTTAGTATATCGGCGCATAATGGTGTAGGAAGCACCGTCGGCATCTACGGAGAAGGTGCTTGTGGGCTGCTCTGCGGCAGAGACGAAGGGGTTGTCCTTGAATTCATCGAACCGGTCGCCGCTGCTTGGTGTCTCCTGCTCTTCATACATATTCTTACTTAAGTAATAGGCATCGGCTTCCATGTAGCCGTCGTTGGCTGTTGAACAACCGGTGGCTACCAGGCCGAGGGCTGCGGGCAGCATCATGATGAGAATTTTTTTCTTCATAACAATCTTCTTTTTTTGTAAGTTTCTGTCTATACAATGCGACAGAGGCGAAAAACCTGCATGGCAGATGGCCAAAAAATGTTAATTGTGGAATTGTAGCCGTCGTTTTGACAAATAATAGCTATCTTTGTGGACAAATTCCATGAATCAAAGATTACAACGATGAAAAGAATTCTTACAGTCATGTTATCCGCCCTGCTGACACTGACAGCCGGTGCGCAGGAGAATGTGCCGAAGGAAAGGCAACGGGTAGGCGACCAAGGGTCGGGAATGGGGCTGCAGATGGAGTTTGCCCTGCAGCTGAAGGTGACGTTAGGTGAAGCCTATACCGTTGGCGATACGCAGCACGGCAGGCGTGTGGTGATTCCCATTACGGGCGGTACCTTCGAGGGACCGCTGCTCAAAGGCACCATCCTCAACGGCGGTGCCGACTACCAGTTGCAGAACACGGCGCTGAACCGTACGGAACTGGAGGCTATCTACAGCATCAAGACTGACGACGGCGTCTATATCCACGTGCGTAATCGTGGCATCATTGCTAATGGTAAGGACGCCGAGGGAAGGCCGTCGTTCTACTTCAGGGCCGCCCCCCAGTTCGAGGCTCCTGCCGACAGCAAGTATGCTTGGCTGAACAATGCGCTCTTCCTCTGCGCACCGACGTTCAGCTCTGACTTCAAGGGCATTGTGCTCAACGTGTGGAAGGTGAACTAAGAAGAGAATAGAGATGCGAAAAGTAATTGGAATCGGCGAGACGGTGCTTGACATCATCTTCAAGAACGACGAGCCCATCGGCGCCGTGCCGGGCGGTTCGGTATTCAACGGTATCATCTCTCTCGGACGGTCGGGCATACAGTCATCACTCATCAGCGAGACGGGTAACGACCGCGTGGGTCGGCAGATTATCAAGTTCTTAGAGGACAATGGTGTCAATGCTACCGACATCAATGTCTATCCGGAGTCGAAGTCGCCCATCTCGTTGGCCTTCCTCAACGATCAGAACGATGCGGAGTACATCTTCTACAAGGACCACCCGCACGACCAGTTGGACTTCACCTATCCTGATGTGCAACAGGACGACATCGTCATGTTTGGCTCCTATTATGCGGTGAACCCCGTTATCCGGCCGCAGGTACATGGATTCTTAGAGTATGCCCGCAACCGCGGCGCCATCCTCTACTACGACGTGAACTTCCGTGCCTCCCATGCCAACGAGGTGGTGAAGCTGACGTCCAACCTCTTAGAGAACTTGGAGCTGGCCGACATTGTGCGAGGCTCTAATGAGGACTTTGAGATCCTGTTCAAGAAGACCGACCCCGATGTGGTATACCGTTCACAGATAGCTTTCTACACCAAGAAGTTCATCTATACGCAGGGAAGCAAACCCGTGGAGCTGAGGGCTGACAACGGACTGAAGAAGCAGTACCCCATTGCGGAGATGGAGACCGTCAGCACTATCGGTGCCGGCGACAACTTCAATGCGGGCTTCGTCTATGGTATGATAAAATATGGAATCACACGCGCAACCATCGATGCAGGCCTGACCGAAGAGCAGTGGGACAACCTGATACACTGTGCACAACTCTTCTCCGCCGAGGTATGCAAAAGCATCAATAACTCCGTCAGCCCGGAGTTTGGTGCCAAGATGAAAGCAGCGCTCCTCGCTCCCAGCGGAATTATAAATTATGAATTATGAATTATGCATTATGAAAACAATCGTAAACAACATCTATTACGTAGGCGTAAATGATCGCAACAAGAACCTGTTCGAGGGACTTTGGCCACTCCCTAACGGTGTAAGCTATAACTCGTACCTGATCGTTGACGAAAAAGTGTGCCTGGTTGACACGGTAGAAGTAGACTTTTTCGTGCAGTACTTAGAAAATATCCATGCTGTCATCGGCGACCGCAAGATCGACTACCTTGTGGTGAACCACATGGAGCCCGACCACAGCGGCTCTCTGGCTCTCATCAGGAAATACTACCCCGACATTCAGATTGTGGGCAACAAGAAGACGTTCCAGATGATGGAGGGCTTCTACGGCGTGGCCGATGGCCTGTTAGAAGTGAAAAACGGCGATTCCATCGAATTAGGAAACCATACTTTACAGTTTGTGATGACTCCGATGGTTCACTGGCCTGAGACAATGGTAACGCTGGAAACCAGCAGTAACGTATTGTTCAGTGGCGATGCTTTCGGTTGTTTTGGTGCCTTGAATGGTGGTGTCATTGACTCACAGATCAATTGCGACACGTTCTGGCTCGAGATGGTGCGCTACTACTCTAACATCGTCGGTAAGTACGGCACGCCGGTACAGAACGCGCTGAAGAAGCTGCAAGGCGTACAGTTAGACTACCTCTGTGCCACCCATGGTCCTGTGTGGCATGAGAACGTGGAGAAGGTGATTGGTATCTACGACCGCCTGTCGCGCTATGAGGCGGAGCCGGGCTTGGTGATATGCTACGGCACGATGTATGGCAACACTGAGCGTGCCGCCGAGGTGATTGCACGCGCTGCCTCGGAAGCCGGCGTGAAAAACATCGTCATGTATAATGTCTCGAAGACCCACCACAGCTACATCATCCGCGACGTGTTCCGCTACCGTGGCCTCATCGTCGGCGCTCCGACCTATAACACGGGTCTGTACCACGAGATGAACGTGCTGCTCGACGAACTGTCGCAGAAGGACATCAAGGGTCGTCTCTTCGGATGGTTCGGTTCCTACGGCTGGGCCTCGAAGGCTGTTGCCGAGATACAGAAATGGAACGATGAGCGCCTGAAGTATGAGGCTGTAGGCACACCAGTAGAGATCAAGCAGGCCCTGACGCCAGAGACCAAGGCCCTGTGCGAGGCGCTGGGACGCGCTATGGCTGAGCGACTGTTAAGCGAGTAACTTGACAATATCCTCCAATGAATTGGCGACCTGAATATAGGTTCGCCAATTTTTTCTTGTCATGCCCTTGCTGTTCAGGTCGTCAAGCATGTGGATGAGCGAATCCCAAAAACCTTTCATGTTATAAAGGATGACCAGCTTCGAGTGATAACCGATGGTGGCTGAGGCTGCAATGGTAAAAATCTCGTCAAGCGTGCCGATGCCGCCAGGCAGGGCGATGAACACGTCGCTCTGGTCCTGCATCAGCTGCTTACGATCGTTCAGGTTATCGCAGGGAATCTCCACGTCGTTGTACTGGCTGGCGCGCCCTTGGCGCTCCACGAGTATAGGCACCACACCGATGGTTTGGCCACCTGCCTCGTGCGTAGCCTTTCCAATACACTCCATTAGCCCTTGGTTTACACCGCCGTAGACGATGGTGTGTCCTTCCTTGGCCGCCCATTCGCCCAGTTCTTTCGTCTGCTCGAAGAACTCTGGGTCTATCTGCCAGTTGGCAGAACAGAATATACAAATCTTCATCGTATTATTATACAAATTCATTACACTCCAGTAAAGTAGCCACGGTGTTCCTAATGTTTTCCTTTGCTACATACGGACGCAGGGCTACGGCTAAGGGAAGGGTAGGGGGATTGATGCAAGCCACATGGGAGAAACCTGCATGGAGGAGCTGCCGGTGGTCGGCGATGCGTCCAGCAATGAGGCATACGGGCACGTGGTTGGCAGAGGCGCGATGGAGAATGCCCATAGGTAGCTTGCCCATGAGTGTCTGGCGGTCGGACGAGCCCTCGCCAGTAATGGCGAGGCTGGCATCTGTCAGCAGGTCATCAAAGCCGATGGTATCGAGCAGCAGCTCTATGCCGGAACGGCATTCTGCACCGAGGTATTGCATGAATGCGTAGCCCAGCCCGCCAGCGGCGCCGGCACCTGGTACGGATGAACGGTCGTAGCCATGAAGCTGTGCCGACTGTTCGGCGAACGTCCGGGCGCGGTGGTCCAGTTCGATGACCATGTCGAGCGTGGCTCCTTTCTGGGGGGCAAACACGCGGGCTGCACCCTCATGGCCGAAAAGCGGGTTGACGACGTCGGTGGCAATCTTGAACGTGATGCCCCTGAGTGTGAGCAGATCTTCGCCGAACTCGTCCTGAAGTGCCTGGAGCATTCCACGTCCGGCGTCGCTGGTGGCACTGCCGCCAAGACCGACAATGATTTCCCGACATCCGTGGCGAACGGCATCGGCCACAAGTTGGCCTGTACCGTAGCTGGTAGCCACCAACGGGTTACGCTCCGCATCTGTGAGCAGTGTGAGGCCGCTGGCTTTAGCTATCTCGATGATGCCCTGCTCTCCTTTGCACAGGTAGCAAGCTCGGATGGGTCGCATCAGCGGGTCGCGTACGTCTGCCCATACCGTCTCGCCTCCAATGGCAGCCTGAAAAGCCTCTATCCATCCTTCACCGCCGTCGCTGACGGGCACTGACACGACCTCCGCATCAGGCTTAGCCTGGAGGACTCCTTCGAGGGCTGCGGCATTGGCTTCGGAAGATGACAAGCATCCTTTGAACGAGTCGATAGCTAAGAGTAGTTTCATCTTCATATACTGTTTCTTGCTGCAAAGGTACGAATAAGCGAGGGAAAAGCAAAAGGAAAATGCGTTTTTCTTTTGCCTTTCTGAGCGGAAGTACTTTCGGCAGCTGGCCAAAGGTACGAATTAGCGAGGGAAAAACCAAATTATTGCTCTTTTTTCTTTTTTCATTTCTTATTTCTCATTTTTTCTTTGTATCTTTGCAGAAAAATAGAGAAATAAGCCTATGAAGACATTTGAAGAGTTGGGCGTCAGCGAGCCGATTCGCCACGCCATCGAGGAACTGGGATTCGTGCAGCCAATGCCTGTGCAGGAGGCTGTCATTCCTTATTTGCTGGGTAACCAGAACGATGTGATAGCCCTGGCCCAGACGGGTACTGGCAAGACGGCTGCCTTCGGCATACCGCTGCTGCAGCAAGTGGCCTCCCTGCCCCCTGCACTCCAGCCCTCAACACAGGCGCTTGTACTGAGTCCGACGCGTGAGCTGTGCTTACAGATAGCCGATGACATCCGTGACTTTGCCAAATACATGGACGGTGTACATGTGGAGGCAGTGTACGGCGGTGCTGCCATTGAGCCGCAGATACGGGCGCTGAAAAAGGGTGCCCATATTATCGTGGCCACACCCGGACGTCTGCTTGACTTGGTGAACCGTGGAGTTGCAAAGCTCGACGGCGTGCATAACATTGTGCTCGACGAGGCCGACGAGATGCTGAACATGGGCTTCTCAGAGAGTATTGATGCCATCTTCGGCGAATTGCCCGAAGAGCATCACACGCTGATGTTCTCGGCTACGATGAGCCGCGAGGTAGAGAAGGTGGCCAAGAACTATTTGCACGACTATCAGGAAATCGTTGTGGGAAGTCGTAACGAGGGAGCGGAGAACGTGAACCATGTATATTATATGGTACACGCGAAAGACAAGTATCTGGCATTGAAGCGTATCGTAGACTTCTATCCGAAGATTTTCGCGATTATCTTCTGCCGTACGAAGATTGAGACACAGGAGGTGGCCGACAAACTTATCAAGGACGGCTACAATGCCGAGTCGTTGCACGGTGACCTCTCGCAGCAGCAGCGTGACCTGACCATGCAGAAGTTCCGCCAGCACCTGACACAGCTCCTTGTGGCCACTGACGTGGCGGCACGTGGCTTGGACGTGGACGACCTGACGCATGTCATCAACTACGGTCTGCCCGACGACATAGAGAACTATACCCATCGCTCTGGCCGAACGGGCCGCGCCGGTAAGAAGGGAACGAGCATTAGCATCGTCCACTCGAAGGAGAAGCACAAAATACGTAACATCGAGAAGGTCATTGGCAAGGATTTTGAGGAGGCTGACATTCCCAGTGCTGAGGAGATATGCAAGAAGCAGCTCTATAAGGTGATGGACCAGATTGTAAAGACCGACGTGAACGACGAGGAGATTGCACCGTTCATTCAGGACATCAACCGCTACTTCGAGTATATGGACAAGGACGAGGTAATCAAGAAGATAGTAAGCCGCGAGTTCGGACGCTTCCTGTCGTACTATGCCGATGCACCGGAAATAGAGAAGCCTGTACTTAATAAAAAAGGTGAGAAAAAAACGGACAGACAGCAGACTGATCATCAGAAGCGTCAGAACAAACCGCAGAAAGGTTATCGGCGACTCTTCATTAACTTGGGAAAGCGCGACGGATTCTATCCTGGGGAGCTGATGCAGATGTTGAACCGCTTCGTCGGCGGACGGCAGGAGGTGGGACATATTGACCTGTTGGACACCATTGCCTATTTTGAAGTACCCGAAAAGGATGCGCGTAAGGTGGCTACCCAGCTGACGGGCATTCGCTTCAAAGGACGTCAGGTGCGCTGCAACGATGCGGAGGAAGGGCGCGAAAAACCGGCTCCGCCGCGCAAGGCTGCTCCGATGCCCAAGGAACGGAGAAGACCCGCAAGGCAGGAGGATATATGGGAGCGACCCAAAAAGAAAAAAGACTGGCGGGAGCTGATGAACAACGCTTCACGGAAGGGGTTCAAGGGAGAAAGTCCCGACTTCTCCGAAGAAGGTTGGGCGATGCGGAAACCCAGGAAGAAGAAGTAAGACTTACATAAAAAATTCCGAGGATGCTCTCTGTCTCAGGGAACATCCTCGTGTGTTTTTATGATAGTAATTAGATTTTACTAATTTGACAGTGCAAAGGTAGTCTTTTTTTCAAAACTGGCCAAATATTTTTGTGATTATTTTTCGGTTTTCGTAAATAATTGTTACCTTTGCACCATCAGTAACGAAAAAACCTAAAGACAACATGCGAAGACTTATATTGTTTACAGCCCTGGTGGCGTTTAGTTTTACAGCTATGGCAGCAAAGAAGACAGTGAGTGACAAACAACGGAAAGGCAGACTTGCCTCGGAAATCCGGATAGAACCGACTGACTGGTTTGTGGGAATGAAGAATCCCACCGTTCAGCTGATGGTCTACGGACAGGGCATCCGCGACGTTGCCAGTGTGAGTACTGATTACCCCGGTGTGGTCATCGACAGCCTTGTCAGACTTGACTCTCCTAATTACCTGCTTATCTATATGAACCTCCAGGGGGCCAGGCCCGGCATGATGACGCTGAAGCTCGGCAAGAAGAAAGTGCAGTATCAGCTGAAGGCACGCGAGAAAAGCGGTGCAGAACGTAGAGGCTTCACCAATGCCGATGTGCTCTATATGCTGATGCCCGACCGCTTTGCACAAGGAGCGGATCATAACCCGCAGGTGAAGGGTATGCGTGCCTATAAAGAGGATCGCAGCCAGCCGTCGCTCCGACACGGCGGAGACCTGAACGGCATTCGCGAACACCTGGACTATTTTACCGACCTTGGCGTGACGGCTCTTTGGCTGACACCTGTGCTCGAGAATGATTCTCCGGACGATGCAAGGGGCTATTCTACTTATCACGGTTATGCCACAACCAACTATTATCGGGTAGACCCGCGTTTTGGAACAAACGAAGACTACAGGCGCCTGGTGGACGAGGCCCATGCCAAAGGACTGAAGGTGGTGATGGACATGATCTTCAACCACAGCGGATTTGAACATCCCTGGACGCTTGATATGCCAACGAAAGACTGGTTGAACCTGCCCGACTGGCTGAAGGAGTCGAAAGGCACCAGTAACCCTGACGGCACCAGCTTCCTGCAGACCAGCTATAAGCTCACGCCCGTACTGGATCCCTATGCGTCGGAAGTAGACTTGAAGGAGACTACAGAAGGATGGTTCGTGCCAACCATGCCCGACCTCAACCAGCGGAACCCCCATCTGATGCGCTATCTTATCCAGAACTCTTTCTGGTGGATAGAGACGGTGGGCATTGACGGCATTCGCATGGATACCTACCCCTATGCCAATGCCGCTGCTATGGCCCAGTGGATGAAAGAACTTGACGATGAGTATCCAAACTTCAATACTGTGGGTGAGACGTGGGTCACTGAACCTGCCTATACTGCTGCCTGGCAGAAAGACTTTGCCTTAAGTGTTGAGGAGGATAACTCAAAGCACAATATCTCGAATTCTTTTTTAAAGACCGTCATGGACTTTAGTTTCTTCGACAAGCTCAGTCAGGCGAAGAATGAGGAGACCGACGCATGGTGGAACGGGTTGAACCGTTTGTATAATTCGTTCGTCTATGACTATCTGTATCCCAACCCGTCCAGCGTGATGGCTTTTATTGAGAATCACGACACCGACCGCTTCCTCGGCAACGGACGGGACACGCTGGCCCTGAAGCAAGCGCTGGCCCTGCTACTCACAGTCAACCGGATACCGCAGCTCTATTATGGAACGGAAGTGCTGATGAACGGAACGAAGGAAGTGACTGACGGAAACGTGCGTAAGGACTTCCCCGGCGGCTTCCCTGGTGAAACGCACAACTGCTTTACGAAGGAGGGTCGTAGCCGTTCAGAGCAGAGTATGTTCCAGTGGCTGAGCCGCCTGCTCCATTGGCGGCAAGGAAACGATGTCATCGTCAAGGGCCGTCAGATACAGTTCATTCCTTTCGGAGGTGTTTATGTGATTGCCCGCCAGTATCAGGGAAAGACAGCCCTCATTGTATTAAATGGTACGTCGAAGCCCGCCACCATGAAGGTGAGCCGTTACGCAGAAGTTATCGGACAGGCAAAGCAGGTCAAGGATGTCCTGACAAATCGGTACTATAACTTGTCGGAGGATATTCAGCTAAAGCCGCGTCAGTCACTTGTTTTAGAGTATTAGCCCCTTCTTATATTATATATAATAATGTATAGCCATTCTCCGTCTTGATATCCATCAAGAATTTTCTATTTTCTGCGAAAAAAGCGAAAAAATATATCAAAAAGTTTTGCCGACTCGTCGGAAAGCAGTACCTTTGCACCCGCTAAACGAGAAACGGCGTGCAAGCGAGTACAGCGCCAAATAAAATTTGAGCGTTGTCGAGTGTGGCCGACGTTCGAGGTTGAAGACCTCAAACTATCTCGGTAAGCAGAGAAAGAGTTCTTTGAAAGGATTACATAGACAGAGAAGTAGTACAAGAAGCGAGTATTAACTGTTTAATGTTAATACTTGGGTATAA
>ONKY01000109.1 GCA_900318585.1 uncultured Prevotellaceae bacterium
GACCTTACGGGGTAAGGGGGAACTAGTTCATGTCCCGTCGGATTACGCGCTTGTATGGCAAAAAAAAACAGACAGGCATGTCTCAAAGGACGGCAAGACTAGACCGTTGAAAAATTATCTGCGGATTTTAGGAAAAACAAAAAATAAGGTTTACATTATGGTACGCACGCAAAGCAAGCATGCTCTACCGCAGCCTGAGCGCATCGCCAATCCTCAACTCGTAGTCGGGCTGCAGGCGGTTCATCTTGTAGAGCGATTTCAGGCGTATGCCGTAAGTCTGGGCAATGGAATACATTGACTCGCCCTGGCGGACATAGTGCAGACGGCCCTTATAATCCTTTGGAGCACGCTTCTGCTTCTTCTTCAGCCAGATAATCTCGCCCTCCTGCAGCGGATCGTTCTTTCCTCGCTCGTTATACTTGGCTATCTTCTTATAGGAGATGCCTATCTCCTGGCCGATACTTCGGAAAGTGTCACCACGACGGGCATACAGGTAATAGTTTTTGTTGTAGATCTTGATAGGATGCAACAGCTGACCACTCGCCACATGGTCTTTCGAGTGAGCCACAATAAACTTGTCGTAGCCCGACGCTGTATCATATTGATAGAGCTTATACAACTGAATCAGCTCAATCAACTGGTCGGCATAACGGGGATTTGTGGCATAACCTGCTGACTTCAGACCGCGTGCCCAGCCACGATAGTCAGTCATCTTCAGGCTGAATAGCGAACTATAGCGCTGACCGCTGACAAGGAAACGGGAATGGTCCTCGAACGACTGATAGGGGGAATCGTATGCACGGAAGCACTCGTTACGAGCGTCATCATCCTTATAGACGGTGCGTCCCTGCCAACCGTGGCACTTGATACCGAAGTGATTGTTGCCTTGGCGGGCAAGGTAGCTGTTACCGGCACCGCTCTCGAAGATACCTTGAGCCAAAGTGATGGAAGCGGGCACTTTCCAGCGCAGCATCTGCTCAATGGCGATGTCTTTATATTGGTCAATGTACTGCTGGTAGACAGAATTCCATTTCATCTGCTGGGCAACAGCCGAAAACGGAATGAAAAGTGTGATGAACAGGAGAATTTTCTTCATTTATTGCACATTTTGGGTACAAAATTACAAAATTAATCAAATACTGTGCCCATATTTCCCTACTATTTTGTTTTTTTAATGGTGTTCATAGCCTTTGGTTCATAATTATTTTATAATTTTGCAGGGAAAACCGCAAACTTATGAAAGAACTACAGCTTACATCCCATATCCAGGAGTGCCAGTTGGAAGAACTGACACCAGAGGAGCAGCATCTCATCCGCCTGGCCGTCGAGGCAACTAACCGCAGTTACGTTCCCCATTCCCACTTCCACGTAGGAGCAGCCGTCCGACTGGCCAACGGTGTCGAGGTCATGGGGTGCAATCAGGAAAATGCCGCTTTTCCGGCAGGCATCTGTGCAGAGCGCTCTGCCATCTTCGCTGCTGGAGCACAGTATCCTGACCAGCCCGTAGAGATGCTGGCCATTACCGCAGCCAACGACGAAGGAGTGTTGCAGCAAGAGCCCGTCAGTCCCTGCGGCACATGCCGGCAGGTCATCATCGAGACGGAGACGCGCTTCCGTCGCCCTGTACGCATCCTGCTCCACGGCACACGCTGCACCTATGTCATCAACGGCATCAGCCAGCTCATGCCCCTCTCGTTCACAGATTTTTAATTTCCTCTTTTCCCTCTGTATCATGTTCAGAAAATACATACTGTTTGCCATCGCTTTGCTGCTTTCACTGTCCGTAGCGGCACAACGCTCAAGGCAAAAGACTACGCCCAAGAAAAAGCCTGTGGTAGAAGAGCCGCAGGAAGACCCACGCATCACGACCATGCGTGAGGCCACCCAGCAAATCGTATTCGTTGACAGCATCGTTGTGGACAAACAGAAGTTCCTCAGTCAATACAGACTTTCCTCCGAGTCAGGACGGCTCATGACCTATACGGATTTCTTCCATAGCGACGAACAGCCCTATGCCATCTGCTACCTGAACGAACTGGGCAACAAGGCATGGTTCTCCAAGTCGGGCAAACTCTACACCACCGACCTGCTCGGCGGAAAAGAGTGGAACACCCCTACCCTGCTCGATGGACTTGAAGGCGGACAGTTCTCGCCTGCCAACTATCCTTACATGATGGCTGATGGCACAACGTTCTATTTTGCAGCAGGCGGCTCAGAGAGCATCGGCGGCCTCGATATCTTTGTCACCCGATACGACTCCAACACTGGACGCTTCTTGGTGCCTGAGAATATCGGTATGCCTTTCAACTCAGAAGCCAACGACTATATGATAGCTATCGACGAGATGAACAACATTGGCTACTTTGCCAGCGACCGTCGCCAACCGGAAGGAAAAGTATGCATCTACACTTTCATCCCCAACAAGACACGCCGCACCTACGATGCAGATGCTCTTGAGGAACAAGTATTGCGCTCACTCGCAGACATCCATTCCATTGCCGATACCTGGGGTGACGGCAAAGCCCGAAAGGAAGCCCTCAACCGCCTACAGGCCCTGCGTACTGCTCAGAAGGTGTCGGCTCCACCTAAACAAACGGGCGAAGCCATCTCCTTCATGGTGGATGACCAGACAACCTATCACACCCTTGCCGACTTCCTGGTACTTGACAACCGCACTCGCTACCAGAAACTGCAACAGACGGAAAAGAATCTGCGCCAGCTCGCCGCAACGCTCGACGCACTTCGCCAGCAATATGCAGCGAACAAGGACAAAGTCATTCCCAACGACATCTTGCAGGCAGAGAAAGAGTACTACTCGCTGCAGCGCTCTGTCCGTCAGCTGGAAAAAGACATCAGAAATACAGAGATAAAAGCACGACAATAAAATAACCTAAAAACAATAAGCCCTATGAATACAAAAAGAACATTTCCTGAATCCGAACTAATCATCAACGCCGACGGTTCTTGCTTCCACCTACATCTAAAGCCAGAACAGTTAGCCGATAAGGTGGTACTTGTCGGCGACCCCGCCCGCGTAGACACCGTGGCCGCCCACTTCGACTCCAAGGAGTGCGAAGTCTCAAGCCGTGAGTTCCACACCATTACCGGTATTTACAAAGGCAAGCGCATCACCTGCCAGAGTCACGGTATCGGCTGCGACAACATCGACATCGTAGCCAACGAACTCGATACGCTGGCCAACATCGACTACAGCACACGTGAAGAGCGTGACGAACACCGCACGCTCACCATGGTGCGCATAGGCACTTGCGGCGGCTTGCAGCCCTATACGCCGACAGGCTGCTTCGTGGCCTCGGTGAAGAGCATCGGCTTCGACGGTCTGCTCAACTACTACGCCGGACGCAACGTGGTCTGCGACATCCCTATGGAACGAGCATTCAAGGAACACATGCAGTGGGATCCCATCAAGGGAGCACCCTACGTCTCCGTAGCCGATGAGGAACTCATTGAGCAGATAGCCCAAGACGACATGGTACGCGGCTACACCATCTCCTGTGGCGGCTTCTACGGGCCGCAGGGGCGTGTGCTCCGCGCAGACATCGCCGACCCGAAACAGAACGAGAAGATTGAGGAGTTTGAATACGAGGGTATGAAAATCTGTAACTTCGAGATGGAGTCATCGGCCCTCGCCGGTCTCGCCTCCCTTCTCGGCCATCGTGCCATGACTTGCTGTATGGTCATTGCCAACCGCTACGCCAAGCAGATGAAC
>ONKY01000094.1 GCA_900318585.1 uncultured Prevotellaceae bacterium
CTTTAGAAACAATACTCGGTGCTTTAGAAACAATACTCGGTGCTTTAGAAACAATACTCGGTGCTTTAGAAACAATACTCGGTGCTTCTCATCCAGACACTCCAGCGAAAGCATTTCAGCTACTGATTTCCTTCGCGCGCGAACATATCTATAAATTGCCTAACAGAGAAACATCCCTCACTTCCCACACTTCCCTCACCTAAGCCAGGTGTGAGAAGTGTGAGAAATGGGGGATGTTTTGAGATTAAGCTATCATTATTACGCGCGTACATACGCGCACGAAAGCTGTTCAGCGACGAGGCTCCGGACGGCGGCTTTCCCACACGCCAAGCTGCACGCTGAAAGATGGGCTGACATTGTAGCGGATGGAGGCGCCTATCTTGTCGCCAAAATCGTCGGCTATGTAATATGGCAGCGGCATCCGCTGATTCACCACCGACTTTTGGGCAAAGAGATAGGCCTCCCAGCGCTCGTCGAGACGGTAGCCCAACATGGCGGTCAGCCCTGCATCGTTGACAGTAACGGGGCCCCAGTCCAAATGTGAGGTATACACGCCCACGGCATAGCTAAGGCGGGGTGCCAGGAGATTAGCGTGAACAAGCGACAAGCTGTTGGAGAAGCCAGTACCCCAGTCTTTGTTCCATCCGACGGAAGCTGTCATCGAGGTGTTCAGTCCCTTATGCAAATACCAGTCAGAAAGCCCGCCGAAGGGCGTAAAGAAATAGGGATGATGGGCAATGGTGCCACGCTCCGTCAGCGGAGGCAGCGACAACGGTTCTTCCTCAACAGAAATGTCTGACTCCTGCGCGCACAAAGGCTGTGCGCAGAAGCCAGACATCAGGATGATAATGCTCAACAGCCTATTCATCAGGCAGGAACAAGGGGTCTTCCGGCATTACCATGACAGGCGTCTGCTTGGCAATGTCGCGGATATTCTGGGGCACGAACCGCATGGGGAGAACCAGACGGAACATATACTCACGGAACCAACGGTCAGTCATGATCAGGCAACCCTTCTGTCCCCAGTCAGCGCCCCATGAGTTTTCCACCTTCCATTTCACCGCCTTCCCCTGAGCATCGAGATCAACAGCTGTCAGGGTCATGGCGTGGGTGGAACCGCTGTCAAAAGTTGAGATGCGCTGAGCCTTGTCCATGCCGAACACGGTGTCGAAGAGCGAGCCATAGTCAAAGTTCTCGGTATCGGCATAGCCGCGCTTGCGGTCAAGCATCTTGCCTACGTCGTAGGAACTGTAAAGCTTCTGTCCGTGCTTCAGAGCCGAGATAGCCATGCGCTCAATGTCGTCCATAGACAGGTTGACGTAGCGCCAGTTGTGACCATCGTAGGTATGGCGGTCGTACTCCACTTCATATACCTTATTATATGGGCGGCGCGGGTCGTTCATCACCATAATAAAAGTGCCGTTCAGGGGCTTGCCCACCACCTCCTGTGCAAACGACATGGGGGTGTACTCCTTGGCTGCGGTGAGACTACGGCCGTCCTTATTCTTAAAGGCGTATGTAAATTTCTGCGGCGGCTCTCCGATGGTGAGCTGGAGCATGTGATAGATCTGGGAGAGCATACGGGTCTTGGCCTTGTTGATGGCAGATGCACTCTTGCCCTTCTCTACCATATCACGCAACTGCAAACCAAACTCGCGCAGCTTCGAGGAGATGAGCATACGGGCTATGGACGTATTGTCGGACGAGTAGGATTCAGGCATCACCTCTGCCGGCACCAAACCATACTTGTCCACCAAGTCAGCCACGCCACAGAACGTTCCACCATCGTTGATAGGATGATGGAAGAAGAACTGCACACGCTGGTCGTCGATGGGTTTCTTACCAGTGTCGATGGCACCCTGAAGCATCAGGTTGGCCTTCTCCAACTGATCGTAGAAGAAGAGATAAGCCTGCGACAATTCCAACTGGATGGAGTCGTGCTTCTGGGTATAGTCGGAACGCAGCACATTGAAGCCGCTGAACATCCAGCAACGGCCTGATGACTTCTGGTTGGTGATGGACTGCTTTTTCGTTTCTACACTGAAGTACGTATCAATAGAACCGGCATTCTGATGGTTCTTCGCCAGATCGTTGATACTGTTGGCAGCAATGGCATTAGCCAAGGCGCGATCGGTAGTAGTCGGCTTATTGTCCTTACGGATGCTGTAGAGCATATCGCTGGTCAGACCGCCGTCTTTGGTCTGCGCTATGCCGGTAAGCGACATACACAGCAGACCGGCTAAAACATACAGTTGCTTTTTCATATCTGATTTCTTACTTCTTATCGCTTACTTCTTACTTCTCACCTCTAACCTCTTACTTCTTCTGATAATATTTCAGAGCCTCAGGCATCCAACCCTGAATGTTCTTGATGCGCGTGGCATCAGATGGGTGGTCGCTCAGGAACTCTGCCGTCTGATTGGTAGAAGAAGCAGCCATGCGCTGCCAGAAAGTGGTAGCTACCTGCGGGTCATAGCCTGCCATTGCAGCAAAGATGAGCCCCATGTGGTCGGCCTCATTCTCGTGGTTGCGCGAGTAGCTCAGGTTCTTAAAGTTAAAGCCCTGAGCAGCAATGGCTTGGACGATGGATTGCGTATTCTGACCCATGCCCAACATACCGGCAATGGCAGTACCTATCTGCAAGCCCATCTCCTGCTTATACTGCTGGCTCATCTGCTCAGCAGAGTGCTTTGCCACAGCATGGGCAATCTCATGTCCCATGACAATAGCCAGCGACGCCTCGTTCTGAGTGATTGGCAGCAGGCCTTCATAGACACAGATGAGTCCGCCAGGCATACACCAGGCATTCGCCTGCTTGTCCTGCACGAGGTTGAACGTCCACTTGTAATTCTGCACTTCCGAGGCAAGCCCGTTATTCTTCAAATAGTTGGTCACGGCATTGGCCAGATTCTGTCCCACTCGCTTCACCATAGCAGTGTTAGCAACATTGGTGGAAAGCTTTGCCTTCCCCATGAATTCCTGATACTGCTGGGTGGCCAGGCTCAGTATTTCGCCGTCACTGACCATCAACGTCTGCTGACGTCCCGTAATGGGCACCGTCGAGGTGGTTCCGCAGCTGACCAGCAGCGCTGCTACCATTGACAAAAGGATTGCTTTTAGTTTTCTCATAACTGTATTCTAAATAATCTTATTTTAACAAGCTAAAAAGAGCAACAATGATTGAAGTCATAGAAGTGACACTTGTTCCAATACTAACCCACCGAGACATATCAGCAGCTATTTGATCAATATTAGAACGCATCTTTGTCGGAACAATAATCTCACATCCAGGCTCAACCTTACCTTTAGAGGCTTTAGAAACCATACCGTTCGGATAAACGATGAAGGCTCTCCGTTTCTTTGCCATTTCAGCATAGCCACCAGCCTGATTGATGTACCACTTATACCCATTCTGAGCTTCATTGTATGCAACAGTATTGGGGATAAGAACCGATCCGCTAATCTTTACCGTTCCATTATACTCAGGAACAATAAGACGGTCATTATCACGAAGCACGATATCGTAATCTCCACCAGGGTTTGCCAACGCTTTATCAAGCTGTATACCTACCGAATACTCGTCAGGAACAACAATGGTCTGCGTTGCAACGGAATCATTTGGGTCTTTATTGTGTTGCGCAGCATGCAACACATCTTCCATGCGGGCACGCTCAAAAATATTCATTCTGCGCATAAGGCGAGCACCTTTGGGGTATGCTTCCGAACTTACGCCGCCAGCTGCCTTGATTGCATCACTCAGACGCAGGTTCTTGGTTGCCAACGTATACTTTCCTTCAAATTCAACCTCGCCTTCAACAGTAATGGTGCGAGGCTCAACATATCCAGGCGATTTACGGACACGAACAACATCGAACGGCTCAAGAACGAAATCCTTATCGCCACCATCGATGAGAAGACCATCCTTCAAGGCAAAAGTATAAGGCTTTGAAATTTCCTTACCTGACTTCAGCGCCTTGGGGTCATGAATACGGCGGCTCACATCTACCCGAACTTCCGAAGCGGCATCAGTCAGACCTCCCGCCATGACAATCAGGTCTTCAATTGTTGTATTTGCTGCATACATAAAGGAGTCGGGATGCTGTACTTCTCCCTCAATATAGAACCAGCGATTCTGCACCAGCTCTTCTTCCGAAGCAATAGTCAGCACGTCCTCATTACGGAGGGGGATGTCAGCAACAGCACCATCCATAATACCTTTCAAATCTACTGGCAGGGTCTCCAACGTACGGTCTTCCTTCATGCGGGTCAACACGGCGCGTCCCGTAAAGGCATCTTCCTTCAGACCGTCGGCACGCTCAACAAGCGAGCGAACCGTAGTGATGTCGCCGCCCAGCTGATACATTCCCGGACGGAACACGGCACCTCTCACCTCTACCATGTTCTCGTAACGGTCGATGTTGCCGTCAACAGTCACAATATCTCCATCGGCAACACGGAAGGAGGACATATCAAACTCATCCACAGTGAATACACTCTTACGCGCACCAGCTATACGCTTGACGAGAACGGACTTCTTGTTTGCATCGCTTGCATAGCCACCGGCATACTTTAGAAGAGTAGCAACACTCTCATTAGGACGCATCTCGTAGGTCATGGGGCGCTTGACCTTACCGTCAAGATCAACTAAGCACTCGTATGCTCCAACCATAATCACATCGTTCTCCTGCAGATGGATATTACCTGCCAGACGTCCATTGAGGATATACTCGTAAACGTCCACGGAAGTAACCTGGCGTCCCTGACGGAACACCTTAATGCTACGCAAAGTACCCAAAGAGCTGATACCACCAGCCATATACAGGGCATGGAACACGGTAGCAAAGGCCGAAACAGTATAAGTACCAGGAGCACGCACCTCGCCCATCACGTTCACAGTAATGGTACGCGTCTGACCGACAGTAAGGCTCAGCTTTGAACTGGCGTAGCGCGAGCCAACAGTAGAACGGATACGCTGCTGGGCGGCAGCCACAGTCAAGCCACTGACCGAAACAGGGCCATAGCCAGGCACAACTACTTTTCCGTCGGGCGACACCTCTAACTGCTCTGTTTTCTGAGAAGCGCCATAGACATCAAGGAACAGAATGTCACCAGGGCCTACTACATAATTCTGCGGCGTGGCGATATTCATTCCCGGTTCAAACGAAAGGAGTTTTTTGTTAAAGATGCTACGGCCATAAACACGACGGCCGTCAGGCGTTAACTCCTCAATCAGCAGAGCCAACTCATCGTCGCCCGGCAACAGGTTATCATCATCAGCAACCTGTGTAGCAGTACCAGAGGTGATACGGCTGTCAGGTAAAGTCTGGTCGCCGTTTGCCTGACGCAGGCGTGAAGCATCACCTGCTCCGCCTCCAGTGGAGCCCGACGTCCCTGTCTGTTTACGTACGCGACGTATCTGGTCAATGTTCACACCACTCTGTACAAGCTTCGTGACGATTTGAGATTTCTGCGTGCCACGACTTGACTCCGATTGCACCATTTTCAATACTTGATCATCACTCATACCTTGGGCATGAACGGGAAGGGGCAGGAATAATGCTGCAAAAAAATAAATCACTGACAGACTAGGCAGTACTGTCAGACTTTGAATAGTAAAAAAACGTTTCATGTCTATGGATAAATTCTTCATTTTGTTCTTTCTAACTAGATAGATGCTGATAAAACGATGCAAAATTACATTTTATTTATGACATTTCCAAATGTTTGCGAAGAAAAGAGAAATTAATTAGCACGTTTTCACCTTGTCGGCACTTCACCTTCTGACAATTTTCCTTCCATTGTTGATATAAAGCCCGCGACGCGGAACTTCCTGAAGCCGCTGACCATAAAGATTATAAATGTTTCCAGAAGAATCTTTGCCCTGAGGAATGGAGCGGACACCAGCCTCCACGTTTTCGTAGAACAGGAAGGAGATTAAGCCATCGGCCGATTCCTGAATATTCATAATGGGCTTACCCATGAACTTCGTGCCCTGAGCATTCTGGGTAAAAAGCGTAGCAGCCGAAGGAACAGACGTGTCAGTGAGGTCTGTCACTACGAGCGTGTCAGTCAACAAAGGAAAAGCTGAGCCGCTCAGGTTCATGTTTCGCCCATCCTTGTAATTATTGTGTCCGTATAATGACTCATAATACGTATAGGAATGGCCTGACGCATGGATAAAGTCCAGATGGTGATGAGTGGGATAGGAATTGATGGTGTTCAATCTCCATGAGTCCAGATTGAAGTCAACATGAAGAACGGTCAGCCCATGACCTGGAATGAAAGCGTCCCAACCCCGCTGTTGGCGGTTCTCCAGAAGATAGTACTCATTAGCCTGCCCGCTATTGGTAATGCGATAGGCGTCGCCGCCCGCCTCCAACGGTTGAAGATTGCTGACCGTCTGCGTCACGTCCAGTTCTCTGGCAGAAAACCATCCTAACAGTTCCTTCTCCTGAACAGTATAGTTGGGCGGGCACCAACCTTCGTCTGAATAGTTTCCGCCATCCATCAAATCCCATTCGTCAAGCACGGAATACTCACTGCCGCCGACCGGATATACATCAGGAAGCCCGAAACAGTGGCTCAACTCATGGCAGATGGTTCCAATGCCACAAAGTTCATCCGTACTCCACAATTCCGCACTGGCCGTATATTGACCAAAACTTACTCCGTCAACATAGAATTGTGTGAACGAACTAGTATTAGGCCAGATGCATCCCTTGGCCTTGGCAGAGCTTTCATTACCGCCATAGCCAGCATAAATAAAGACTACTTGGGGCACCTTACCCACTCCGTCCCAGTCATAGTCGGCATAGTTGAACAAAGAATCGGCCTTTTCAACAGCTTCCCTGAACGACTTGTCACCATAATTATTACTGGAGCTGCCTTTATACGAAGCAGACACACGGACAGGTCCTGCGACATCGAATACCGGATTGAACAACCCGCCCGACTGCTCACGGAAGTAGTCAGCAACACAGCCAGGCCCATGTCCGAGATTATAGCCGTTTTCATTAAAAATCCTGTCAAAGGTAGCCTGAGGGTTAACCCCACTGAACTGTCTGTCTGCAAACTCTATCAAGATGACAGGCACACGGTAGGTTTTATCCGCCTGCCAATCGGTGCGGAAAGTCGGCAATTTCCTACGTGAGGAAGAGGAATGGGGTGTCAAGGGATCAACGTCTGAGCCACCGAGACAATTATACCGAATAAACCTATTGCCCTGAGCCAGGACGGCCAAGGGCAATAGGAGCATGACAGCTAATGCCAGCGTTACTTTTTGCATGAGGGGCACCAAGGCTTGAGAGTCTTAAAGAAGTCATTGCCCTTGTCATCCACTAGGATGAAGGCAGGGAAGTCCTCAACGTCAATCTTCCAAATAGCTTCCATTCCAAGTTCCGGATACTCCACGCATTCTATTGATTTGATGCTCGACTGAGACAGCACAGCAGCCACGCCGCCAATGCTTCCCAGATAGAAGCCGCCATACTTCTGGCAGGCATCTGTCACAACCTGCGAACGATTACCCTTGGCTATCATCACCAGCGAAGCGCCCAGCGACTGGAACTCATCCACGTAGGGATCCATACGATTGGCCGTCGTCGGTCCCATGGAACCGCAGGGATAACCCTCGGGCGTCTTAGCGGGTCCGGCATAGAGCACTGGATACTTCTTGAAGTATTCGGGCATTTCCTCGCCAGCGTCAATGCGAGCCTTCAGCTTGGCGTGAGCAATGTCGCGAGCCACGATAATCGTGCCACGCAGGTTTACCCTCGTAGAGACAGGATACTTCGAGAGTTCCTTGCGAACGGCATCAATACCCTCGTTCAGGTCGATTTCTATGGTATTAGAGCCTTCACCAGCCTTTGCATACTCAGCAGGAATCAGCTCTGAGGGATTGGCGTCCATTTTCTCTAACCAGATACCGTCAGCATTGATCTTGGCTTTAATATTACGGTCGGCAGAGCAGCTCACACCCATGCCAATCGGACAAGAGGCACCATGACGAGGCAGGCGGATGACACGAATGTCGTGAGCCAGGTACTTTCCGCCGAACTGGGCACCGAGTCCTATCTTCTGAGCCTCCTTCAGCAGCTTTTCCTCGAGGTCAACATCGCGGAATGCACGTCCCGTCTCATCGCCAGTGGTAGGCAGGCCGTCGTAGAACTTAATGGAAGCCAACTTCACGGTAAGCAGGTTCTTCTCTGCTGAGGTTCCACCAATCACGAAGGCAATGTGATAAGGCGGGCAGGCAGCAGTGCCTAGCGACTTCATTTTCTCAACAAGGAAAGGAATCAACGTACCCTCGTTTTGGATGGTAGCCTTGGTCATCGGATAGAAATATGTCTTGTTGGCAGAACCACCACCCTTTGCCACCATTACAAACTTATACTCAGCACCCTCTGTAGCCTCGATATCAATCTGTGCAGGCAGGTTGCAACGGGTGTTCACTTCGTCGTACATGTTCAGCGGCGCGTTCTGCGAGTAGCGCAGGTTGTCCTGCGTGAAAGTATTGAACACGCCCAGGCTCAGCGCTTCCTCGTCCTCAAATCCCGTCCACACCTGCTGGCCTTTCTCGCCGTGGATGATAGCGGTGCCGGTGTCCTGACAGAAAGGCAGGATACCCTTGGCAGCCACCTCAGCATTGCGCAGGAACTGCAGGGCAACGTACTTATCATTCTCCGAGGCCTCAGGATCTGTCAGGATCTTGGCCACCTGCTCGTTATGCTCACGGCGCAACATGAACTCCACATCGTGGAAAGCCTGCTGAGCCAGCAGCGTCAGTGCCTCCTTGGAGACCTTCACAATGGTTTTTCCTTCAAACTCGGCGGTCGTTACGCCTTCCTTACTCAACAAGCGGTACTCCGTCTTGTCCTCGCCCACCTGAAACATCGGGGCATACTTGAATTCTACTGTCTTAGCC
>ONKY01000092.1 GCA_900318585.1 uncultured Prevotellaceae bacterium
CTGGTCCTCGATCAGCACGTCAGCGCGATAACGCTTCTTAGAGTCGCGGTTATCGATCAGGGGATCGTTGAAAGCATCCACGTGTCCAGAAGCCTTCCATATTGTCGGGTGCATAAAGATGGCCGAATCGATACCTACGATATTCTCGTGGAGCATCGTCATGGCCTTCCACCAATACTGCTTAATGTTATTCTTCAACTCAACACCGTTCTGACCGTAGTCATACACAGCGCCTAAACCATCGTAAATCTCACTGGAGGGAAACACAAAACCATATTCCTTACAGTGGCTTACGATCTTCTTAAAAACATCTTCTTGTGCCATAATAACTTTAAATTTGCAAATTTGGGTGCAAAGGTACACTTTTTAATTCATAATTCACAATGCATAATGCATAATTTTAGCCACTGCTTACGGTTTTTAACTATTTTCTACTTCCTTCCCTTCGCTTACGATGAAAAAATTTTGGTGTGGTGTTTAAACCTTCAGGGTATTGCCTACGTCAGATAATCAGAAACAGGATAACAACCCCATTCAGGATAACAACAATTACAAATCAGGATAACAATAAAAAGAAAGGAACAAAACTATGAAGAAAATCGTTTTGACGGTAGTAGCCGCAATGACCTTCACTCTTGGATATGCCAAGACAAACATCAACACCGTAGAGAAGAACGTTGAAAATTATGGCATCACATTCGACCTCCGTAGATTGGCCGAGAAACTTGACCTGACAGAGGAACAGACCGCAGCCGTGAAAGTAATCAGCGACAATCTCAACGAAGACCTCGCCGAGGCAGCTACGGCTCGTAGGTTCGAGCGCCCGGCACTCTTCAACAAGGCCATCGGCAAGGATGCACGACACATGCGCAACGTGCTCAACGACAAGCAGTATGATACCTACATGAAGCTACTTGCTGCAACACTTAGAAATCGCATAGACAGGTAAACCGTCAAGGTAAGAAGATTTGTTAACGGCCGTCGTAATACCAATTGCGGCGGCCGTTAAACGTTGATTTCCAGTAAATATTCAGTGAATAGCCATTGCCATACTTTTTTTAATGAGTCACCTGCATAACATTCAAGCATGTGCAATAATTATCACGATTTTAGTGTGGCAGATTACACACGGTTTGCAGGTGACCCTTACTTATCACTCTTTACTAACCAGCGTCTGCTCCTTTTGGAAGTAGGACTTGGCGGCGTCGGTGGCAATGAGCACACGGTCGCTGCTTCGCTGGTAGGCTACGTCGATGGCGAAGTCGGCGGGTTTATTGTCGTACTCGCCGAGGAACTGGAGGCTGCCGTCAGCGGGGTTCATCAGCCAAACGAGCTTCTTCGAACCGGAAATCTTCGTGAGGTCTATCGTCATGGGCTTGCCGCTATAGTTGTAGACGAACAGGAAGTCCTGGCCGCGCAGGGCAATGATACGGTCGTAGCGCTCACCGTTGGCGCTGGCGATGACGGTCTGGTCGGCCTGTGCATCGGTGAAGGGTATGCTGAGCATGAGCTGCTTCAGGTATTTCATCTGCCGGTGGCCGGGATCACGCATGGCATCCCACCAGGATTTCTCGGCACCAAACGATGCCAGCACGCCGGGGCGCATGAACTGCATGATGGAGTTGTGGCCGTAGGTGTGACCGAAGCAGCCGGCAAAGACGGCCCAGTAGGCATAGCGACGCACGTCGTAGTCCTGCCAGCGGGGGGCGCTGAAGTCGTGCAGCCCCTGGGGGATGTCCTCGTAGGAGGGCTCGCCGTCGATGACGGGCTTCTGCTTCCCACGCACCTCACGGCCTGCTATCTGTTCTTCCTTATTGCCCCAGCTCATGCTGACGTAGCGCCAGTTGTCCTCCTCGGTATTGTCCTTGATGGTGTAATCACCATCCCCATTGCGCTGTCCGTAGCGGCGGTGTCCGCTCTGGAACATGTTGAAGTCGAGCCACTCGCGGTCGTTATACCACCAGGCGCTCGTCGTGCGGCCACGGGGATGGAAGGTCATCAGGTGGTTGGGGTCGGCCTTGCGGATGGCACGGGCCAGCGCATCCCACGACTCCATGCCTTTGTCGCCCATGATGTCGCCACCAATCATCCAGATGATGTTGGGCTTCTCCTTGTAGCGCTCACCGAGGAAGCGGCCATACTTGGCAGCCTTCTCCGGCGTCATCTTATTGATCTGTGAGCCCCAGATGCAGTCCATGGCGATATAGATGCCCTGCGAGGCGGCGAAGTCAACAATGTAGTCGAGATGGTCCCAATAGCCGTAGGCGCCTGGGCGTGTAAACCGCTGGAAGTCGAAGGTCTCGTCGTTGGCTTGTGCCCCATATATATTATAGGTAGGGATGGCGTTGAGCACCTGTATCTGCTCCACGTTGTAGCCCTCCTCGCGTTCGCGGGTCAGGTAGTACTCTACCTCGTCGCGATTCAGGCGTTCGGGCAACAGCCACGCGGTGTTGCCCAGCCAGAAGAAGGGTGTGCCGTTCTCATGGACAAGATAACGCTGGTTGTCTGATACTTTCAGTCTGCCGTTGTTCCACGGCTTGTCGATCTTGGCCGCCTGTGAGCTGAAGGCCATGACGGTCAGCAGGGCGGCGAAAAATGTTTTCTTCATTTCGTTCAGTATTGTTTTTAGTAGTTTTTATTAGTAAGGGCACGGGGCAAGAGAATGCTCCATTCCCAGAAATCGTATTGCTCGGAATCACCGCCGGCTGGCGATGCGGACGAGGGCTTCCAGGTCGTCCACGTCGAATCTGCCCAGGACTTGGACGACGAGCATCACCTCCTGTCCCCTTTCCGTCACGTTGGCCTCGATGACAAACTCACGGATAAGAGGGTTCGGCGTATCCTCGCCCTCAGCCTTGATAAGCACCATCTGCGAGCGGCCCTTTTCTTTGTCTGCTCCCACGATGGTCTTGGTGTAGCCTTCGTCCTCCTCCAGCGCTTCCAGTTCCTGTTTCACCTTGTCAACAAACAGAGAGTCGGGCGAAGGGATGACCACCATCTTCAGGTTATCGATCTTCTTGATGATGTCCATCGACGTATTGTCCTTCTTGAGTGCCATGGTCATTTGCAGCATCTCCTTTGTCAGGTTCAGGTTCATGGCTCCCTTTGCCTCTTTGCACTCGGCAAAGATCTTGTTAAAACGCTGGGCAGAAGCCAGCTGTCCTGCCATGAGCAGGCATAATACAATCAATAGTTTCCTCATAATGCTTTATTATCTTTATCATTTGTCATTTTGCGAAGCGCTTCCTCATCTTTGCGGCTTCGGCTCTTCGAGACTAACCAGACACCGGAGAACACCAGGATGACGGCCAGCGCGTGAGAGGGTTTCAGCACACCGATGCCCGTCAGGACGGAGACGATAACTGAGACGATGGGCTGCACGTAGTTGTAGACAGACACCACCGTAGGCCGTAGCGTGCGCTGTCCTATCATGGTGAGAATATAGCCGATGTACGTGCCGAAGAACACCACATAGGCGGCCTCCCACCACGACCGCTGGGGGATGGGCTGGCTCACCACCTCGCTAACGTGTCCCCACGTGAAGGGCAGCACCATCAGTGTAGCCCAGAAAAACATCCACTTGTTGATGGTGAAGACATTGTAGCGCCGGATGAGCGGATTGAACAGCGACAGGTAGAGTGCGAAGGAGAACTGCGCCGCCAAGCAGAGCAGGTCACCGCGCAGGTCGCCCACCTTGTCAGAAGCATGTGCGACGGAGGTGAGTATCAGAATGAGCGCACCGCTGCATCCCATTAGCACACCCAGCGCCTTCTTGCCCGTGATGGGCTCCTTCAGGATAATGGCCGCCAGGATCATGGCGAAGATGGGCATGGAGGTGGTTACGATGCTGGCGTTGATGGGCGAGGTGATGCTCAGGCCGATGGTGTAACAGCACTGGTTGGTCACCAGCCCGAACACCGCCGCCCCGATAAACTGCAGTTTGTCCTTCAGTGGCACGTCCTCACGCTTGACAAAGAGCGACGTCAGCCAGAACAGTAGGCAGCCGCCCACCACACGGAACGTCACCATTGTCAGTCCGTCCAGACCATGGGTCATCGCGTCCTTGCCCAACGGAGCCATCAGCCCCCAGAAGGCGCAGGCGCCAAACATTGATAAATGGGCAATCAGCGCCCTTTTATTTACTGCATAATTCATCATTCATCTTTCATTCTTTCCAGCGTCGGCATCTCCGCCTTCAGTGTTCGCAGCACGCCGAAGCGGTCGCGCAGGGTGAAAAGGTACTCCTGGTCGTAGACGGCACGGAAGTGGAGGAAGTCATCGAAGCTGACGGGCAGCCCGTCTATCTGCTCCACCACGTCGCCCTGGCGGAAGCCCTGGTGGTAAGCCTTGCTGCGTTCCCATACGAGCCCCACCGCAGCCTTACCGTCTCTCGGCACAAAGGCGATGCGCAACTGCTGGTTGCCTATCTGGCAGTAGCCGATGGGTGAACCATCGGCCACAGAATCCGTCCGCTCCTCATAAGGCTGAAATATCAAGCGGCGACGGAAGGGATTGACCGTCAGCGTGCCATAAGTCAGCAGCGGCGCACCAATGTGGTTATTACCCTGCGCCGTTACGCAGTGGACATCACGCAGCTCCAGTCCTCCCCACCTGACGGTCTTCAGCCCGAGGAACACCACCTCCGCCTCCGTCTCCACGCCGAAGTTGCCAATGGCCATCTGGCCCAGCCCACGTCCTTCCACCTGCTGCCGTGCCTCCGCGCTCTTCTCCAAGCAGTCGGCCGTCCAGGATCGACTGAGCGACAGCAACTGGCGGCTGCCTGTGTCCATCACGACAACGGCCTTCTGTCCTGCGACGGGGCTTACAGTGACACGCGGTGTGTGGTTCTCCAGCTTGTAGGGCAGGGCGTAGCCCGGCTCGTTTTTCAGCAGCTTCTTCCGGTCGGTGAGTATCAGCCGCTGGTGGCGCACGTCAATCTTTGCGACCAAACGGCGGAACAGGTCGAAGCCGATGATGCCGTCCTCGCCGCGCCGCCGTACCTGTCGCCTGTGCAGGGTTGCCTTGTAGCCCTTGATGGTCAAGTCGCCGATGGTGAGAGGTGGCAGCTCCACCGTGCCCACTTCCTGCGAGCGGCCCGTGGCGTCCTGTGAACGGATGTGCCCCATGCGCTGCAGGCCACTGATGGGCGTGTCGTCATAGACAACACCCTGGCTGGAGCCTGTGTCGAGCTTAAAACGCAAGCGCTGCCCGTCAACGGTGACAGGCACGTACACCTGGTTATGGTCGAACTCTACCTCCACCGTGTCCACGAAATTTTTCTTCCCGACGGTGAAGTCCAGCCGGTAGATATACTCCTGCTGAGCGCGTGACATCAGGCAGCAGCAAAGCACGAGAAAGATAGTAGTAGCTCTCATTCGGCTGCAAATTTACACAAAAAATCTGAAATCGTTGGCTATTTCAGATTTTTTGTGTAAGTTTGCAACATCAAAAGAAAACAGAAGGGCTATGCAGAAATACGCAGACTACATCAAACGGATAGAGATTGACTCGCTCTGGAGCGGGAAGAAGCACATCGTGTGGGAGCTGTCGCCGAAGGTGAACATCCTGAGCGGCATCAACGGCGTGGGTAAGTCCACCATTCTGAACAAGGTGGTGAAGGGCCTTAGTGCAGGCGGAGAGTTCCCCTCTCACATGCTGAAGGGTGTGAAGTTGGAGGTGATGCCCGAGGATGCGCGCTGGATACGCTATGACATGATCCGCTCGTTAGACTCTGGTCTCTCGCAGACGCTTTCCGAGAACGAGGCACTTCTGCGCCAGCCGCTGCCATCCATGGGTGGCGGTGGAGGTTTCTCACTGCTCGATATACAGCTCTACAACCTCCAGCGCAAGTACTTGGACTATCAGGTGAACATCGGCAATCGCATCATCGCCGAGCTGCAACAGGGCAACATGGACACCGCCCAGCACCTGTCGCAGAAGAAGACGCGCTTCCAAGACATGGTGGACGAACTGTTCCGCGACACGGGCAAGCGCATCGTCCGCACAGAGAACGAGATACGTTTTACGCAAATCGGCGAGACTCTCCTGCCCTACCAGCTGTCATCGGGCGAGAAGCAGATGCTGGCTATTCTGCTCACCGTACTCGTGGAGGATGACCAACCCTATGTGCTCTTCATGGACGAGCCGGAGGTGAGTCTCCACATCGAGTGGCAGAAGCAGCTCATTGACCTCTGCTTGGAGCTGAACCCCAACGTACAGATTATCTTGACCACCCACTCGCCCGCCGTCGTGATGAACGGTTGGGTAGACAGTGTGACGGAGGTGAGCGACATCACTGTTTGAATAATGCACAATTCACAATGCTCAATGCATAATTCATAATTCGTGATTCATAATTCGTAATTCATAATTCGTAATTCGTAATTCGTAATTCATAATTCGTAATTCGTAATTCATAATTCGTAATTCATAATTCATCTTATGCCCAGCAGACTGAAGGACAATATCAACAGCCGGTACTTTGAGGCGGCAAACGCGCTGAAGTCAAAGCAGTCGCGGCATAGGATTGTGGCCTACGTCGAGAGCTACGACGACATCTACTTCTGGCGCACTGTGCTCAGCCCCTTTGAGAACGATAAGCGCTACTTCGAGGTGATGCTGCCGTCGAAGATGAACCTCACGCGAGGCAAGAAGTCGGTGCTGATGAACTTCCTTGAGGGCGAACCCTTAGGGCGCGACATGATTGCCTGTGTCGACGCCGACTACGACTACCTGCTGCAAGGACGTACCCACACGTCGAAGCAGGTGCTCAACAGCCCTTACGTGTTTCATACCTACGTCTATTCCATTGAGAACTTCCAGTGCTACGCGCCATCGCTCCACGACGTGTGTGTCAGCGTGACCCTCAACGACCACCGCATCTTCGACTTCCGCGACTATTTCCAGCAGTTCTCCGTGGCCATCTTCCCCCTGTTCATCTGGAGCATCATGGTCTATCGCAACGGTAACTATCCCAAATTCACCATCAGCGACTTCAACCGTATTGCCGACCCCGGAGGCTTTAATGTGCAGGTACCAGAGCCCTCGCTGGCCAATGTCAGGCGGAAGGTTGATGTGAAAGTGCGCGACCTGCAACGTCAGTTCCCTAACGCCAAGGAGGAGTACCTTGCCCTGAAACAGGAGTTGAAGGACCTGGGCGTCACTCCGCAGACCACTTATCTCTATATACAAGGCCACCACCTCTTCGACACCGTCGTCGCGCCCATTCTCTCGAAGGTCTGCAACCTCCTGCGTCAGGAGCGACAGCAGGAAATCTACTTCGCCCAAGCCCACAAGACCCAAAAGCGCAATGAGATGTCCTGCTACGAGAACTCACTGCAGGACGTAAAGGTGATGCTCAAGAAAAACAATGGCTACCTGCAGTCGGAGCCTTTCCTCCGCCTGCAGGCAGACATACGTAAGTACTTGGAAGAGTTGTCTATACGAGGTGCTTGATCAGATCCTCACGCTCGCCGGGCAGCATGTCGATGACGGGAATCTCAATCATCGTGTAGCAGCCGGGCTGCAGGCGCATGGTGGCACGAGCTACGTTGACGAGAACCTGACCCGTCAGGGCGGGATTGTTGATGCTCATATTGAACTCTAAGCGCTGGTTCTGCGTCTGTCCTGACACGCCCTTGCGCACAAGGTGTACGCCATGTCCCATGTCCTTCACGTCGTCCACGCTCTCCACCTGGAACACGTGCGTCTCATCGGAGGCGAAATAGGGGTCAGCCTTGATGGCAGCAGTCACTTCGTCTAACTTGGCGCCATCCTCCAGCTCCACGTAGACCATGCGGCGATGGATTCCCTCGCCAAGGGGTATCGTCATGCTGAGCGCATTCTTCACACCGGCTTTCGAGCGCACACAGACGCTGTGACCCATTGACATGCCCGGTCCGAAGTTGGTGTAGCTCAGGCCCTTCGGTGCAAGGCTCTGCATCAGCGTACGGACGATGCTGTCGGAACCCGGATCCCAGCCGGCAGCAATGACGCTGACGGTGTTGGTCTCCTTGTTGATGGGCATCAGGGCTGCGCGATAGTCGAGGATGGAGGTATGGATGTCGAAGGAGTCCACAGTATTGATACCGAGCGGAAGAATCTGCCTGGCATACTCCTCACACGAGCGGGTAGGTGTAGCCAGTATGGCCACGTCCACGTCCTTCAACTCGCGGATGTCCTTTACTACCTCATACTGCTGCAGTTCCTGCGGCTTGTTCTCGGCTCCGCTGCGGCGCACGACGCCTGCTATCTCAAAGTCGGGAGCGGCTTCCAGCGCCTGAATGGCAAACTTGCCAATGTTGCCGTAACCAACGACGGCTGCTCTGATCTTTTTCATGCTTTTTCCTTGTTTTTTGAAACGTTTTGTGCTGTGTTTTGCGTTTTCGGTTGCAAAAGTACAATTTTTTTTCTTATTGGGAAACATTTTATCGTTTTTCTTACGCCTTTCCCCCCATTTTTTTGTTCGCGTCAGCCAAGTGGCGCTTTTTCTTCGCGCGCGTATGTAATGAAAGTTAATCCGAAAACATCCTACCCATCCTACCCATCCTACACCTAAATTAGGTGGCGGAAGTGTCGGATGGGTAGGATGTTTTCGTGTTTCTCCCTATATATATGCGCGCGCACGCGAGAATGAAACGGACAAATTGTTGTATCATAGCCCGACATTCTGACACGGGCGATAGAAGTTCAGACACTGATGCTGCAGGTCCGTGACGGGAACACCACTTTCGCGTCGAAAAGCAGCTCTCTATGTTTGTTCCATGGGGTGGAACAATCGTAAACCAGTGGTTTAGCATCGTAAACCAGTGGTTTAGAATCGTAAATCGGTGGTTTAGAAACGTAAATCGGTGGTTTAGAAACGAAACTCGGTGGTTTAGAGCGCCGTCCGCTGGCTGCCGAAAAGTGGCAGAGTGAAAAAATATAGTGTCAAAAGCGATGCAATTTAAAAAAAAGTATTACCTTTGCATCCAAATGATAATTTGACCTGTGGAAAATAAGAAGTTCGAACTACTCAATACCATAAACGACCCCGAAGACCTGAGGAAACTCACAGTGGAACAGCTACCCCAGGTTTGCAGCGAGCTGCGACAGTTTATCGTTGACGAACTGTCGGTGAATCCTGGTCATTTGGCCTCCAGCTTGGGCGTGGTGGAAATCACGGTGGCGCTGCATTATGTGTTCAATACGCCCGAGGACCGGGTAGTATGGGACGTGGGGCATCAGGCCTACGGGCACAAGATTCTGACGGGCCGGCGCAACTGTTTCTCCACCAATCGCAAGTTGGGTGGGCTGCGCCCGTTCCCTTCTCCCGCAGAGAGCAAGTATGACACCTTTGCCTGCGGCCACGCCAGTAACTCCATCTCGGCGGCGCTTGGCATGGCGGTGGCGTCAAGTAAGCGAAAGATTGTAGCCATCATCGGCGACGGCGCCCTGTCCGGTGGCTTGGCCTTTGAAGGACTGAACAACGTGTCGTCCAGCCCCAACAACCTGCTGATCATCCTCAACGACAACAACATGTCGATAGACCGTTCGGTGGGCGGAATGAAGCAGTACTTGCTGAAGCTGAGCACCAACGAGACATACAACGCCATCAAGTTCAAGGCTAACAACTGGCTTTACAGAAAAGGCTTGATGAACGATGCCAGGAAGAACGGCTTGCAGCGTCTGGCCAATGCCTTCAAAAGCGCCATTGCCCATCAGCAGAACATCTTCGACGGTATGAATATCCGCTACTTCGGACCTTTCGACGGTCACAATGTAGTGGAACTGGTGCGTATCATGCGCCAGTTGAAGGAGATGAAAGGCCCGAAGCTGCTCCATCTGCACACACAGAAGGGCCACGGCTATGCACCGGCAGAGAAGGATGTGACGACGTGGCATGCCCCCGGCAAGTTCGACCCCGAGACGGGAGAGCGCATCGTGGACAAAGACCCCAACAAGCCACAGAAGTATCAGGACGTGTTCGGCCATACGCTCTTGGAGCTGGCTAAGCAGAATCCGAAAATTGTGGGCGTAACGCCCGCCATGCCCAGCGGCTGCTCCATGAACATTATGATGAAGGAGATGCCCGACCGCACGTTCGATGTGGGCATTGCCGAGGGACATGCGGTGACCTTCTCTGGTGGTATGGCCAAGGACGGGCTGCTGCCCTTCTGCAACATCTACAGTGCCTTTGCCCAGCGTGCCTACGACAACATTATCCACGACGTGGCACTGCTGAACCTCAACGTGGTGTTCTGTCTTGACCGCGCCGGGCTGGTGGGCGAGGACGGAGCCACGCACCACGGTGCCTTCGACCTGGCCGCCCTCAGACCCATCCCCAACCTGACCATCTGCTCGCCCATGGACGAGCATGAGCTGCGGCGGCTCATGTATACGGCCCAACTGCCCGACAAGGGGCCGTTCGTCATCCGCTATCCGCGCGGCGGCGGTGTGCTCAAGGACTGGCGCTGCCCGTTGGAGGAAATCAAGGTGGGCACGGGCCGGAAACTCCATGACGGCAGCGACGTGGCCGTCCTGTCAATAGGCCCGATAGGCAACAACGTGACGGAAGCCATCAATATGATGGTCGGAAATCCCGGACAATCCGGCATTTCCGTTGCCCACTACGACATGCGCTTCCTGAAACCGCTCGACGAAGACATCCTGAAGGAGGTGGGACGCAAGTTCCAGCGAATCATCACCGTGGAGAACGGTGTGCGGAACGGCGGCCTCGGCTCTGCCGTCCTGGAATGGATGAACGACCACAGCTACCACCCGCAGATCACCCGCCTCGGCCTGCCCGAGACGAAGTTCGTGGAACACGGCAAGGTGGATGAGCTCCAGCATATCGTGGGCATTGACGCGGAAGCCATCCGTGAAACCATCGTCCGCTTGACGACTTAACACTTAACATCATCACCCATGAAAATAGTCATTGCCGGCGCAGGAGCCGTAGGAACCCACTTGTCAAAGCTGCTCTCAGGAGAGCGGCAGGACTGTGTGCTCATCGACGACGACGAGGAGCGACTTGCCTCATTGGCTGAATACGACGTGATGACCATGCAGGCGCTGCCTACGAGCATCCGAGCACTAAAGGATGCGGGTGTAGGCGACTGTGACCTCTTCGTAGGCGTGACGCCGGAGGAGACCACCAATATTACTTGCTGTATCCTGGCCCACGCCCTCGGAGCCAAAAAGACCGTTGCACGGATAGACAACTACGAGTACCTGTCGCAGCAGAACCAGCAGTTCTTCCAGAAGCTGGGCATCGACTCCATGGTCTACCCCGAGGTGCTTGCTGCTACCGACATCGTAAACGGACTGAAGATGTCGTGGGTGCGTCAGCGTTGGGATGTGCATGACGGTGCGCTGGTGCTGCTGGGCATCAAGCTGCGCGAGACGGCTGAGATTCTGAACGTGCCGCTGAAGGATCTCTGCGGCCCTGATGACCCCTACCATGTGGTGGCCATCAAACGCGGCGACGACACCATCATCCCTGGTGGTCTGGATGTGCTGCAGCTGCACGACCTGGCCTACTTCATGACCACAAAGGACTACATTCCTTACATCCGCAAGATTGTAGGCAAGGAACACTATACCGACGTGCAGAACGTTATCATCATGGGCGGCGGCAAAACGGCCGTCCGTGCAGCTCTGGCCACGCCCGACTATATGGACGTGAAGATCATTGAGCAGAGTGCGGAACGCTGTGAAAAACTGAACCAGCTGTTGGGCGGCGGCTCCGAGGCCATGATTATCCACGGCGACGGACGCGACATGGGCCTGCTTTCCGAGGAGGGCATTCGCAACACGCAGGCCTTTGTGGCGCTGACAGGCAATGCAGAGACAAACATCCTGGCCTGCCTCTCCGCCAAGAAGATGGGTGTCAGAAAGACCGTGGCCATGGTGGAGAACCTGGACTATGTGGGCATGGCAGAGAGCTTAGACATCGGCACCATCATCAACAAGAAGACTGTGGCAGCCAGCCATATCTTCCAGATGATGCTGAAGGCCGACGTGCGGAACCTGCGCTCACTGATGCTGGTAGAGGCCGACGTGGCGGAGTTCGTTGCGGCCGAGGGCTCAAGGGTGACGCGCAATGCCGTCAAGGACCTGGGACTGCCCTTCGGCGTGACCATCGGCGGACTAGTGCGCGGCGAACACGGTGAGCTGGTCAGCGGTAACACACGCATAGAAGCCGGCGACTCCTGCGTGGTGTTCTGTCACGAGCATAAGCTGGGTGCCATTGAGAAGTTCTTCAAGAAATCCAGCATCTTCTAATCCTTCCGTCACCCTTCACCACTCACCCTTCACCACTCAAAGAATATGGTAAACTTCCGCTTGATTTCCAAGATTATCGGTTCGCTGCTGTTTGTCGAGGCGTTCTTTATGTCGTGGTGTCTTGTCATGGCCTTTGCTTACCATGAGGACGATGTGGTGGCTTTCCTCATGTCAACGTTAGTGACGATGGTGGGCGGACTGCTATTCCTGTTCTTCGGACGGTCGGCGGAGAACTCGATGAGCCGTCGCGATGCCTATGTCGTTGTGACAGCTGTGTGGGTGGTGTTCTCGCTGTTCGGCATGGTGCCCTACCTGATTCATGGCACCATCACGAACCTTGCCGACGCCTATTTCGAGACAATGTCTGGCTTTACCACCACAGGTGCCTCCATCCTTGACAATGTGGAGAAGCTGCCCCATGGTATGCTCTTCTGGCGCTCGCTCACCCAATGGATTGGTGGTCTAGGAATTGTGTTCTTCACCATTGCCATCTTGCCGTCGCTTGTGGGTGGAAACGTGAAGGTGTTCGCAGCCGAGGCCACAGGACCCATGCGTTCGAAAGTCCACCCCAAGCTCTCCACCAATGCCAAGTGGATTTGGTCGGTCTACCTGATGCTCACCATTGCCTGCGCACTGTCATTCCTCGGTGCTGGAATGTCGTGGTTCGACGCCGCCAACTACTCCATGACTACCACGGCCACAGGCGGTTTTTCCACCCATAATGATTCCACAGCCTTCTTCCACTCCCACCTCATCGACTACATTGCCGTCCTGTTCATGTTTCTCTCCGGCATTAACTTTACCTTATTATATATGTCGGTGTTCAAGCTCAGGATTGGCTCCGTGTTAAAGAACTCCGAGTTCAAGTTCTATCTCACCACCGTGCTGATGTCCACGGCAGTCATAGCCGTTCTGCTCTTCGTCCAACTGGACTACGACTGGGAAGACAGCCTGCACGCCGCCCTGTTCCAGGTGGTATCGTTCATCACGACCACCGGTCTGTTCAGCGAAGATGTGGGACAGTGGCCCCATTTCACGTGGATCATCCTGGGCGTGCTGATGTTCCTCGGTGCCTGTGCCGGCAGTACCACGGGCGGTTTCAAGAGTATCCGTGGTCTGATGCTGCTGAAAGTCTTGCGCAACGAGTTCCGACATATTCTCCATCCCAATGCCGTACTGCCCGTGCGCCTCGGTGAGCAGAGCGTTCCACAAGGCAAACTGGTGTCGCTTCTGGCATTCTTCACGCTCTGCATGCTCATGGTGATTGTCACGGCAGCCATCATGATTGTGTCGGGCGTTGATACGGTGAATTCCGTCACCATCGCCCTGAGCAGCATGAGCAACGTCGGCCCCTCGCTCTCTACGGACATAGGTCCGCAGATGTCGTGGTCGCAGTTCCCCGGACACATCAAGTGGCTTCTCTCGCTGCTGATGCTCATGGGCCGTTTGGAGATTATGACCGTGCTGGTGCTCTTCACCCGCCAATTCTGGAAAGAAAACTAAACAACGGCCTGCGGCCTAAAGAATAAAGAAATAATTATCATTAATGGATCTTCAGCAGTTGCTTGGCTACGGTGACTGCAGAGTTGGCATTGTCGCTATAGCCGTCGGCGCCGATGTCGTCGGCAAACCCTTGGGTGACGGGCGCGCCACCCACCATCACTTTCACCTGATTGCGGATGCCGGCACGCTCAAGGGCATCAATGACCTCCTTCATATAGCCCATTGTTGTAGTGAGCAGAGCTGACATACATAGGATGTCGGGCTGGTTCTCACGGACGGCCTCGATGAACTTGTCAGCAGAGACATCGATACCGATGTTCACCACCTCAAAGCCACAGCCTTCCAGCATGGAGGCCACGAGGTTCTTACCAATGTCGTGGAGATCGCCCTTGACAGTGCCGATGACCACCTTTCCGAGTGCCGCCGATGCTTCTCCAGCCATCATGGGTTTAAGGATTTCCAAAGCAGCCTTCATGGCACGGCCTGCCATCAACAACTGGGGAACGAAGGCCTGCCCTTCCTGGAAGCGGCGGCCCACCTCACTCATGGCACGGATCATCTCTCCATTAATCAGTTCCTGGGGAGCTGTACCCACAGCGATGGCCTCGCGGGTAGCAGCTACCGCCTCATCTGCCTTGCCAGAAAGAATGGCGGAGTAA
Organism: uncultured Prevotellaceae bacterium; assembly: GCA_900318585.1. Taxonomy (GTDB): domain Bacteria; phylum Bacteroidota; class Bacteroidia; order Bacteroidales; family Bacteroidaceae; genus Prevotella. The sequence continues at coordinate 14,427 of ONKY01000092.1, forward strand.
AGGGAAGGAGAAGGAGACTCTCCCCCGGCCTCTCCCTTATAGGGAGGCGGGTATTTACCTCCAGCACTATATACTCCCCTCCCTACAAGGGAGGGGCCGGGGGAGAGTCTGTCGGGGGAGAGTCTCCCCTTTGGTGACAGCCTTATTCCCTTCACTGGCTCAATGGCCTGGTTTATCAGTCGGATGTGCTCGTCCGTGGTACCGCAGCATCCGCCTACGATATTCAAGTGATGATGCTCCAGTAATGGCCAGATATCTTTTAACAGACTCTCAGGGGGCTTGGAATACCGCCCACTGGCATCGGGAACTCCCGCGTTGGGATAGAAACTTACACTTGTACCATACTGCGACAGTTCCTTGACCAGCGGTGTCATCTGCGCTATGTCCGTCACGCAGTTGATACCAACGGAAGAGAAAACTGGGGGAATACTGTTTATGAACTCCAGTATGCTCTGTCCAAGCATGTTATAACCGTCGGGTGTGGCAACGCTGAAGCTGAGCATGATAGGCAGCTGCGGAGCGACTGCGCGGGCAGCTTCGATGGCGATGCGGGCATTCTCCACGTCGAAAATGGTTTCGATGAGCAGGGCGTCTACACCACCGTCTGCCAAAGCCTGAATCTGTTCGGCATACGCCTCTTTAAGTAAAGAGTGAAAGGCTACGGGTAAGCGACCATCGGTCGGGAGATTTGTCGAAGACCCACCGACCGCAGAGGAAGGTAATGGAGTGAAGTGTGAAGCTTCGCCGCTTTGCTTTGCAAAGGAATCTTCATTATAAATAGTCCGGCTGGTAGGGCCGATGCTGCCCACCACGTAGCGGGGCTTCTCCGGAGTGGAAAACGCTGCGGCACACTCGCGGGCAATACGGGCAGCGGCGAGGTTGATTTCGCGGCAAAAGTTCTCCATACCATAGTCTTTCATGGATATGCGCTGAGCATTGAAGGTGTTCGTCTCAATGATGTCGGAGCCAGCCTCGAGATACCTGCAGTGGATATCTTTTATCACATCCGGGCGCGTTAGGCAGAGAACATCATTACAACCCTTGAGATCGGTATGATGCTTGGCAAATCGGCATCCACGGAACTCCGCCTCGCTCAGATGGTATTGCTGAATCATTGTACCCATTCCGCCATCAAGGAGGAGAAGCCTACCCTCGGCTCCCTCCAAGGAGAAGAGCCTACCCCTGGTTCCCTCTGAAGGAGAAAGCCTCTCCCCAGCCTCTTCCAAAGGGAGATGGGTCTTGGAAGCGGTTTCCACAATCCTGATAATCTCCTCCACCCGACGGTCGGCCTCATCCTCTCTTTTCCTCCTTTTGGAGGGGGCCGGGAGGCTTTCATACTCCTCCACGATACGCAGGGCCTGCTCCACCTCGCGTTCGTTGTGGAAGTCCATCTCTATGTGTACGCCGTCGCCACCGATATTGTCAAGCAGCGGACGAAGCTCGTCAAGTGTCACCCAGCAGGCCATCACACTCTTGCCGGCGGCGAGGATGCGTCGGTAGAGGTCGTACCACTTCGGACTGCCACCCTGCGGCTCGCCCACGCCGGGCGTCCACTGGATGGCATTCAGCTCTTCTATCTCCAAGAGGGCGTCCAAGTGGTGCATGGCACCTACGCCGTCGAGGTGGTAGAGTGTGTAGTCAATCTTCTGGCACTGCTCGCGGATGAACGGCTGAACAAAGCGTCGGTAGTCGTCCGTGCTGATCATCGTAGAGATGTCGCTCTGCAGCTTCGACATCTTTCCCGGTGCCCACGACGAGAAATAACAGAAAGCCATCTCGTCGCCTTCGCGGATGATGTCGTACAGCTCATCGAACACTTGGAAATAGATGTCGTTGATCTGTTGTATCTGCCGCTCCAGAACCTCGGGCTGCATCACCGTGTCAAGCAGCACCTGGTCGGTGCCCTTCAAGGCGGCCAGTACGTCGAGGCCTTCCATCAGGTCGGGCATTCCCACGTAGTAGTGTCCCTGTGCCTTGCGCTTGCAGGCTTTCAAAAGCTCTTTGTGTAGCAGGTAGTTGGGATGGTTGGGGTCGAAGGTAATGTCATCGGCTGGGGAACCGTCGACCACAGGACGGGGGTGAATCCAGATGGTATCCTCACCGCCCTCGAACACGCCACCAAGAATGGCAGCCAAGGAGCCCGGTCCTAACTGCGTGTTGGCCACGGGCAGCATATCGGCCATCAGGCTGGAGTGGGCTACGTACCAGTCCAGGTACTCCGCGCGCCACTCCGGGTCAAACCATTTCTGGTTCAGGTCGTTGGGGGGTGGCGGCATGGGCACATCGGCGTGGGGTGTCACTCCCTCCTGGAAGTGTTCCCACATATTCAGGATGATACCCTTGTGGTTCCACCAATCCACATACCGTTTCTTGGTCTCTTCGAGGTTCGGTTTCCACGTGTTCATGTCTTACTTCTTGATTAATTGGCTGACAGCCTTACGCCAACCGGCATACAAGTCGTCGTGACTGTCGGCCTGCGGCTGATAAACTTGCGTTACCTTGCGGAGACCTGTGACCTCTTCAAAGTCCTTCCACAGGCCTCGGGCGAAACCATTCATGATGACTGCTCCCAAGGCAGAGGCATCATCCACCTCGGTGCATACCACGGGTGTGGAGAGCACGTCAGCCTGGAACTGCATGAGAAAACAGTTCTTCGTCGGGCCACCGTCAGCACAGATGGCACTGAGGCTACCGCCTGTGGCCTGAGCCATAACATCCACCAGGTCTTTTATCTGATAGGCAATGCTTTCCAAGGCGGCACGGAGGAAATGGGCCTTTGTCGTGGCAAAGGTCAGTCCGAAGACAGCTCCCTTCACGTCGCTCTGCCACCACGGGGCACCAAGACCCGAGAAGGCGGGCACGATATAGACACCGCCATTGTCAGGAACGCTCGTTGCCAAGGCTTCCATCTCCGACGGGTGGCCCACAAGCTGCAACTGGTCACTGATCCATTTCAGCGTGGCACCGGTACTGTAGATATTTCCTTCATAGCCGTACCATGTCTTGCCAAAGGCGGAGAAACCCACGGAGGTGACGAGTCCTTCCGGGGCTGGTTTCGGCTGTTCACCGATGTTCACCATCACGCTGGAGCCGGTGCCGTAGGTCACCTTGCCCATACCCTCGCCGAAGCACATCTGTCCGACGAGTGCGCCGTGGCTGTCGCCCAACACACCGGCGATGGGAATGGGCGTAGAGAACACGCCCTCGCAGGTCGTCTCGCCATAGATGGCATCGCAGGGTTTCACCTCAGGCATCATGGAGCGGGGTATGTCGAAAAGCTGCAGCAGGTCATCATCCCATTGCAGGGTATGGATATTGAAAAGCATGGTACGCGAGGCATTAGTGGTGTCAGTGGCGTGAACCTTGCCACCCGTCAGTTTCCAGACGAGCCACGTGTCGATGGTACCCATGAGCAGTTCGCCCTTCTCTGCCTGTTCACGCGCGCCTTCCGTATGATCCAGGAGCCACTTGACACCCGAAGCCGAGAAGTTCGGGTCGATGAGCAGTCCGCTCTTCGCCATCACCATCTCTGTCTTGCCCTCTTCACGTAGCTGACGGCAAAGCTCAGCACCGCGTGTATCCTGCCAGACCACGGCACGGGCAATGGGTTTGCCCGTCATTTTATTCCATACGACGGCCGTCTCCCGCTGGTTGGTGATTGCAAGGGAAAAAGTTAATTCCTCACCATTCGCTTTTACCTTTTCCCTTAAAAGACGAATGGCTTCCACCATATTACGATAGATCTCTTCCACATCATGCTCCACCCAACCGGTCTGCGGGTAGTACTGCTTGTGGTCCACGCTGGTACGTTCTACGATGCGACACTGCTCGTCGAACAACAGGGCTTTCGTCGACGATGTGCTTTGGTCAATGGCTATGATATAGTTCATAAGCACTATTAATTGGCAGTAACAAATATCTCACTTTTCACTATTCACTTTTACCTTACAAAGTCCATAACTGACTTCGTGATTCCTTCGGCATCGAGGCCGTAGTGATGGAAGATTTCGGCGTTGGTACCGTGGACGACGTTTTCGTTGGGAATGCCGAGGATGCGCACAGGAACGGGGTGTTCCGAGAGCGTCTCACAGACCAATGCGCCAAGGCCACCGAACTGGCTGTGCTCCTCAACGGTGACGATGCGTCCCGTCTCTTTGGCAGCCTTGCGAATAGCCTCCTCATCGAAGGGCTTAATCCATGAGCAGTCAAGCACACGGGCACTGATGCCCTGCTCTTTCAGCCGTAGGCCGGCCTGCCAGGCATGGTAGACGGTCTCGCCCGTGGCAACGATGGTCACGTCGTTACCGTCCAAGACAGTGATGGCCTTGCCTACCTCGAACGTGAAATCGTCGTTCTCATAGACATCAGGCACGGCAGCACGGCCTACGCGGACGTAGCAAGGTTTCTGGAAGTTTACCAAAAACTTAACGAGTTTCTTCGTCACCCGCCAGTCGGATGGTAGGCAGACAGTCATGCCGGGGAAGGTGCGAAGCACAGCAATATCGTGCAGTGAGTGGTGAGTAGCGCCGAGAGCACCGTATGCCACACCGCCAGAAACACCAAGGATGGTGACGGGATTCTCGCTGTAAGCCAAGTCAACCTTCACCTGTTCTAAGCTTCGTGCCACATAGAAACAGGCGGGACCGCAGCAGAACACTTTCTTGCCAGAATGGGCAAGACCGGCAGAGATACCCACGGCATTCTGCTCGGCGATGCCGCATTCCACGAACTGCTCCGGCAGCGCGGTAGCATAGTCGCCCAAGGTCACGGAGCCGCGTGCGTCGGTCGTTACGGCGATAATATCTTTGTCCTCACGTGCTAACTCCAGCAACGTTTCGGTAAACTGTTTTCTACAAGCAATCATACATTATCCCTCCAAATCCTTAATTCGTTGTTCTATTTCTGCGACGGCTTCCTTGCACTGCTCCTCGTTGAGCACGCCATGGTGCCATTTGGCGATGCCTTCCATGAAAGAGACACCCCGGCCCTTAGTAGTATGCGAGATGAGCAGGTGGGGTTTACCGTTCGTATAGTCGATGGCGGCGAATGTCTTCACAATGTCGGCCATGTCGTCGCCGTTCATGTCGGTGACATCCCAGCCGAAGGCCGTCCAGCGCTCACGGATGCTGTCCAAAGGCATGACATCCTCCGTATTACCGCTAATCTGCAGGCGGTTACGGTCGATAATAGCCACGAGATTGTCTAACTGGTACTTGTGTCCGGCCATGGCTGCCTCGTAGATAGAGCCTTCGCCCTGTTCGCCGTCGCCCATAAGCACGTAGGTCTTCCACGGCTTCTTGTCCATCTTGGCTGCAATGGCCATACCCACGCCGATGCTCAGGCCGTGGCCGAGAGCGCCGCTGTTCACCTCAATGCCCGGCACCTCGATGGTGGGGTGCCCGCTGAGGATACTGCCGTACTGTCCAAGGGTGTCGAGGATCTCAGGTTTGAGGAATTCCTTGGCTTCAAGGGTGACGTACAGGGCTTCGACGCAGTGGCCCTTCGACAGTACGAAGCGGTCGCGGTCAGTAGCTTTGGGATTCTGTGGGTCAAGGCCTTGCATCACATGGAAGTAGAGGGCTGTCATGACGTTCAGGCAAGACAGGTCGCCACCGATATGTCCGGCCTTGGCACGAAAGACCACCTCGACCAGCCGTTTACGGTTGCGCTCTGCTAATAGTTGCAGTTCTTTTGTTGTCATCTTTCTATTGGCGTTATTATTGTTCTTTTCTAATCTTTTCTTCCCTTCCCAGGGTGTTATACGTCTTCCCGTCTTTCCGAATCAGCAGTCTGCCATTGTCTACCCATTTGATGGATGGTGAAGGGTGAAAGGCTACGGGTAGACGGATGCCGTCGGTCTCACCTTTCTGTAAGAGTGTGATGACCAGACAGCATTGCTTGGAGCCGAGTGTAAAAGAGAAACTGCCACCGGCAGGCACCGCTGAAGCGTCAAAGGTGTGCGACACATACGTCATATTGCCACTGGCATCTTTGGCGGGGAACACATAGTCGGTACTGCCGAAGACCGTGCCGTTGAAATTACTGATATAGGCATCCACATCGTAATTATCATAGCCATAGAACTTCACTTTCTCCACCTTCATACCGGCAGGCAACTGGACGGTATATTCCACATTGGCCGAATACTTGATGGTGTTAGTCTTGCCCGTAGCATAACCCTTCCCGTTGGTATTGGACACGGCGACACCGCCTTCAAACAGATAGGTCGTCTCAGGGTTACTGTCATGATAAGTGCCCGCCGAGAGGTCCAGCGTGGTATAGCCTTCCGCCTCGCTCTGCGACTCCATGCGCTGTTTCCAGGCAGGATACTCAGATTTGATGACGTTCAGCGGCCAGCTGCCCATGAACTGGTAACTGGTTCGGCGCAGGGCGTTGAGTGATGTCACCACAGGGCACCCCCTCCAGTCTGTTGAGTCAGGCGCATCCTCGAAACTATAGAGGAAGCGATAGAACAGGTGCGCCAGGTTGTTGTCATAGATGGCGAAGATGGGCTGGTAGGCCATAGCGGGGTTGTACGATTTCGTGGCTATCTCATACTCAGTATAGGTATAGGTTTTCCCACCCGTAGAATAGGAGCGTGACTTACCTCGGTTCTTCAACTTCTTGAAAAAAGCATTGTAGGTCTTCTCGGCACATTCCCCGCCAAGCTGGATGAACCGACCCCAGATGGCGCTGCCCTTACGGTCAATGATGCGGCGGTCTTTCTCGCCAGTGGCATTGGTAAAGTCCTCCACGGCCTTGCCTTCCGTCTTGTGGGCGTCGAGCCAGGCCACAGCGGTATGAATTGTCTGCTGCAGTTCTTTCGAGGGTTTGTCGATGGTCATCAGATAGGACAGCAGACTGGCCGACTCGCTGCCGCTGATGGATGGCAGCTCGTGCGGACGTCCCTCGGTGGGCAGGAAGGTGATGGTATCGTGCTGGGCACACCAGGCAGCTGGCGTTCCGTTGTCGTCAACCTGGCACTTGATGATGACGTCGATAGCCCGCTGGACGGACTTCTCACAGTGCTGGCGCATAGTCTCGTCGGCGATGTTGACAAAGTCGCCCTTGCCGATGGCTATCTCTTGCAATAGTCGCATCACGTTGGTCATCAGGTCATCATTGAAAGTGATATAGTCCTGATAACTGCCATTGCCGCTCAGGGGCCAGTACTGCGACCATCCGCCGCAGCCTTTCTCAGCCTTGAAAATCATGTTCAGGGCTTTCAGGAACGCCTCGCGGTATTTCTCGGTCTTGGTTTTCTGCCACACCTTCGCCAGGAAACGCATCTCCATCGTAGTGGCACCGTTGTCTAAGCAGGAGTGCTCACCACGGGCATTATAGAGGGCTTTCTTCTCTGCCTCCGTTAGTTTGTGCAACTGGTCGTTCTTCATCCAGCCGCCGTTTGTCTTCTGCACATACAGCACCACATCTGCTATCTGCTGGGCCTCAGCGCTACCGTACCATTCGGCTCCCATCTTGCCTGAGCAGATGTCACCCCATTTCATCGATGAGGCATCGGCCGCGCCCACGGTTACATAGAATCCCCAAAGGAGAATCATCAATAATAGTACCTTTTTCATCACATCAGCCGTCCCTTGGCTTCCAAGGTGTCGTAGTTATTGTTCAGGTTATGCCAGTCCACTTTGATATTGGTGGGAATGGCATTGATGTATTTCTCGATGTTCGTGTAACCGTCGCCGTTGCAGTCTAATGAGGCATCGGAAGGGTCGTTGGGATTCAATCCGTTAGCCTTCTCCCATTCGTCGGGCATTCCGTCACGGTCAGAGTCTACGTAGGGTTTCCAGTCGTGGTATTCCGGATAACCGCCCATCTGACGCGGATCAGTGATGATACCCTGCTTGTAAGAGTCGTTGGGTAGTCGGCGATACTTGAAGTAGCCCTCCTCGTTCTTCGACTTCCTGTGCAGGCCCCACATATTGCCGTAGGGATTGTCCTTCACCGTCTCTTCGTAGTTCTCCACATAATAGGGTCTTCCGGTGCGTACTTCCTCACAGATACGGCGGTCCACAATGTCGCGGCAGGGCACGGTAGCGCCCACATTGTCCAACACCCAGTTGAAGGCTTCCTCTGTGCCCATGATAGTAATAGGTGCCATCACGAAAGGCTCGTAGGAGCGCATCAACGCCAGTTCCGTCGTGTCAATGCCGCCTTCTTTGTCAGACACTTGTATGCCTCCTTTCCAGTTGTCCTTTGTAATCTCGGGGAAGCCCTCCATGATATTGCCTGCGGCATAGACACGACCATACTGCTTAAAGGAGAACAGCCCCTGCGAACGGCTCTCGCTCTTGATGATGCGATGACTGATGGCTCCCGTTTTCGGTGTCAGTGGCCCAGGCTTGTAATAGTTGTTGATGAAGTTCGACATGGTAGAGTACTCGCCGCCGTCAGCCGTACGGTGTACCCAGTTATAGACAATGTTATTCACAAAATTAAAGACGCCGCCCCAACCAATGGAGGGGTTGCGGCCCGTGTTGTCGGCCCACAGGTTGCGCATAAAAGTGGTGTTCTCGCCACCGATGGTGGAGCCGAATGAGTGGTTCCACGTATCAAGGGCCTTGGCAGAGATGGTGTTCTGGATGGTGACGTTGACTGTCGGTGACTTGCGCTTGTCCTTGCCGTCCTTGAGGTCGAACATGTGGCGATAGAACGAGATATTCTCATCCAGTCCCCACTCGCAGGAGCAATGGTCTATCATGATGTTACCCACAGGATTGCCGCCAAAGGAGTCCTCACGGTTCCACACCAAGGTCTCGCCACGGCGGAAGCGCATGTGGCGCACGATGACGTCATGGGTATCCACCTGGAACGACTCGCCGGCAATAATCACGCCGTCGCCGGGAGCAGTCTGCCCAGCAATAGTAATATAAGGAGCGCGCACGTATATGGGCGACTTCAGGCGGATGATGCCACTGATGTTGAACACCACGATGCGGGCGCCGCCCTGCTCGCAGGCCCAGCGGAAGGAGCCGGGGCCGGAGTCGTTGAGGTTCGTTACGGTGAGCACCTTGCCGCCGCGTCCGCCAAACGTATACATACCGCCGCCCTCAGCACCGGGGAAGGCGGGAATCTTCGCCTGACGCAAATCGTATGGACGCGAGGCCCAGGGCACGTAGGGACGCCCTTGTTTTGCTTCCTGAATAACAATGGGGAATGCTACCTCCCATGCTGAGTCGCTGTGTGCCTTCCACTGCTTAGACAATTTACCGATCAGATGGGTCGCTTCATCCGTTAGCTGTGGATACTGCGCATGTGCTGCCGCCACCGAAAGGAGCAGCGTGCATACTGTTACTGATAATTTCTTCATGTCTGTGACAAAATAAACGCGTTTTCTTTTCCTTTTTCCTTTTAGTAGATTTTCTCTCTATAGACCTTCGCGCGCGAACATTGTACTCATTACTATAGTGAAAAAATGTTGTTTCCGCACACAGAAGGTTGATTTAGGTCAAGAATGATAGTATTTACTACACTTTTTCTGCAAAAAAACTTGCCCATATCATTAAACCATTGTAATTTTGCATCGTCAAAAGGTTACAAGACTGTTAAGTGAAACAGATCGAAGACTTTTATGACGCATGAAATTGATTGTTTTAGGTTAGTAGTAATATTTATAGTTTTAGGTTTTTAGTTATTGGTAAGAGAAAGTTTTCAACTGTGGGATAACAGGTGGCCGTCGTGAGACATCCATTTAAACTTTCAAATTTTTAGTCCTATTGGGCTGAAAATTTCTTTTAAGAGAAAAAGGATTTTTAGTTAAACATAGGCTTGTTTCCGCTGTTACTTGCGAAAGTGGCAGCGGAACTTTTTTGTATTCCCCCAAAAGCCACCCCCTGAAAACTTTTTGGCTGAAGCAGAGCAGGAATCAGGAAAAAGTGCTATCTTTGTAGCCGATTAGCGGTTTAAGACAGCCGCTGCTCACTCAAAAGATGAGAAGAAACCTATTCCTGTTCCTGTTACTGCTGGTAGCCATGCAGGTTGCAGCGCAACAAGTGACGCTGAACAAACAGCGCCACTTCAAGAAAAACGTCCCGTCCGGCAACTATAGTGGCATCGCCTGGTTGGGCGGCGACCGCTACGCGGTGGTAGATGACAAGTCACCCACGGCAGGATTCTTCCTGATGACCATCCGCACGGATTCCACGACTGGTGACATTATTGAGGTGCGTGTCGACAGCTTCATGACCTCCAACCAACCCAACCGCGACGAGGAGGGCATCTGCTACGTGCCACAGTCAAGCACCCTCTTTGTCAGCAGCGAGAGCGACGGACAGATAGTGGAATACTGCTTAGACGGACAACTGACAGGACGCCGTCTGAATATCCCTGACGTGTTTGCCACCGCCTACAGCAACCGTGGCTTCGAGGCACTGACCTACAATGCCGAGACGCACCGTTTCTGGACTACCAGCGAGAACACGCTGAAGGCCGACGGCGAACAGCCCGACATCAGGCGGAAGATTGCGAACAGACTGCGGCTGCAGAGCTTCGACGACAACCTGCAACCAGGTGAACAATACTGGTACATTACCGATTCGTCGGCCGTGAAAGGTACAAAAGGCAGGAATATATTGGGGGTCAGCGGCCTGGCCGCCCTCGACGACGGTCGACTCATTGTGATGGAACGCGAGATACGGCAGACATCCAACAAGATAGGCTCTTTCGTACACATCAAACTCTACATCGTCAACCCCTCGCTGCAGCAGCCGGGCGACTACCTGCGGAAACAGCTGCTCACAGAGTTCCGCACTCGCATCAATTTGACCAAACGCAGCTTTGCCAACTACGAGGGCCTCTGCACAGGACCGAGGTTGGCCGACGGACGGCAGGTGCTGCTGTTAGTTGCCGACTCTCAAAACCACTACAAGGGTTGGCTAAAAGACTGGTTCAAGACCATTGTCATCTCTGAATAACCGACGCAAGACAAAGCATAAAGAGACGATGACTGTTCAGCGAATAACCACAAGAGGTAGAGAAAGAGTTAAATTATTATAAAAAGTAAGTAGGCGGGATGAATACTCGCATATATTCGGCAGAAAAACAGTACCTTTGCAGTCCGATTTAGGGGAGAGGCTTAGAATCCCCGTGAGATATTGTGTGAATAGTGGTGTCTTTGGCCGGGCACAACGGTTCGTGAATCAGTAGCTCAACGCATTCGTTAGACTTGCAGCCGAGCGTTAGACCTCGGATGTGGGTTTGTGTGCGTCCATTACAAAGAAGTAAAACTGTTTTTTAGAAAAAAGAAAAAGGTTAAGATGAACACTTTAAGTTACAAGACTATTTCCGTGAACAAGGAAACAGCAAAGAAGGAGTGGGTTGTCATCGACGCCACCGACCAGGTGGTGGGCCGCCTCGCATCGAAGGTAGCCAAGCTGCTCCGCGGAAAGTACAAGCCTACTTTCACCCCGCATGTTGACTGCGGCGACAATGTTATCCTTATCAATGCCGATAAGGTGGTATTTACTGGCAAGAAGGAGACCGACAAGGTCTACACCCGCTACACGGGCTATCCCGGTGGTCAGCGCTTCCAGACGCCTGCCGAGCTGCGCAAGCGTCCCAACGGAACGGAGAAGTTCCTGCGCCACGCCGTGAAGGGTATGCTGCCCAAAGGCCCCCTCGGCCGTCACCTGCTGATGAACCTCTACATCTATGAGGGTACCGAGCATCCGCATGAGGCCCAGAAGCCGAAGGCTATCGACATCAACCAGTACAAGTAAGATTTATTAAAGATTAAAGATTTAAAAGAGATTATGGAAGTAATCAATGCAATCGGTCGTCGCAAGAGCTCTGTAGCTCGCGTTTATCTCCAGGAAGGTACTGGTAAGA